>NZ_CP126625.1:1866936-2178092 GCF_030219325.1 Geothrix sp. | reverse complement strand
GGTCAGCGTTCGTAAGGTTCATTCCGAGCAGAACAGCAACATTGTCTCGTCGAAGCTCGGCAAAGGTCGTGAGCAACTCTGATAGAGGCTTGCCACGGCTTTGGGTGAATTGCGCAGTTCGATCAAATGGCTCAAATGGTTGTGTCTCTCCCGACAAGATGTGCCGGGCTCGGGGAATCCAATTAACTCGTTCGCCGTAGATGAGATGACCGATGACGTCGTATGGGGACCAAGTATTGTCCCCTTCGGTGGCCGTTACCCAGGTCTCAGACAGCCCTTCGAGTAGCGTTGCGAGACTGGTTGGCGTTCGATCAAGCACCGCCACAATTTCATCAAGAGAAGGTTTGGATGGGTTCATGCCAACCATTCTACTGCTGATGGATTTGGGGAGTGAAGCCTCGTCTCGGGCTCTTGGGAATGGCCTATCGAGTGAAGTTAGGCGATTCCGAAAAGCTTAGATTACTAGAAGGGCAAACTGATATTCACATAGGGCGGTAGAACTGGAGCCCGTTTCCATCTGGATCGAGGAGGTGGAATTCACGAGTACCCCACGCAGTGTTGCCAGGGATTAGCCAAGGGCTATCGCTTGAAGCCTGGTATTTGAATACACCACGCTTATAAAGGTATTCGTAGAAACCATCAACGTCCTCGACGAGGAATCTGTATGTCGGGCGATCTACGGCGGTAGCCCACTGACTTTCGTCCTGCCATTGAAGGTGAAGTTCGACACTGTCTTTGGTGACTACTGCGTATGTTGGATTGTCGATGAGGTTTTGAAAGACCAATGAGAAGCCCAGTGTTTCGTAGAACCGAACTGACGTAGCAACATTCCTAGACATTAGGACCGGATGGACAGCCCGGAGTATTGTCATGAGTGGTCTCCGACACAGGGGATGGAGATGCGGCCTTTGTGACGCCTAACGAATGTGGCTAATCGGCCACGCCTGCACCGAGGCGATGAACGAAGCCGAGGAAGCGGGAAGATGAGAGAGAGCGGAAGGCAATGCAGGCGGGGTCCGAGTGCAGCGGAGGGTTAGGCTGACCTGGCCACGACAGGAAGGTGATGCCTGAGAAGAGCTACTCACTCGCAGGACCAAGGAAAATTTGACTCACTTTGCCTTTGCTGAATTGGAAAATCAGACCGCCATAAACTGAACCTGCAACAAATGAGGTTCCTAACTCAGAATCCTCCTTGTTCTGTTGGCTTTTGTATAGCTTGATTACATCTTGTTCACTACTTCCAAGGTGAATACCGCGTTTCGTAGCCAAGGTACATGGGCTTGTAATGCGGATTGACGCGATTATCTGTGCACCTGATTTGGATGGGGATACGAGGTAGATCTTGACGCCCAACGATTGGAAATCTAGCAGCTGGTAGTAGTTTCCATCGGCTTCCCATAGTTCGATAGGACCGGAAACGGGTGTACCAGCAAGAACATGAAGAACGTCCTTTCGAGGCATGCCAATCCTTAATGCCCCAATTCTTTCAGAGTGCATAAACTTAAAATTATCTTCACCCGCCAGAGCGGTCACGGCGACGGTTGCGGTTATTAGAGCTCTGATGGAATAGCAGACCAACATTTGGGAAGCCAAACGGAAGAAGCTAAGCAGCCACGCCCGCGCCGAGGCGACGAGCGGAGCCGAGGAAGCGAGTGGTTGAGAGAGAGCGAAAGGCAATGCAGGCGGGGTCCGACTTGAGCGGAGGGTTAGGCCAGCCCGAGCCTGGCTGATAGTTCTGCAGCCACATGTTTTGCGGCGTAACAGCGAAAGCGGAAAGAACCATGTTGATGGGTAACGACTACGATACCAGTGAACCAACCGAATTCTCGATGTATGGAATGGATCTGATTGACTGGGATTTCAAATGGTTCAAGCCCATCGTGGAATGCCTCGTTCAGCTGGTTTGCCCTAAACACCAACGCAGAATCGGAGCATTCAACGGAACCACCGACCCACAACCCACTCCACATTTTAGAAAGGCGCCCCACTTCCCGAAGTGCCGCACCTCCAACAAGGTGTGATGGTGTGGCGTTAGGAATGAACGCATTCACGATTTTTCGGAAGGGCGCGTGACTGTTCATTGGGTGGCCTAACGAAGGAAGCTAAGCGGCCACGCCTGCGCCGAGAAGACGAGCGGAGCCGAGATAGCGAAATGCTGAGAGAGAACGGAAGACAATGCAGGCGGGGTCCGAGTTGAGCGGAGGGTTAGGCCGACGCTAATCAAGTCGAAGGCGCATGGAATTTAACTGAGCTGCGCGTTCGGATGGAGGAAGCTTGTCTAATAATACTCTCAAGGTAAATCCGCCCCGAAGAAGACCGTTCTCAAGAAACATCCAATCTGAGATGGCCGACTCATTGGCAGAGACTCGCTGACCCAATTTGAAATTCTTCAAATCCACGGGCTCGTTGCCAATACTTCCGTAAATTTGTCCATCCTTGAACTCGGGGTTAGAGAGCCAGATGTGTTCAAATTTCTCGGGGCCATATGAGAAGGCAACCTTGACCGAGAAGTCGGTGGCGTTTGCAGGTGGTTTGACCAAATTCTGTTTGAATGTTGAGAGTGTGGATCGGGCTTTCAGAATGGCAGCATTCATCGCCTGATCATCAGGGGCGACGTAAGCCATATCAGGTTCACCGCTACGTTTGACAATTTGACCAGCCTTTGGCTTGCAAGCTGTGAAGGCCGTTGCGAACAGGAGGAATGATAGAAGTATGTGATTGGTGGGCATGAAGAGGCCTAACGAATGAAGCTAAGCGGCCACGCCTGCGCCGAGACGATGAGCGGAGCCGAGATAGCAAATTGTTGAGAGAGAGCGGAAAGCAATGCAGGCGGGGTCCGACTTGAGCGGAGGGTTAGGTGGCTGGGACTGGCCCGACATCCATGCCATCGTAGGTGAGCAATCCATATTTTTGGGCAAATGCTTCAAGAAACACATTCCGATCAAACAAGGTTACAGGTGTATGTGCTTCGACGCGTTCCACATGAAGCCAATAGGAATCCTCGCCATCAGATGGGTAGATCTCGACGAACCTGTAACCTAGGTCTTCGAGTGCGTAGGCTGCTTGATTCAATTTCTCTTCATCACGGTCCGTGAAGAAGTAGCCCCAAAGCAAAACCCCCTCGGCATTCAAGGCCGGGTTGGAACGCATGTCAGAGAACATGTCTTCCAGTTGGGAGATTGGGATCATCAGGAAGCCACCTAACGAATGAAGCTCACCGGCCACGCCTGCACCGAGGCGCTGAACGAAGCCGAGGAAGCAGGGAGATGAGAGAGAGCGGAAGACAATGCAGGCGGGGTCCGAGTGCAGCGGAGGGTTAGGCCGATCATACGATGGAGGAGTTTGCTGGAAGCCTGGTGAGAGGCGATAAGCGACAGAATACTAGTGCCCCGATCAGCACTGGTGCCAGCCCGATCAACATGACCTTGACTGAGAGTGGGGTTAGCACCGCAATCCAGCCAAAGACAGACCCAATGAGGATGGCTAATGACCGGCGGAAATGGCGATGGGAAATCGCAATATGGACAATTGGGCCAACTACAAGACCAACGATCATTGCCACAGGACACAGCACCGTGAGAACAAAAGGATTGACCAGTGGTTCAAGGAACGGGCCTTTACGAGATGCATCACTCGCAGGTAAAGAGAACCAAAGCAATGCGACGAAGAGAACACCGGCAATAAAACTACAACCCACGCTGAAAAACATGGTGGCTGGAAGCGGAAGAGGGTTTTCGTCTGGATGGCGCATGAGGCCTAACGGATGAAGCTAAGCGGCCACGCCTGCACCGAGACGATGAGCGGAGCCGGGATAGCGAAATGCTGAGAGAGAGCGGAAGGCAATGCAGGCGGGGTCCGACTTGAGCGGAGGGTTAGGTGGCCCACGCGCAGACTACAACTAGGGAGTCATAGAACACTGGAGCGAATCTAATACGAGCAACTCGTTTTGGACCGTGAACCTGAACGTGCAGTTTGAAATATCTTCGTCGTTTGATCGAGTGATTTTGAGTTCACAGTGCTTAATGCCATTGGTGATCGTGGTTTGCCCAACAATTCGATTCTGACCTACGCCAAAGTAGGCTAGATGCACGCTGAGAATATCTAGGATTTTGGCAGACCCTTTCTGACCGAAATTACCGCAACAATGGGAACCAGGTGGGAGAGCCGAATTCGAGGCGGCTAGGAGATATCGAAGGACAGCTTGCGTTTCCTTTGGATTTGATTCATCGGCCTTCGGACGCGCCGTTAGAAAAGAGCAGCAAAGGGTCAAGGCCGGAATCAGGTATTGAACCCTCATTTGTAGACTCCTATTGGCGGGCCACCTAACGAAAGAAGCTAACCGGCCACGCCTGCACCGAGGCACTGAGCGGAGCCGAGGAAGCGAAATGAAGAGAAAGAGCGAAGGACAATGCAGGCGGGGTCCGAGTTGAGCGAGAGGTTAGGCATTGGCCGGACGCTCCTTACTTTAATGACGAAGTGAATGCTTGTGTTAAGCCATTTACGAGAGCGTGAGCGATCATGCTTGGCAGAATTGAACGGGTTTTCCATGCAGCGATACCGAAAACAAAGCCCATGAACAGAGTGCTACCCCAATTTGCATATAACCCTGGTCGAGCATAATAGGCGTGGCAAACAAAAAATAATAAAGCCTGAACCACTAGAATGACCCAGTCCGGTCGACCTTGCCGTTTTAGATATCCCCAGAGCAGTCCACGAAAAAAGGGTTCTTCAGCGGTGGCAGCAACAAAAAATTGAATTATCGGCAGAAAAATAATCTGAAGGTACCATCCTTGATCCAATACTGGCGCAACCCCATGAAATTCCCATCGAATCCAGATGTTGGCCCCAGCAGCTGCGACTCCTAATGCGCCGCCCCATATCCATAAATGAGACCTACTTGGAATTTCGAGATGGAAAGCGATTCGTTCAGGCCAAACCAACTTGATCGCAAAGTAGGTTGTGATGCCTGTCGAAATGATATAAATCCAAAACACATGTGGAAGAAATACGGAAAATCGGAGCACCAGCAATACGAGAAGGAACAGCTCCAATTTTCGGTCACGCCTCTTCATGGAATGCCTAACGAATGAAGCTCACCGGCCACGCCTGCACCGAGACGGTGAACGAAGCCGAGTTAGCAAGAAGTTGAGAGAGAGCGGGAGGTAATGCAGGCGGGGTCCGAGTGCAGCGGAGGGTTAGGCCGATGCTCATGATTGAACGGCTTGGAATTGAAGCCATTCTGGAAGATCTAGAGCCAAATCGAAGAAGTCATCGACGTAGATCAGGCCGAGGCCTTGCAGCCTTGAGATGAATTCATTGCAGGCTTCAGGGCCGAAGCTGGGGCCAAAGGAGATTAGACTATCGCTCTCGCCAAGAGGCTGGTCGGTCTCGAAGACACGGAAAAGATCGCTCCGAGTGAGCCCGTGGGCAGCCAGTGCGGCCTGCCGGATTACGATGCCGTGCTGGAATGAAACCGGGATGGGCATTCGGGAGGCCTAACGAATGAAGCTCACCGGCCCCGCCTGCACCGAGACGATGAACGAAGCCGAGTTAGCAAAAAGTTGAGAGAGAGCGAAAGGCAATGCAGGCGGGGTCCGAGTGCAGCGGAGGGTTAGGCCGTGCCGAATATTCTTCATTTGAATGAATCCGAGGTGATCGGTGGCGAGGTGAACTTAGATTCAATGACAATTCTAAGCTGATCATCATTGGTGACTTTGTATGTTGTCTCAATGCATGTCTCAGAGAGTTTGAACTGGATTGCCACCCGGATATTCTTTTGGAGTTTTTCAGGGAACCGCCATTGTGCGGCTGCTTTGAGCACAGAGGCGCGAAGCTGCTCCATACCCTTACAAAAATGGACATTATTAACATTGCCTTGAAAATCAGTATTGATCAGTATTTCGACCGTATTTTCAATATGAGCGATTCGAGCCAGGCTTGGGTATTCAGGGAAAGTGAATGCCTTAAAATCTGGTGTGGAAACCTTTGTGGTGTTTGCAGCCAGACAGGGATCGACCGACTGTGCGCTCACCTGGAGGATTGAACAACACATCAGAAGAAGGAATAGCCCGGATGACTTCATGGGACACCGATTCTATGGAAAGGCCTAACGGATGAAGCTAAGCGGCCACGCCTGCACCGAGGAGACGAGCGGAGCCGTGATAGCAAAATGTTGAGAGAGAGCGGAAGGCAATGCAGGCGGGGTCCGACTTGAGCGGAGGGTTAGGGCGAACCGGGCTATTTGAACCGTGATAAGGCTTGGGTAATCGAAATCGAGTATGGAACATCCTTCTCCAGCCCATCGATGACCACAGTTCTTGTTCCAAGGATTCTGTCTCCATCGACTCGCAGTTGATAGTTTGTTGAGTCAGTTCCAATTCTAGAATATTTCAAATCGGACAGTCTCAATACGACGAAACCGTATTGATCCCTGGTATCACTTCCCATGTCGTAGTAAGTGATCAACAAGAAATTTGGGTTGATCAACCCCAAAAGGCTGTAGCTCTGGAACCGCCGCCCCAAGTTGACTTGAGCATTCCTATTCTTATCAAGAACGAAGATGACGTCGCTTTCGCTGTCAGCAATAAAGCTCAAACAAAGGTAGCTTGAATTCTCGAAAGACTCCTTCAAGTGAAGCCCCATTTCAGGGTTTTCTACGCCGATAATGAATGTTTTCTTCCGACCATGAATCGTTGAAATCAATTTGGCCGTCCCCGAAGGGTTAATCAACCAGGGTGTGATGTGTTCTGCCGAGGGCTGTGATCCATGTAGGTCAACATGGAACCAGGCTGATAGCAGAAAAAGCGTGATCAAAATTCGCATGGTGCTTTCTGAAGCATGACGTGAGCCCTAACGAAGGAAGCTAACCGGATCCCGCCGCGGCTGAAACGCTCGGTGGAGCGGCTAGATGGAATTACCAGGGAGAAGGACCCGGCCGCTTGCGGCGGGGTCCGGGTTGAGCGGAAGGTTAGGCAGGGCGTAGCGTTGGATTGAGCGTGGAAACGAGCAACTGAGGCATTGGTAGCTTGCGTAGGGACGAAGCATACCGCCAGGTGGTGTTGGGCTGAAGGAGAATGCCCTTGGAGTGGCCGAACCGTATTGAAAATGCCGCTGAACGGGATTCGGGGTGCCCACCCCGGCAGGACTGAACCAGAGCCGCTGGGCGGAGCAGACGATGGATGGTGTTTTGCGGCGCGCCAGAATGAGCGACTGCGTTGAGAAGAAACCTTACGGGGCGATCAAAGAGCCGAGAGGCGGAATTCAAAGCGAAACCGTTTGAGAGGAGGCCACGGCAGAGGCCTAACGGAAGAAGCTAAGCGGCCCCGCCTGCGCCGAGGCGACGGCCGGATCCGGGATAGCAAAATGTTGAGAGAGAGCGAAAGGTAATGCAGGCGGGGTCCGACTTGAGCGGAGGGTTAGGCAGCGGCGAAGACTCATGGTTCCGGGATTGCCGGGATTGAATTTCTAAACCAAATAAGGGCCTTAGCGAATGTGTACGGTTTCTCACTGATTACAATTTGTTGGAATTCGCCTTTGGTCCTCAGAATCGATTCGGAGGTAAGTTTATGGCTTGCCAGATCGCGGTTTAAATGAAAGTAAGCTACCGCTTCCTTCCCATCCTTATCGTATTGAATTTCAAAGATGTATTCCAAGTCAGCAGATCTGAAAAGACTAATCCCGACGTGATCACATGAACTCACTTCAGACAAGGCCATTCTGAAAGCCCTAGCCCAGATTTGTAAGTCAGGGGTTATAGGCTCGGGAGGCGTAATTCCATGGAGGGAAAGGCAACAAAATAGGAATGAAAATGCAATACATCTAGGTGTTCGCATCCATCCGTCCTTTCATGTGCGATAGTGCGCTGCCTAACGAATGAAGCTCACCGGCCACGCCTGCACCGAGACGGTGAACGAAGCCGAGTTAGCGAGATGTTGAGAGAGAGCGAAAGGCAATGCAGGCGGGGTCCGAGTGCAGCGGAGGGTTAGGTGGCCTCGGGCAGGAAGTTTAACCAGTGAGGCGCATCAAGGATCTTGACCTCAACTTGGTAGTCGATCTCTGGGCCAAAGTCAGACGAGAAATCGACGATGTGGATGTTGCTTAATGATAGCGCCTGGCCTGACTCATGCCTGATCTCGAACTGAAGTTTTCGGACGGCCTCGCGATAGGTGGACAGTTTCGTAAGATCAGCCACACCTTTCTGAGCCTGCTGGCTGGTGTCTGGTGATGCTTCACCAAAGAGTTGAAAGATAGGACGGACTTCCTCGTACCCAGGAGAGGGATGAAATTCACCAGTGAGAATGCCCATTCCTAGATCGACACCCTCAAGATCGGAATGACCGATCACGGTTCCATTACAGAGGATTGCGAACCGCATGGGCGGGCCACCTAACGAATGTGGCTAACCGGCCACGCCTGCACCGAGGCGATGAACGAAGCCGAGAAAGCAGGGAGATGAGAGAGAACGGGAGGCAATGCAGGTGGGGTCCGAGTTGATGAGCGGAGCCGAGATAGCGAGATGCTGAGAGAGAGCGGAAGGCAATGCAGGCGGGGTCCGACTTGAGCGAGGGGTTAGGCCCATCATGACGGCTCACCACCATATCGCGCCAGGAATGGACTGACTTTCTCTTCAAGGAGACGGACCAGCATTGGATCCATGTATTCGAACAAATCCGGGATATCGAGACAAATGACACGTTGATCGGTGAGAAAGGTTTTGAATTTCTTGGAGAGCTTATTGCGGTGAGACTTTTCCATTACGAACACAACATCCGCCCATTCGAGGAGGTCACTCGACAGCGGATTTACGGCGTCGGGGTTCAATCCAGCTGACGCAACCTCGACACCAGGTCGACCAAAGAAGATTTTCTCCGCGGTTGGGCTTCGGAGTCGATTCTGGCTGCAGATGAAGAGGACGTGTTTCAACGGAGATGGGCCTAACGAATCAGGCTAACCGGCACCGCCTGCACCGAGGCGCTGAGCGAAGCCGTGATAGCGAAATGCTGAGAGAGAACGAAAGGCAATGCAGGCGGGGTCCGAGTTGAGCCAAGGGTTAGGCCGATGTTCATTTTGTTGCACTTGCCGTTGCCGGAAGAGTATTGCGGAATGCTTGAGGAAGCTCTGAAAGCTCAGTGAAGATCACCTGATCAGACCATTTCTGGGTAACTGCTGACATGGAACTAATTTTGAGAAAGGCCTTGCCATCCTTTTGCCCAAGGTAGGAGATCGCTTTAACGCTTTGGGGCTGGCCAACCCATTTGTATTGGGCCATGAACTCATCGGAGGAGACATGCTTGGCATCGGCACAGGCGATGAGGATAAGGGCGGGAATGAGTGCAGCTGTCTGTTTCAAGCGGGAGGCCTAACGAATGAAGCTAAGCGGCCACGCCTGCACCGAGGCGATGAGCGGAGCCGGGATAGCGAAATGCTGAGAGAGAGCGGAGGGCAATGCAGGCGGGGTCCGACTTGAGCGGAGGGTTAGGCCAGCCTGGGCAGGCGATCAGAGAGAGAAACCAAAGAATTGAGCAATGCCTTGAATATAAGGTAATGCGATTGGACCGATTGTTAGAGACAGGTCGAACATTGATTTGATGAGATCGATTTTCTCTTTCACCCGAGACAGAACTGCCTCTGATTTTGGTTTCTCGGCAAGTTGACCGACGCGTTCAATCGCCAGTAACAATTCCTCTTTGTCAGTCTCATCAAGAGCCATTTTCTCCGCCAGGTCGCGCAATTGACCGAGCTGTTGATGAATTTCAATGGATCCTATTGAGACTGACTGTGAACTATTTGAGGAAGCCACTTGAATACCGCCATAGTTCGGGCCATGGATGATCACTTGAGCAGTGCTTGGGGTTGGTGGATGAATTGTGCGAGCGGCAGTGATTTTTTCGACCTTTGCCTCGAAGTATGCGAGTAGATCCCCATGGATGTGATCTTCGGTTTCCACGACTCGCCAGAGATCATTTGAACCCTTCTGTTGAAGGACATCATTCGGTTCGATATCGAGATGATCAGAAAATTGAAACATCACCATGTGCGGTTTTCCCTTCTCGTTGTTCTTAAGCCCTTTGACTTCTGCTGAGTTTTGTCTGGGCGTGTCCCAGTGTTTGTGGATTATCACTGTCCCACCTGCGGCTCTCAGGAGTGCTAAGAACCCTTGTTTAATCGAATATCCGATGCTCATAGCGATCCTTTAATTGGTGGCCTAACGAATGAAGCTAAGCGGCCACGCCTGCACCGAGGCGACTAGCGGAGCCGAGATAGCGAAATGCTGAGAGAGAGCGGAAGGCAATGCAGGCGGGGTCCGACTTGAGCGCAGGGTTAGGCGCACGGGCCACTAGAAATCGATCTTGCAACCAGGGAGTGACTTCTTAATTGTCGCTTTGGCTGATTCGGAGAACTGTTTGGATTGTGGTAAGTATAGGTAGGTCAACTTCTTGCGCTGGCTTAGCAGATCTAGAGACGTATCAGAAAGCCTGGGCGCATTGCTGAGCATCAATTCCCGGAGGCTCGGCAAAGCAGAGAGCACTCGGATGCTCTGGTCAGAAAGACGACTACCGTTATCAATAACCACCTGGCGAAGCTTTGGTAGCTTCGATAGGTAGGATATTCCCTCATCTGAAATATCAGCGTATGGACTTACGAACAGGTAGTCCAGGTCTGGAAAGCGTTCTGCAATCAGTCGAAGCTCCTGATCGTGGATGTGGATTGCCCGTATGTCCTGCTGTGTGACTGGTAGTTTCTCGATCTGAGCTTTCGTACTGACTGCGGGTGGCCAGGACCCTGTGAAACAACTCGAAAATGCAAGTGCGGCCGTAATCGGCAGCAGCCTGAATATCGAAATTGGTGGTTTCTTCATGCCAACCTCGAAGAAGCGGATCTCATTCGGTGCGCCTAACGAAAGAAGCTAAGCGGCCACGCCTGCACCGAGGCGATGAGCGGAGCCGAGATAGCGAGCTGCTGAGAGAGAACGGAAGGCAATGCAGGCGGGGTCCGACTTGAGCGAGGGGTTAGGCCGTTAGAAGTTCAAAATTTAAACTCTCGGTTGTCGAATTTGAATTCGCGTTCACGAATTTTCATATCCATCACGAATGCGCGAAATAATGCCCAATAGTGGCTATCGCGATTAATGTTAGTCCAAAAATATTTGCACTCCCAACATCGCAGTGCGTAGTAACCAAACATGTAATGAGCCAACTGTTTGCGAATTAAACCGGAATTGACAAATAATGCAATTTCTTCAAAAAAACCAAGTAAATCTCGTTTTGATTTAAACTCCATTTCAGCAAGCTTCGGATCATTCATGTCAATTAAAGAACATAGTTCAAGAAATTCTTCATTCTCTTTGAAACGTTTTCGCAAGGCGATAAAGTGTTCAGCACGTTTTTGGGCCCCTTGTATTGTGTATTCAGCCACAGCCTTAACAAGAGTACCAAGGGCTATGATTGTTCCACCAATCGTGGCGATATCCTTCCAGGTATCAAGCGCCATAGTGAACTCCTAATGGAACGGCCTAACGAATGAAGCTAAGCGGCCACGCCTGCATCGAGGCGACGGGCGGAGCCGAGATAGCGAAATGCTGAGAGAGAACGGAAGGCAATGCAGGCGGGGTCCGACTTGAGCGGAGGGTTAGGCATGACAGGGATAGCGCTCATTTCGCGGTTTTCAGTGATTGGATAAGTTCTGTGAATGATTGGAGCGTAGGGAAAAAGGAGTTATCAGAATACTTATTGAGTGTCTGCTCTGCTCGGGTGAAATACGATTCAACGATTGGAGAGGCAGCTGATTCAAGCCCTGGAGCAGGCAAAGGCAAACTCGCATGAGTGATCGGGACCTCGATTGAAATATAAAACCGTTGATCACGACTGATGCCTTCAAATTTATAGTAGAGGCGGTCGTTATCTAGTTGAGTAGCCTCCTGGAGGCAGGTCGAGATGTACTGCAGGCCCACACACCAAGGTGTCTCGATGATTGCCGCCTTGGCGTGGATGGACTGAATGCAGTCTCCTTGATTCCAGTCGGGGAGATCGTGATTCACTGAAACCTTAAAATTCTTGGTCTTCAGAATGGTTTCGAGACTCTGGCGGTTTTTGTAGAAATATGGATATGCCGCTGCGTAATCCTTTACCGTTCTATCCTTCAACGGAATGAACCTGATTGAAGCCCCGTCGTGCCGCCATTTGGGCGAAGCTTTCAGGAATGCTGGTGCAATCGGAACTAGCGAGAACTTGGTCCGTTCGGGGGCAATGCCATCCGGGAAGTCTGTACCGTTTTCTTCATGCGTCAGTCTGGGTTCTACCTGAACAGAGTGGCCAGAATAGTAGGCTTTGTTATAGATAAGGGTGAACCCATGACCTGTTGCTTGAATTCGGTCGCTTGGGAGAGGTTGAGCAACTACCAATCCGGAATGAGCTAGAAGGACCAGTGAGGATACTTTGCAGATGGAACGAAGAACGCTCATTGGGATTCCCTTTGAATACTAAGTTACCTTACAGGCATGCCTAACGAAGGAAGCTAACCGGCCCCGCCTGCACCGAGGTGACGAGCGGAGCCGAGGAAGCAAGGACAAGAGAAAGAGCGGGAGACAGTGCAGGCGGGGTCCGAGTTGAGCGGAGGGTTAGGCGCATAGACGGATCATAGGACTAGGAAAAGCCACATACCAAAAAACATTGCAGCAAAGCCAAGAATGACAAACCCGAAAGAACGCGTATTGTCCTTCACTTTGCCGTAGCGTTTGCCTAGATTCCACACATGGAGGAAGGGTGAGCTAGGGAATAGAACATAAGCGCCACCGAAAACAGCGAGTCCGAGCGAAATGAAAAGGAAACCGGTTGGGCTTGGCGACATGAAGAGCGCCTAACTAGTAATTAGACGAACTGGCTGGGGAGGGGGTGAGTTCGCCTATTCAGGGGGGAAGTGGGTGATGGTCGAGTTCGGTTCGTGAGGGTTTAGGCGAACTGCGGGGGCGGGTTTGGCGGGGGGTGGAAATGGCTAAGGTGATGTACCCCATTCGAATAGGTACGGTGAGCCCGTCCGCAGTTTACTGCAATAGGCGAACTGCAGAGACGGGTCGCCGGGGCAGGTTGAACCTGGATAGGCAGACTAAAAAAAGACGGACGAGGGGCGGGTGGGGGCCAGACGCCGGTGGGCCACTGCGGTCAACCCCACACACGCTTGCCGGCGACCCAGGTGCCGAGGATCTGGCCGGGGAGGTTCCAGCCCTTGAAGGGGGTGTTGAAGGACTTGGACTGGATGAAGGCGCGGTCGACCTGGACCTTCTGGTTCGGGTCGAAGAGGACGAAGTCGGCGGGGGCGCCGGGCTTCAGGCTGCCGAGGCCCTGCCTGTCGAGGTGGAAGGCCCTGGCGGGCTCCCAGGCCAGCAGGCTGATGGCCTTGGCCAGGCTGATGACCTGGCGGTTCACCAGCAGCTCCAGGGTGAGGGGCAGGGCGGTCTCCAGGCCGATGACGCCGAAGGCGGCGATGGGCAGCTCCACCTCCTTGTCATCCCAGCCATGGGGCGCGTGGTCCGTGGCGATGGCGTCCACGGTGCCGTCCGCGATGGCTTCCAGCAAGGCCTGGATGTCGGTCTCGGTGCGCAGGGGCGGGTTCATCTTGTAGTCGCTGTCGAACTTCATCAGCTCCTTGTCTGACAGGGCGAAGTGGTGGGGCGTGACCTCGCAGGTGACGGCGAGGCCGCGGGCCTTGGCCTCGCGCACCATGCGCATGGAGCCGGCCGTGCTGAGGTGGGCCAGGTGCAGGTGGCCGCCCGTGTGCTCGGCCAGCACGATGTCCCGGGCCACCATGGCTTCTTCGGCCGCCGCGGGAATGCCCAGGCACCCCAGCGAGGCGCTCACGGCCCCCTCGTGCATGTAGCCCTTGCCGGCCAGATCCTTGTCCTCTTCGTGGGCCACCACAGGCACTTCCAGCCAGCGGGTGTATTCCAGGGCCCGGCGCATGAGGGAGGCGTTCGTGATGGGCAGGCCGTCGTCCGAGAAGGCCACGCAGCCCGCGGCCTTGAGGGTGCCCATGTCCGCCAGCTCCTCGCCCTTCATCTCGCGGCTCACCGTGCCAATGGGGAAGTAGCGGCAGAGGTCGGCCTTGGCGGCCCGCGTGAGCATCATCTCCGTGATGGCCACGCTGTCGTTCACGGGCTTGGTGTTGGCCATGGCGCAGACGGAGGTGAAGCCCCCGGCCACCGCCGCCCGGCTGCCGGTCTCGATGCTCTCCTTGCGCGTCTGGCCCGGCTCGCGGAAGTGCACGTGCAGGTCCACGAAACCCGGGCACAACACCGCCCCGCCGCCGTCGAGCACCTCGATGTCCTCGCGCTTCGGGATCGCCGCCGCGTCCGTCGCGATCGCCTCCACCTTCCCGTCCACCACGAGCAGCACGCCAGGACCATCGAGGTTCTGGGCCGGGTCGACCAGACGGACATTCTTCACGAGCAGGGACATGGGGGACTCCGGGATCTGGAACTCGGGCAGACCACTGACGCTTCAAGATAAAAGAAGAACACCGATGAACACCGATAAAAGCTGATGAACACCGAAAAAAGCAACAGCGTGTGAAAAGGCTAGCGGGAGATACGTTTGATCTGGGGCTTGGGCAGGCCAAAGTTGATCAGCAGACAGGTAGACAGACCGGTGGCTCTCAGGTAGTTGAGGCACTGCGCGGTGTGGACAGCCTCCAGGGCCTGGCAGGCCTTCAATTCGATAAGGAGCCGGCCCTCGACAACCAAATCGGCGATGTAGCTGCCCACCACCTGCCCCTCATAGGAAACGGTGATGGGGACCTGCTGCTCGAAGGTAAGCCCGGCCGCCTGCAGTTCCATGGCCAAGGCATTTTCGTACACCTTTTCCAGGAACCCCGATCCAAGTCCATTGGCCACCTTGAACACCAACCCGATCACGACCTCCGTCAGCGGATCATGATCCGGCCTCAAGTTCTTATCTTGATCAGTGTTCATCAGCTTTTTTCGGTGTTCATCGGTGTTCCGTTTTTTGCTTTTTGGCCTTACTCCATCCGGTAGTTCGGCGCTTCCTTGGTGATCATCACGTCGTGGGCGTGGCTTTCGCGCAGGCCGGAGCCGCTGATCTCCACGAAGGTGGCCTTCTCCTGGAAGTCGGCGATGCTCTTGCCGCCGCTGAGGCCCATGCCCGCGCGCAGGCCGCCCATGAGCTGGGTGACCAGGTCGCCCATCTTGCCCTTGTAGGGCACTTGGCCCTCGATGCCCTCGGGCACGAGCTTGGTGTCGTCCTTGCCTTCCTGGAAGTAGCGGTCCTTGCTGCCCTGCTTCATGGCGCCCAGGCTACCCATGCCGCGGTAGGCCTTGAAGGTGCGGCCGCCGTAGAAGATGGTCTCGCCCGGGGCCTCGTCGGTGCCGGCGAAGAGGCTGCCGATCATCACGGCGCTGGCACCCGCGGCGATGGCCTTGGCCACGTCGCCGCTGAACTTGATGCCGCCATCGGCGATGCAGGGCACCCCGGCCTCGCGGCAGGCCCGGCTGGCCTCGGCCACGGCCGTGATCTGGGGCATGCCCGCGCCGGTGACGATGCGGGTGGTGCAGATCGATCCGGGCCCGATGCCGATCTTCACGGCGTCGGCGCCGGCGCTGCAGAGGTCCTTCGCGCCCTGGTAGGTGGCCACGTTGCCGGCGATGAGGGACACGCCGGGGTAGGCCTTCTTCAGGGCCTTCACGGCGTCCAGCACGCCCTGGCTGTGGCCGTGGGAGCTGTCCAGGCAGAGCACGTCCACCTGGGCCTCCACCAGGGCGGCGGCGCGGTCCAGCAGGTCCTTGCCCACGCCCAGGGCGGCGCCCACGCGCAGGCGGCCGAAGCCGTCCTTGCAGGCGTTGGGGTACTCGATGGACTTCTCGATGTCCTTGACGGTGATGAGGCCCTTGAGCTGGCCCTGGCCGTCCACTACCAGCAGCTTCTCGATGCGGTGCTTCTGCAGGATGGCGCGGGCCTCCTGCAGCGTGGTGCCCACGGGCACGGTGACCAGGTTGTCCTTGGTCATGGCCTCGCGCACGGGGATGTCCCAGCGGGTCTCGAAGCGCAGGTCGCGGTTGGTGAGGATGCCCACCAGCTTGTGGCCCTCCACCACGGGCACGCCGCTGATGCGGAACTTGGCCATGAGGGCCTCGGCCTCGCGGATGGGGGCGTCGGGCTCGATGGTGATGGGGTCGGTGATCATGCCCGATTCCGAGCGCTTCACCTTGTCCACCTCCTCGGCTTGGCGCTCGGGGCTGAGGTTCTTGTGGACGATGCCGATGCCACCCAGCTGGGCCAGGGCGATGGCCATGCGGCTCTCGGTCACGGTGTCCATGGCCGCCGAGAGCAGGGGGATGCGCAGGGTGATGTCGCGGGTGAGGCGGGTGCCCAGGTCCACCTGGTTGGGGTGGAGCTCCGAGTAGCCCGGCACCAGCAGGACGTCGTCAAAAGTCAGGGCGCGCGGCAGGGGCAAGGTCAGCATGGGGATTCCAGGATCCGGACCCGCGGCCTGCGGGACCTTGCAGCCCATGGTCTCACGGCCCCGGGGCCGCTTCCACCCTCAGGGGATGCCGGCAGCGCAAACCCTCCGCCACCGGGCCCTGCCAGGGCCCCCAGGTGGCGCAGTCGGTCTGCGTCCGCTCACAGCGGAGCTGGAAGGGGCAGCCGGCCGGGCGTTCCTGGGGCGCGGGCAGGAAGCCGGCATCCGGGGAGGGCAGGTGCCGGGCGGCCTGCAGCAGGCGGGCCGTGTAGGGATGCCGGGGCGCTGTGAGCAGCCGTCCCACGGGGCCGGCCTCCATGGCCGCGCCGCCATACAGCACCAGCAGGCGCTCGCAGACCTGCGAGGCCACGGCCAGGTCGTGGGTGATCCACAGGAAGCCCAGGCCCCGCTCCCGCTGGAGCTCTTGCATCAGTTCCAGGAAGTCCCGCTGCACCAGGGGATCCAGGGCCGTGGTGGGCTCGTCCAGCACCAGCAGTTCCGGATCGCAGGAGAGGGCCATGGCCAGGCAGAGCCGCTGCCGCTGCCCGCCGCTGAGCTGGTGGGGGAAGCGGGCCAGGAAGGCGCCGTCGCCGGGCAGCCGCAGGCGCTCCAGCAGGGGACCCAGCCGCCGCAGGGCCGTGGCCGGGGTCTCCTTCCGGTGGATGCCCGGCAGCAGGGCCAGGTGCTCCCCCAGGGTGAGCAGCGGGTTCAGGGCCCCCAGGGGGTCCTGGGGCACCCAGGCCAGGCGGGCGCCGCGGATGGCGTCCCGGGCCGGGCCCGGCCGGTCCAGGCGGCTCCCGAAGGCGTTCAGGGCTCCGCCGGACTGGACCACGCCCGGCGGCAGCACGCCGAACAGGGCCCGGGCCAGCAGGCTCTTGCCCGATCCGCTCTCCCCGGCCAGACCCAGGCGTTCTCCGGGGGCCAGGGCGAGGCTCAGGGGCCCCAGCAGGCGCACCCCATCCGCCCGCTGCAGGACCAGTTCCTCGACGACCAGGCTCATGCCCCGAGGATTGCATGGAAGTAGTGGTTGTCAAAGGAGTTCCAAAGTGCCTTCAGATAGGCCTTGACGCCTTCCGGGGCGGTCCTACCCTTGGTCCACCCGATCACCCCGCGGAACCTGAACCGGTCCCGCCATGGCATGGAGGAGTCATGGATTTCCTGCGCCCAGAACTTCAGGAGCGCCTGATGAAGGAACACTTCGAATTCCGCAAGCTCATGGAAGAACACAAGTCCGCGGACTCGCGGCTCGGTGATCTCCAGAAGAAGCCCAGCCTCTCCGCCAAGGAATCCCTGGAAGAGGTGGAGCTGAAGAAGATCAAGCTGCGCGCCAAGGAACGCATCTATCACATCGTGCAGGAGGCCTCCAAGCGAGCCGACCAGTAGGCCACCGCACACACAGGAGAAGCCCCGGGAATCGGCCCGGGGCTTCGTTTTTCCAGGAACGGGGTCCGCTCTAGAAGGTGACGCCCGCGAAGAAACTGAAAGCGGATTGCGGGGCCAGCCCGCGGCGCATGTCCTCGGCATCCACGTACTGGGTGGTCGAGTAGGTCTTCACCTTCTTGCGGATCAGGGCCACCGAGCCCTCGACGCCGACCTGCGGCTTGATGCGCGCCGAGACGGGGAGCGTGAAGGTGAGCGCAGCCCGGGCCCAGGGGCGGTCGTAGATGGTGGTCTCGGAGTAGCCCTCCGCCACCACCACGCCGGCGGGCATGAAGGCGGTGAGCCGCTCGACGCGGAGATCCAGGCCCGCGCTGAGGGCCACGGCGGGGCCCAGCTTGAGCGCGTAGCTGACGCCGGGTCCCCACCAGCCGTACTCGAATCCCTCCTGGGTGAAGTCGGCGGTCAGGGTCGGGCTGACCGGCCCGCTGTAGGTGAGGGCGCTCTTCTTCTTCGCCCGCACCGCCAGCTCGACGTTCCAGGTGGCCGCCTCGTCGATGCCGAGGGAGAGGCGCAGGCCCCAGGAGGTCTGGTCCTTGGGCTGGTCTTCCGTGGTGTAGGTCTGGCCCCCTTCGACCACGAAGAGCACCGGGCTCTTGTTGAAGGAGGTCCGCTCGCCGAACAGCTGGACCTTGGCCCGGGGTGCGTCTTCGGCCACCAGGGGCGCGGAACAGAGGGTGGCGAGAAGGGCGAGGGGGGTCAGCCGCATGGGTGCTCCAGGAAGAGCGACCATCTTAGCCGGGGAGCTTGAGGTCATCTATCACAAGCCCTGGATCCGGTGTTTCCATGGGCGGGCTGGCCCGCGCTTGGGCGGAATCAGTCCGGCAGGCACCTCGGGCGATGGGGCTCTCCCACCCAGTACACCAGCTCCAGCAGCTCTTCCACGTCCCACAGCAGCACCTCTGCGCGGGCCCCGGGGTGCAGGTGACCCAGGTCGCCGTGGCGCAGGCTGCGGGCGGCGTGGAGGGTCATGGCCGTGAAGGCCTCCTCGAAGGTCATGCGCAGCTGCAGGCAGCCCAGGCGCAGGATGGTGAGCGGATCCACGCAGGGGCACGACCCGGGATTGAAGTCCGTGGCCAGGGCCACGCGGCAGCCCGCCTCGATCATCTTCCGGGCCGGCGCCCAGTCCCGCATGCCCAGGAACAGCGTGGTGCCCGGCAGCAGTACGGGGGTGACGTCGGCTTTGGCCATGGCCTGCATGCCTGCGTCGCTGCAGAACATCAGGTGGTCGGCGCTGGCGGCGCCCACCTCCGCGGCCAGCTCCGCGCCGCCGGTCCAGGTGAGCTCGTCGGCGTGGACGCGGGGGATGAGGCCCAGGCGCTGGCCCGCCTCGAAGATGCGGCGGCCTTGGTCGGCGCTGAACACGCCGGTCTCCACGAACACGTCGCAGAAGCGCGCCACGCCGGGATGGCGGCGCACCAGCTCCGGCAGCCAGTCCTCGGCCACGGCCCGGGCATTGGCCTCGGCATCGCCGCCGAACTCCGGCGCCAGGTCGTGGGCGGGCAGCAGCGTCACGTCGAGGCTCCAGCCGCGCCGCTTCAGCTCGGCGTAAGCGGCCGTGAGGCGGGACTCGGCCTCCAGTTCCAGGCCGTAGCCGGTCTTGCACTCGAGATGCACCACGCCGCGCTGGCGGAAGGCCCGCAGGCGGGATTCCCCCGAGGCCACCAGCTCCTCCACGGTGGCGCCGCGGGTGGCGCGCACGGTCTCGCGGATGCCTCCGCCCTCGGCGGCGATCTGCTGGTAGCTCACGCCGGCGAGCCGCCGGTTGAACTCGCCCGAGCGGTTGCCACCGAAGAGCAGGTGCGTGTGGGGATCCACGAAACCCGGCGTGGCCCAGGCGCCGCCGCCATCGACCTGGGGCGCGTCGGCCCAGGCCGCGGGCAGGTCCGCACGACGGCCCAGCCAGGCCACCCGGCCGCCCTCCAGGGCCAGGGCCGCGTCCGGGATGCGGTCCACCGCCCAGGTCCGGGCGGGATCGGGGGTCAGCAGACCCCGGAGGTTCACGAGCACGCGACGATCCGACATGTGATCAGTCTGCCACCGAACCAGACTGTAAAAAATCACGCGGAGGTCCCTTGCGGCCGGGGCGCGGCTTGGTAGCATCGCTCGACACCGGAGGTTCCAGTGCGGGGCAGGGGAATGGGAATGCGACACATCGCGCAGGGATCGTGCGCGCTCGCCCTGAGCCTGGCGGCCTGGGCCCAGGGCCCCTCGCCGATTCCGGCCTGGGCTGCGGAGCGGGTCCAGGGATGGTCGGTCTACCACTACGATGCCCGCGGCAACCAGCAATGGACGGGGAAGAAATGGAACCAGTCCACCTCGGCGGATCAGCTGGCGGAGGCCCGGAACCGGCTGCGTAATGCCCAGGATCGCCGCGCGGCCCTGTGGGCCCTGACGGCCTGGCCCGTGGACCAGTGGGACGCCGCGGCCCTGAAGACCGGCGGCGCCGAGGCCGCGCAGTTCCTCTACCGGCGTGGCTATCGCCAGTACGGCCAGGACCCCTACGCCTATCTGAGCTCCCCGGACCGCCTGGAGCGGCCCTGGACCCACGGCCTGGGCCTGCACCTGGACAGGGGCGCCTGGCGTTTCCAGTGGATCCCCAGCCCGGCCCTGTTCACGCAGGGCGGCAGCGCGGCGCTGCCCAAGGGCATGGAGCAGGCGGCCCAGCCCGGCGTGCTCATCCACCTGAAGCAGCTGCGGCCCGGCCTGGAGAAGCTGGTGGCCCTGGCGGGCGGCGCGGGCGCGGCGGCCAACGGCGCGTCCACCGGCCTGGTGCCCGCCCTGGCCCAGGGCAGCCGCCTGGGCTTTGCCGTGCGGCACCTGGAGCCCTGGCTGAAGCAGGCCTCCCCGGCGCTCGAGCCCCTCGCGAACCGCGAGGCCTGGGTGCTGCACTACGGCACCGAGCGCGAAGGCGGCCGGAACCTCCAGGGCACGCTGGTCTTCATTCCCGGCGACCTGCCGACCCGCACCCAGCTGGTGATGGCGCTGCTCAAGCTGAATCCCCTGAGCTCGGGCGCCCGCAGCCGCGTCGTGAAGTGGACGGGCTCGGGCGTGACGACGGAGGTCCAGCAGCTGCGTGGCTCCGGTGGCGTCTTCCACCTCATCCAGAAGGCCGAGGGCACCTGGATCAGCGACCGCGAGGCGCCCCTTCGCGCCCTGCTGTTCCCGGGGGCCGAGCCGACCCTGGGCGAGCGCCAGGAGTGGGCGCGGGTGGCCCTCTCCGCCATGACCCCCGATACCGAGCTGTCCTTCTGGGTGGCGCCCCGCATCGGGGCGGACGCCGCCTTCGAGATCCAGGCCATCCGCCGCCGTCTCGCCAACGCCCAGCAGGGCACCTGGCCCAATCCCTTCGTGGCCAAGGCCGCGCCCCGCACCGGGGCCCTGACGGTGGCGCTGGGGGCGGGTCCCACCGAGAAGCTGGTGGAGGCGATCCTGCGCGTGGACGACGCCAGCGACTTCCGCCTGCCGCAGATGCCCGAGTTCGCCAACGGCGGTCAGGCCCTCAGCCCCGCGCAGATGAAGGGCTACCAGGACGCCCTGGCCCGGGCCCAGGAGCGCCAGCGTCAGCGGGCCTCCCTGAGGCAGGACGCCGTGGCCCTGCAGGCCTGCCTGGACCTGCGCGGCGCGGCCCTGCTCTGGAACGGCTGGGTGGGCGCGCCCGCACTGAATCCCGCCGAGAAGGCCTCGCTGGCGGAGCTGGCGCGACTGCGGCGCGAGGATCCCTGGCGGGCCATGCAGGCCCAGCGCGATGGCAAGATCGAGGCCTTCGGCGGCTTCGGCGAGCCGGGCATGACGCCCAGCCTGGCCCTGGCCCTGCCGGTGCAGGCCGCGAAGAAGCTTCAGGTGGAGAACCTGCTGAAGAAGCTCACGCCCCGGCTCTTCAAGGGCCAGAACCAGAAGCAGGCCTTCGGCACCGCCGAGGTCCACCGCGTCATGACCGCCCAGGCCTTCCGGCCCGCCTGGACCCTGGTGGCGGACACCCTGGTGCTGGGCACGGACGAGGCCGCCGTGAAGGCCGTGGCCGCGGGCCTGCAGGGCCAGGCGCCCACCCTGGCCGACAGCGAGTCCAAAGCCTGGGCCCGCATGGAGCTCGACGGTGCGCGCACCGCGAAGGAGCTGGAGAACCTGCTGCTGGCCTTCCTCCGCAGCCGCACCGGCAGCGGCTGGTGGATCGGCGAGACCACCACCGGCGATGAGGCCGCCGCGGAACTGGCCTTCAGCCTCGGCCCCTTCCTGGGCGCCGTGAAGGCCCTGGGGCCCGTGCGGATCGACTGGAACTGGACCCCTGGCGGCCTGGAGGGACGGCCGCGATGAAGCCCGTTCCCAGCCTGGTCGCGGCCTCGGCCGTGGTCGCAGTCGCCTTCGCGACCCTGGCCCCCGTCCGCCATGGGGTGGTGGTGGAGGCCGACCCCGCCAATCCGGTGCGCCATGTCCGCGTGGAGAGCCGCAGCCTGTTGGGCCTGAGGCGTCCCGGCTGGGGCGTGGCCCTGTCCGGGGCTCCGGCCTGGGGCAGCGCCACCGCGGGCTTCTACTTCACCGCCGACCACCCGGTGGTGGCGGTCGTCACCGCCTGGCCAGGATTCCGACAGTCCCTGTCCATGGCGCCCACGCCCGCGGCCTTCGCCGCGGCGCTCGGGGAGGAGGGCGACCGCGAGGCCTTCCGCACCTGGTTCGTGGCGCTGCTGGAGCAGCAGCTGGAGGGTCCCAGCCCCGCCTGGGAGCCCGCCCAGCGGGACTGCGCGGGCCTGCTGCGCTTCGCTTTCCGCGAGGCGCTGGCGAGCCACACCACCGCCTGGCGGGAGCGCGTGGCCTTCGCCGCTGGGCCACCGGGGCAGGATCCCTCGCCCCGCTTCGCCCCGGACTGGCGCCAGGGCTTCCCCACCCCCGAGGGGCCCCAGCCCTTCGCCAAGGGGGCCTACCTGCGCCGCCTCTCCTGCGTGCCCCTGGGCCGCGACCTGCAGCTGGCGCGGCCCGGCGACCTGATCTTCTTCGCCCGGGGCGGGGCCCACGCCCAGCCCGACCACGCCATGGCCTTCGTGAGGCCCGACGTGGACGGGGCGCCCATGCTGCTCTACCACACCGGCCCCGAAGGCAGCGGGCGCCAGCCCGGCGAGCTGCGCCGCGTGCGCCTCGACGACCTGCTGCACCACCCCGATCCCGACTTCCGTCCCCTGCTTGAGAACCCCGCCTTCCTGGGCCTCTACCGCTGGCGTTTGCTGGCGGGTGAAGCCCCCGACGCTTCCAACCCAAGGTCCTGACATGCGCTGGTTCCGCTCTGCCCTCACCCTGCTGCTCCCCGTGATCCTGCTGCTGCCCACCCTGGGCACGGCCCAGAAGCGCGCGGCCGAAGGCCCCTGGCGCGAAGGCGGCTGGACCGGCGCCTTCGCCACCCTGCGGCCCACCCTGCCGGGCAAGCCGGGCCAGCTGGAGGCCGCGGGCCCCATCCCCGCCGAGGCCCGCATCCGCATCTACCGCGTGGAGGATCCGGAGGCCTTCCTGAAGAAGGTGCTGCTGGAGCGCGGCACGGCCGTGGCCGAAGGCGGGCGCGGCGTGCAGGATCCCCTGGACGTGCTGCGTGAGGCCGTGCTCTGGGGCGGCCGGCGCGCCTTCGTCACCGTGCATCGCACCGCCACCCAGGTGCTGCGGGACGCCGCCAAACAGACGGATCGCCTGACCTCCGCCAGGACCAGCCCCGCACGGGTGCGCGAAGGTTCGGCGCTTCCCCTGGAAGGCCAGGCCGGCATCACCTTCGTGACCGAGATCGTGCCGAAGGTGAGCGAGGACATCACCGGGAAAAAGGGACACGAGGACGACGAGTCCGGCGACGAGGGCTTCCTCAGCCGCGTGGAGCTGCCCGCCCAGCCCGCGGGCCTGTACCTGGTGGAGGTGCTGCGCGGCACGGAGGCGGCCTATGTCCCCTGGATGGTCACGGACCTAGCCCTGCTCTCGGAGCAGGACGGCGCGAAGCTCCGCGTCCAGGCGGTGGATGCCCGGGATGGCGCCGTGAAACCGGGTGCGGCCGGCCAGCTCATCGAAGGAACGAAAATGCAGGCCCTGGCCTTCGACGCCACCGGTCGGGCCGAGGCCCTGGTCACCCCCGGCGTGCGCCGGGTGGTGCTGGCCCGCAGCGGCGCCAGCCTGGCCATCCTCGCCAGCGAGGGCCAGAGCGCCGCCTCCGTGCGCCAGCGCCTCTATGCCTTCACGGAGCGACCCCTCTACCGGCCCGGCCAGGAGGTCTTCGCCAAGGCGATCCTGCGGCGCGTGGAGGAGGGCGAGAACCGCGTGGTGAGCGGTACCCAGACCCTGGCCTTCACCGTGCTGGATCCCGAGGACACCAAGGTCACCGAGGGCCAGGCCAAGCTCCTGAACGCGGAGACTGGCACCTACGCCGCCCAGTTCACCCTGCCGGGCGCGGGGCGCCTGGGCCTCTACCGCATCGTCTTCCAGGGCCCCCAGGGGCCCGGCCAGGCCGAGTTCAAGGTGGAGCAGTTCGTGAAACCCGCCTTCGAGGTGAAGGTCACCACCGAGAAGACCAAGGTGGGCCTGGGCGATGCGCTCAGCTTCCACGCCAACGCCCGCTACTTCTATGGCGCCGCCGTGCGGGGCGCCAAGGCGGACTGGTTCCTCTACAAGGTGGTGCCGCCCAAGTCCAAGTGGATCTGGGACGACGAGGACTCGGGCCCTGCGCCGGAGCTGATGGAGAGTGGCCAGCTTGAGCTCGACGACGAGGGCCAGGCCGACCTGCTCAGCTTCAAGGCGGAAAGCGATGGCCTCTGGCGCATGGTGGTGAAGGTCGCGGATGCCGCGGGCCAGCGCAACAGCGGCCAGGCCCAGGTGCGCGCCGCCGCCGGCGACCTGGTGCTGATGATCGCAGCGGACCGCCAGGTGGCGCTGCCCGGCAAGCCCTTCCAGGTGACGGCGCGGGCCCTGGATCTGGATGGCAAGGAGGTGCCGGGCATCGCCATCGCCCTGCGGGCCGCCCGCATCGTGGCCCTGAAGGACAGCGCCTATTGGTGGTCGCGGCCCAATGCCCTGAAGCCCGGCGAGACCGTGGCCTCGGCCCAGGGCCCCCAGGCCATGCTGAGCATCCCCGAGGGCGGCGCCTTCCTGCTGGTGGCCGAGGCGAAGGATTCCAAGGGTCGCCCCGTGGTGGCCCAGCGCCAGATCACCGTGGCCGCGGAAGGCACGCCGCTGCCCGCGGTGCCGGATCTCCGCGCCGCCGCCGACAAGCCCGAGTACCAGCCCGGCGACGTGGCCCGTGTGCTCGTGCAGCTGCCCCGCCCCAAGCTCACCCTGCACTGGGCCATCGAGCACGAGGGCCTGGGCCAGCGCCAGAGCCGCGCGGTGCCGGGCACCACGGCGCTGGTGGACATCCCCATCACCGCCGCCATGCAGCCCAATGTCTGGGCCGTCTTCGAGATCGTGGCCGAGGGCCGCCGCCAGCTGGTGGAGGTGCCCATCCGCGTGCCCAAGCGGGACCGGCGGCTTTCGGTGGCCGTCACCACGGACAAGGAGCGCTACCAGCCCGGCCAGCCCATGAAGGTCTCCGTGGCGGTCACGGATGCCGCCGGAAAGCCAACGGCCGCCGACCTCAGCGTGGGCGTGGTGGACGAGGCCATCTACGCCCTGAGCCAGGAGCTGCACCCCGATCCCGTGCGCTTCTTCCACCCCACGCGCCGCCACGGCGTGCTGCGCTCGGGATCGACGGACTGGAGCTTCCACGACCTGCTGCGCCGCCAGCGTCCCGTGTGGAGCCTCAAGCAGACCAAGCGCGGCGACTTCAAGGCCGATGACGACGACAAGGTGCGCCAGAACTTCAAGGACACGGCCCACTGGACCCCCTTCGTGGCCGCGGGCCGCGATGGCAGGGCCAGCGTGGACCTGGTGCTGCCGGACAACCTCACGGCCTGGCGCGCCACGGCCACGGCCATCACCAGCGATACCAAGGTGGGCGTGGGGCGCAGCTCCAAGCCGTCCTCGAAGCCCCTGCAGGTGGCGCTCACCCTGCCGCGCACGCTGAGCGTGGGCGAGGAGGCCCGGGCCATCGCCCTGGTGCGCAACCTCTCCGGTCAGCCCATTAACGGGAAGATCAGGCTGGAAGTCCAGAACGGCCGCTTCGCCGGCACGCCCGAGGGCACCTTCAGCCTCCAGGATCAGGGCGAGTACCGCTTCGCCCTGCCGCTGTTCTCGGACAAGACGG
This sequence comes from Geothrix sp., assembly GCF_030219325.1. Taxonomy (NCBI): domain Bacteria; kingdom Pseudomonadati; phylum Acidobacteriota; class Holophagae; order Holophagales; family Holophagaceae; genus Geothrix; species Geothrix sp. The sequence goes on along the minus strand of NZ_CP126625.1, from coordinate 2,151,988 downwards.
GGCCCCTGACCGTCACGGCCCGCGTGGAAGGCGGTGGCCTCAAGGATGCCGAGCGCCAGCGCGTCACCGTGCAGGACCAGCTGGTGCCCGCCTCCATGTCGGGCTCGGTGGTGCTGGATGGGGGCGCCCAGACCTTCACCCTGCCCGCGCCGCCCTCCGCCAAGGGGGACGCCATGCTGGTGCTCACGCCTGTCGGGAATCTGGAGCACCTGGCGGGGCCTTCGCTGCCCTACCTCATCGGCTACCCGTACGGCTGCGTGGAGCAGACCCTGTCCAGCTTCGTGCCCAACCTGCTGGTGGCGGACCTGGTGAAGCAGGGCGCCATGCCCAACCTGGACTGGAAGCAGCTCACGGACCTGGACCGCAACATCCGCGACGGCGTGTTCAAGGTCTACGGCTACCAGCAGCCCAACGGCGGCTGGGGCTGGTACGCGCCCAATGACTTCGGCATGGAGGCCAACCCCCACACCACGGGCTACGCCATCCAGAGCTTCGCCACCATGAAGCGCCTGGGCTACGCCGTGGACGAAGGCGTCTACCGCCGGGGCCGCATGGCGGCGCTGAGCCTCTTCCAGCAGGTGGCGCGGCAGGCGGACCAGGGCGGCCGGGTGGCCGGCTCCAAGAGCCCCGACCCCGAAGGCGATGCCGCCTTCCTGCTCATGGCCCTGGCCCAGACCGGGGAGCCCATCGCCGGGCTCATCGACAGCTCCGCCGACAAGGTGCTGGCCGGGAAGTGGGCCGGCACCCACGTCCACGCCATGGTCGCCCTGGCCGCCGCTGCGGCGAAGCATCCCAAGGCCGCGGCCCTGGCCGAGCGCCTGGAGCAACGGGCCGTGCTGAAGGGCGGCCTGGCCCGCTGGGAGGGGCGCCGCGAGACCTGGTGGAGCTACAACTCGGGGGACATCGTCCCGACCGTGATGGCCCTCAAGGCCCTCTGCCTGGCGCGACCCCAGTCGCCCCTGATCCGCCAGGGTGAGACCTTCCTGGCCTCGGAGTACCGCGGCTACGGCTGGTATTCCACCTGGAGCACGGGCCAGATCGTGGACCTGCTGCCCTACCTCATGAAGACCCGGAAGCTGGACTTCGGCCCCCTGGCCATCCAGGCGGCGGTGCAGGGCGGCCCCTCCTTCGAGTTCAAGGAGCGCCCCGAGTCACGGCGCTGGAACGCCCGGGAGCCGCGGCCCGGCAGCTACGTCATGGCCGAGCCGAAGCCGGTGACCGTCACCGCCAGCGGCAGGGGCCTGCTGGTGTGGACCTACGCCTACCAGGTGCCGGGCAGCGCCGCGGGCGTGCCGAAGGGCGAGGCTTCCTCCGCCCTGCGCCTGGCCGTGACGCGGAACCTCTGGCGGCTGAAGACGCCGCAGCAGACCGGGAATGCCCGCCAGGGCTGGGTCCGCGAGCCCTGGACCGGAATCATGAAGGCCGGCGAGGAGGCCTGGATGCAGGTGCAGTTCCGCACGGACCGCGACGCCGACTACGTGATGCTGGAGGTGCCCATCCCCGGCGGCCTCAACCCCACGGTGAAGCTGGAAGGTTTCGTGCTGGAGGGCAAGGCCTTCACGGAGGAAGGTTCATCTGATGTCTGGACGAAGCCCCGCATCGAGGTGCACCCGGACAAGGTGACCTTCCTGTTCCACCGGGCCTGGAGCTGGAATACGCACACGGTGCGCATCCACCTGCGGGCCGGCATGGCGGGCAGCTACCGCCTGCGGCCGGCCAAGCTGAGCCTCATGTCGAACGAGGGGCAGTGGGCCACCTGCGATGGCCTCGACCTCAAGGTGCAGGACGGAGGTGCGCGATGAGACCGCTGCTGATGCTGGCCCTGCTCTTCGCCGCCCCGGGCCTGATGGCGCAGAAGGCCGCCAAGCTCAAGCCGCCCGTGGTGGCGTCCTACGCACCGGACCTCAAGCTCTGGCGCCTGGAGGTCGCGCCGGATCTCGGCGGCTGGTCCAGCGACCGCACCGTGAACCTGCGGCTCAAGCTGGTGGATCCGAAGGACCCGAACCCCCCGAAGGATGAGCCCGGGCGACGCTATTACGACGATTACGAGGACGAGGGCGGCTACGATCCCGGCGGGGAGGACACCCGCACCGCCGAGCAGCTGCGGCAGGCGCGGCTGGAGCGGGAGGCCGAGACCGCCCGCCAGGCCTGGCGGGCGCGCACGCTGAAGGTGTGGTTCAACGGCGCGACGCTCAGCTGGTCCGTCCGCGTGGGGCACACCCTGAACACCGACCTGACGGCCCAGAATGGCGAGAACCGCCTGGAGATCCTGGAACCCGACTCGGGCCTCCGGGTGGTGCGCAGCTGGTGGGTGTCCACGGCGCGGACCCGCCTGCGGGTGGTGTCCATCCACGCCAACGACGAATACACCGGCGGCAGCCTCCAGGTGCTGGAGCCCGATGGCGCCGTGGCCGAGGGCGGCCGCCGCACGGCCTCCGGCGGCATGCTGCGCTGGTCCGGCGAATACACCCACGACACCCCGCCGCCCGGCACCTACACGCTGAAGTGGATGGGCGGCTGGCGGGGCGGCAAGCCCGCCCGCATCAAGGTGGAGGCCGTGCTGGATGGCGGCACCGACCAGGAGCGCCGCTGGACCTGGGAGCGCCTCATCCTCCCCGGGGCCGGGCCGGTGACCATGGGGACCTTTGATGTGGAACCTTAGAGTGCTGCTGCCGGTATTCCTCGGCACCCTGCTGCTGTGCGCCCAGTCAGCGCCCGCTCCGCTGAAGGAGCCCGCTCTGAAGCCGGGTGAGGGCTTTGCCATCACGCTCGGGGACGGCGAGGTGCGGAGCTACGGCGAGGCGAAGAAGGAGGCCCCCATGGGCAGCCTGGCCAAGCTGGTGTGGCTGCGCATGGAGGGGGCCGACTGGGCCAGCCGGAACGTGCGGTTCAAGTGCACGGGCGCCGCCGGGCCCTTCGTCTGCTGGAACCGCGAGGGGCACGGCCGGGTGGATCTGGGCAAGGCGCTGCAGGAGAGCTGCAACCTGGCCTTCCTCTTCTGGATCCAGGACGCGCAGGCGCACTGGAGGGCCGACTACGGCGAGGCCGCGGCGAGGGTGCGGATGGAGGAGGTCTTCGCGCCCTTCCTGGGCCGCCGGCTGCCGCCCGGCGAGACGCTGCCGCCCCTGACGGCGGCCTGGGTCGGGGATGGGGACCTGCTGCGCACCAGCGCCGAGGGCTTCCTGCGCTGGCTGATGGAACCGGAGCAGTCCGAGGTGGTGTCTTTCGGGAAACGCTTCCTGGCGGGCACCTGGGTGGAGTTCCAGGCGCTGTTCGGCAAGGAGGACTGGTGGTTCAAGACCGGCACCGCCCCCGTGCCCGGGGAACCCGCGGCCACCAGCGCCTGGGTGGCGGGGGGCCGCGGATCGGCCCTGGTGGTCTTGCACCTGCCCCGGGGGCGGGGGAAGGCGGAAGGCCTGGCCCGCATCCGGGAGATCCTGGGACTGAAAACCAGATGATGATTCTGGTCGCGCCTGCACCGCCCTTCACGCCGCCGACCTTCGAGGGGGATCCCGGCGCCCAGGCGCCCATCGAGGAGGCCCTCCGGGCGGCCCTGGCGGCCACCGCCGCCCAGGGTCCCTGGCCCGCCGGTCCCTGGCGGGTCCGGCTGCATGCCGAGGCCATCGCCTTCGAACGGGCCACCGGCGCACCCCCAGGGCGCAGCGGCCAGTGGGTGGGGGAGGTCCTGCACCTGCGCCCCTGGGAGCAGCTGAAGCGGCGCGACCTCGGCGCCATCCTGCGCCACGAGCTGACCCACCGGCGCCTGACCGGTCGGGACCTGCACCGCTGGGAGGAGGAGGCCCGCTGCCTCTGGGCCGAATCCCACCGCCGCCTGCCGAAGGCGTGGCCATCGGCGCCCGCGGCCGCGCTGCAGGCCCGCCTGGACCGCGCCCTGGCCGGTGGCACCACGCGGGAGCAGGCCTGGTCGTACCGCTGGCTCCGCGCCTGGCTGCGGCGTGAGCCCCTGCCTGCGCCGCCGGGGCGGACGCCGGAGCCCGAGGCCTGGGTGAAGGAGGCCCTGACGGCGGCCGACTCCGTCACCGTGGTCTGGCCCCCCGAGCGCCTGCGGGGCCCGCTGGTGGTGAACGGCCAGCGGCTGCCGCACCGCATCGGGAGGACCTGGCGCTTCCGGGGGCGCGTCCGTTTCCCGCAGGCTTTTCCCGTGCGCGACCTCCGCGGCCTCGTGCGGATCAGCGCCGAGACCCGGGGCTGGCGCCTCGTCTGGACCGCCTCGCGGGCCGCCTGGATCGCGGCCGCCACCGAGGGCGAGCTGGGCGCCGATGCGCCCTTCGAGGCCCGTCGCGCCCTGGCCGCCGTGCTGGGTCGCTGGCTGGAGGGCCATCCGCGGCAGCATGAGGGGGGCGCGCTCTGTCCGCTCACGCACTGCGCCGTGGTGCGGGGCGCGGCCTCGGCGGACACGGCGGGGGCCGTGGCGGTTTCGCCGGAGCTGAACCTGGACGCGCGCTGGGCCTTCTTCACGGGCTCGGCCGGCGGTCACGCCCTCAGCCCCCGGGGGGTCTGGGGCGAGGGACCGGCGGAGACAGGCGGGGCCTCCGTGGTACCCGAGGATCGCTGGGCCACCTGGGAACGCACCCTCAGCGCCGCGCAGGTCGCCGCGCTGAAGCGCGACCTGCGGCCGGGTCTGAGACCGGGCCAGCAGGGGCTCCGGCTGGGAGAGTCGGGACCCTATGCCGTGGAGGACCTGCGCCTCGCCGCGGGCCGGCGCTTCGGCTGGACTGCCTGGCCCAGCAACGCCTGCGAAGGCGACATCCAGCCGGACGGTTCGCTGCGCCTGCGGGGCCGCGGCTGGGGCCACAACGTGGGTCTCTGCCTGGCCACGGCCCGCTTCCGGGCCGGGCAGGGTGCCACCGCCGAGCAGATCCTGGCCGAGGCCTTTCCCGTGTCCTGGCGCCTGCCGTGACCTGGTCGGTGTACCTGCTCCAGTGCGGCGATGGCACGCTCTACTGCGGCATTGCCCTGGACGTGGCGGCGCGGCTGGCCCAGCACCAGGCCGGAAAGGGCGCCAAGTACACGCGGGGCCGGGGGCCGCTGGAGCTGGTCTACCGGGAGGCCTGCGGCACCAAGGCGGAGGCCCTGCGTCGGGAGCGGGCGGTCAAGCGCATGTCGAGGGCCGGGAAGCTCCAGCTTGCGAGATCGATGGCTGGAACGATGGATCCCCAATGAGGAGGAACGCATGGATAGGAACCACCCCGATGGCGAGGGCGCGCTGGATCCTGCTCTGGAGGCCGCAGGGACGTTGAGTCCGGATGCGGGATCCCGTCTGGCCCTTCCCTGGCGGCCGCTCTTCATTAGCCTGGGGGCGATGGGTGCCATCCTGCTGCTGGGTTGGCTGGACCTGCCCATGGTGAACCGCGACATGAACTCCGTGCTGTTGGGGGTCTCCCACGAAATCCGGGGGCATTTCCCGCTGCTCAGGCTGGGGCTGGGCCCCGTGGTCTCGGGTTTCCTCCTCGTCGAGCTGGCGGCCCTGGTCGTGCCCGCCTGGCGGGAATGGCGGCTGAACGGACCCGGGGGGCGAGCGCGCCTCCGGACGGCTGCCCTCCTCGTGGGCCTGGGGATGGCGGCCCTCCAGTCCTTCAGCCTCGTGCAGCTCATGAAGGCGAACCGTTTCATCGGACACGACACCCTCACCCTCCTCGCCACCTGGATGGCCCTCATGGCCGGGGTCTGGATCCTCCTCGCCCTGATGCGCGTGATCGACCGCCACGGCCTGGGCAGCGGCTTTTCCGTCGTGCTGCTGGGACTTCTGGCCAGCGAGGCGCAGCGGGCCGCCGTGAAGAACCACCTCTTCTTCCGGGGCACCCCCACGCGGCTGATGGTGCTGACCCTGCTGGTGGTGCTCCTGTCGCTGGCGTTCCGCCGCGAGGCCGGGGGAACGGGCCGGCCCGCCCGCCGCATGGATCTTCCCTTCCCCGCCTGTGGGCTCCAACCCTACTTCCTGCCCTTGCTCGCCCTGACCCTGCTCACGGCCCTCAGGCTGGGGTTCAGGGCCTTTTCCATGCCCCAGGTCCGCGATCCCTTCGCGGTCCTGGCGGGTCGGTTGAACGACACCGTCTTCCTGGGGGTCGCGCTCCTGGTGAGTGTTCCCCTGTTCACCCTGCTGTTCAACTGGCCTGGCCATGTGGCAGATGCCTGGAACCGGCGCCACGCCGGCCAGGAGGAGGCGCACCTGCGCGAGGCCTGGCGCGCCGTGGCCCGTTCCATGGTGCAGTCCGCGGGCTTCCTCATCGGTCTCCTGGCGCTTCGTGGCCTCCTGCTGAGGGAAAGGGATCCCATGGACCTGGTGAGCCTGGTGCTGCTCATGGCCATCGCCACGGACCTGGTCCGGGAGTGGGGCTTCCGGATCCAGCACGGCGCCCTCGCGTCCGCCTGGCCCCTCCACCGGGTCCACGCGCTGGGACCCGCGCTGGAGACCCTTCAGGAGGCGGGCATTCCGGCCTTTGCCAGGGGGCTGCACCACCGGTCGCTGCTCCAGTTCTTCGGCCCCATGGTGCCCGTGGATCTCCTCGTTCCCGAAACACGGGTGGAGGAGGCCTCGGGGCTGTTGCATGAGCTCCTGGTCCCGGTCGGGAGCGCTTCAGCCGAAGAAGGCGAACCTGTCCCCACGGGGGAATAGGGACGGATTCAACCCGGTGGCGGTCCGGGTGTCTGCGGCCGGCCCATGCGAGAATGCCGCATGCGCTCCCCAGGCCCCATCCTGCTCATGATGTCTCTTCTGCTGGGATGCGCCACGCCCATCGTCGTGCATCCGCCCGCGGACCGTCCGGCGCGGGAGGCGCTGGCTCTGCGGGAAGTGACCCGCCTGGGCCAGCCCGGCGACTGGCTGGTGATGCGCGGGTACCACGCCACGGACAACCTGGTAAGCGCGCTCACCGCCGAGCCCTTCAGCCATGTGGCGGTGCTCGATGCCGAGCACAACCAGGTCATCGAGGCCGAGGGCAGGGGCCTCCATACGGCGCCCCTGGCGGACTTCCTGCACCGCGCCCACCGCGTGATCCTCATGCGCCCCATGTGGGCCACCACGCCGGAGCGCCAGCGGGCCGCCGTGGAGAAGGCCCGGTCCCTGGTGGGCCGTCCCTACGACTTCACCGGTCTGATCGGGCTGAACGTGGCCGACCGCTACTACTGCAGCGAGCTGGCGGTGGCGGCCTATGCGCCCCATGCCTCGCGGAAGGACCGGCTGCCCCTGGTCATTCCGCCCGGGGACATGCATTTCTGGGCGACCATCCTCTGGGACAGCGGGCCGGTGCCGACCTCGCACTGATCCGAACGCGATTCAGCGCCCCTTGGCCATCTCGCCCAGCAGGCCCGCCGCGGCGGCTTTCGGATCCTCGGCCTTGAAGAAGGCATTGCCCGCCACCAGGGCATCGGCGCCGACGCGGACGAGCTCGGCGGCGTTCTTCATGCCCACGCCGCCATCCACCTCGATGAAGAAGGGGATGCCGCGCTCGGTGCGCAGGGCATCGAGCCGCTTCACCTTGTCGAGCACGCGGGGGATGAAGCTCTGGCCGCCGAAGCCGGGGTTCACGCTCATGAGCAGCACGAAGTCGAAGTCCCCGACCAGGTCCACCAGCGTGTCCACGGGCGTGCCGGGGTTCAGCACCACGCCGGCCTTGCCGCCGGCCTTCCGGATGGCGTCCAGGGTGCGGTGCAGGTGGGGATCGGCCTCCTGGTGGATGCTCACCCAGTCGGCGCCGGCCTTCACGAAGTCGGCGGCGTAGCGCAGGGGTTCCACGATCATCAGGTGGCAGTCCAGGGGCAGGGTGGTGGCCCTGCGCAGGCTCTCCACCACGGGCAGGCCGATGGTGATGTTGGGCACGAAGCGGCCGTCCATGACGTCCACGTGGACCACCTGGGCACCGGAGGCCTCGATCATGCGCAGTTCCTCGCCCAGCCGCGTGAAGTCGGCGGAGAGCAGCGAGGGCGCGAGCAGGGGGGAGGCGGGGCGGAGGCTCATGGGTCCAGTATTCCAGAGGCGCGTCATGGCAGGGCTCCTGCGGGGCGGACGGGGTTGCCGGAGCCTAGGAAGGTGATGCATGGCAAGATGATTATTGTAAAAAAATAAATAATTGCGTAACAACAGAAAAAAATTATCTTTGAATAAATAGCAGGAGGCCCGAATGAACTCGAGCCGGCACCTCAATACAGTCATCCGAGGAAGCCGCATCCTGGCTCCCCTGTCGCTGATCGCTGCCCTCATCTGGCCGCTGGTCGAGGTGGGTTGGATGCTGTGGACCCCGGCGCCCGATCTGTGTCGCGAGTTTTCCATCCACCTCACCACAGGAGGAAGCGTCATTTTGAAGCTTTGGCAGCGCGTGGCACTCGCGACGCTGGCCGCTGTTCCCGCTTTGGCGGCCAGCATGGGATTGTGGGCACTCCATCGCTGCTTCCGGTTCTTTACGACCGGGGAGTTCTTCAGTGTCCAGACCATCCAGTCGCTTCGACGTTGCGCGGGGTGGACCTTCTGCTCGGTGGCCCTGGAATTCATCACGCACCCGATGGCCACAGGGGTGCTGACGGCCAACTTCCCCAGCGGGGAGCACGAAATCTTGTTCTCAGTCGGCTCCCACGCCTTTCAAACGCTCCTGGTCGCAGGCACCGTCTGGGTGATTTCTGGGGCCATGGCGGAGGCGGGGCGTCTCGCTGACGAGAATGCGCAGTTCGTCTGATGCCAATCATTCTTCGGCTCGACGTCATGCTGGCAGAGCGAAAGGTCCGCTCCAAGGAACTGGCAGAGCATGTCGGCATCACCGAGGCCAATCTGTCCTTGCTTAAGCAGGGCAAGGTCAAGGGGGTGCGCTTCGACACGCTGGAGAAGATCTGCGCGTATCTGCGATGCCAGCCGGGGGACCTCCTGCGTTATGACCCTGGGGCGGAGCCCTGAGGCGTCACCATTCGAGTCGTCTCACTGAAGTTTGTGCAATCAAGGCCTTCACTCCAACCACTGCGGAGGTGCCATGATCAGCCTATTCGTTCCTTCCCCTCGGAGCTTGGCCAGATCCACCTTCTGGCTGGCCCTCATCCTGGTTCAGATGATCGGCTGCGCGAGGATCTATCGGCCCATCACGTTGGCGCCCGCACCCGTCCACGGAGCCTCGGAAGACGTGCGCGCCTCGGTTCACCTTCAACCCTGGGGTGACAACAGCCGGTACATGGACCGGGCGCACAGCGCGGGGGTTCAGATGCTGGTCCTGACCGTGACCAATGGCCTGGACCACCCTGTGCGGGCCACCCTCGATTCCGGGCCCATCCAGGGGCATTGGCTGAGTCCCGACCAGGCCCATGCCTTGATCAGGCAGAGCCGCATGGGGTTCGCCCTCTACCCGATCGGGTCCCTGGCCGTGTTCCCACCAGGCCAGACCGGAGCGTGGTCCGCCCTGGCCAACACCCTTTCCGCCATCTCCTTTGGCGCCACCTTCACCATCGCCCTGTCCAACGCGGCGGTGGCGAACCGCAGCAACCAGAAGCTCGAGGCCTTCTTCCAGCAGAATGCCTGGGCCGACGGCGAAGTCCCACCGTCGGGCAGTCGCCGGGGCCTGCTGTGGTTCCGACCGTCCCAGCCCCTCCGCGCACCCGCCACGGTCCGCCTTCAGATCGTGGATGACCAGGGCTCGCGCGTGCTCGAAGTTCCGGTGCCGGAACCACCGGCACAGTAGGTGTGGTTCACGGGCGAACCGGTACCTCCGCCCCGTTCACCCACAGCCGTCCTGGCCGCACCTTCCGCAGGGCCTCGGGCGTGATCTCCCCCAGGGGCGCCTGCACCCAGAGCAGGTCGGCCACGGCGCCCTTCTGGAGGGTGCCCAGTTCCTTGGCCCGGCCCAGGGCCGTGGCGTTGCCGCCGGTGTAGGCGCGGACGCTCTCCATGCGGGAGAGCCGCTGGCCGGGCAGGAAGCCGCCCGGAGGGTCGCCCTGGGGATCCTGCCGCGTCTCGGCGGCGGCGAGGCTCACGAAGGGATTGGCGTCTTCAACGGGGGCATCGCTGCCGAAGGCGAGCAGGGCGCCGCCCGCGACGAAGCTGCGCCAGGGGAAGGCCTCGTCCACGCGCCCGGGGCCCAGGCGGGCGGGCGTCCAGCTGTGATCCGAGGTGCAGTGCACCGGCTGCACGCTGGCCACCACGCCCAGCTTGCCGAAGCGGGCGGCATCTTCCGCGGTGACGATCTGGGCGTGTTCGATGCGCGGGGGCAGGGCGCCCTTGCCCTTCTTCATGGCCTCGGCCAGCAGGTCCAGGGCCGCGCGGTTGGCGGCGTCCCCGATGGCGTGGATGGCGGGCTGGTAGCCGGCGCGCAGCGTGATGGCCGCATCGGCGCCGACCCTGGCGGGATCCGTGACCCACAACCCCTTCGTGGCGGGCTCGTCCGCGTAGGGCGCCAGCAGGCGTGCGCCGCGGCTGCCCAGGGCGCCGTCCAGGTAGAACTTCACGCCCTGCACCTGGAAGAAGGAGAGCGGCTTGTGCTTGCCGGGCCGCAGCTCCCGCAGCATGAGGTCGTGGTCATGGGCCAGGTAGGCGAAGACGCGGATGGGTAGAGTGCCGGCCTCGGCCAGCCGGCGGTAGGCGGCCAGCTCGCGGCCGTCCACGCCCATGTCGGCCACGGCGGTGAAGCCGTCGGCCCGCAGGGCCAGGAGGCCGGCCCGGAGCCGGGCTTCCACCTCGGCGTCCGTGGGCGCCGGGATGTGCTTCGTCACCAGGTCCATGGCCGCGTCCAGCAGGATGCCGTTGGGGCGCCCATAGGCGTCCTTGAGGATGCGTCCGCCCTGGGGATCCGGCGTGTCGGGCCCGATGCCCGCGATGGCCAGGGCGGCGGTGTTCACCCATACGGCGTGACCGTCCACCCGCTGGAGGCAGACCGGACGGCCGCCGATCAGTGCGTCCAGATCCAGGGCCCGCGGGAAGCCCTTGGCGGGCCAGCGGTTCTGGTCCCAGCCGCGGCCCTGCAGCCAGCCCTCGGGATGGGCGGCGGCCCATTCGCGGATACGCCCGAGGGTCTCCGGCAGACTATCCAGCCCCACGAGGTCGACCTTCCAGCCCAGGGCCCCCAGGCCGCCCACGTGGGCATGGCCCTCGATCAGGCCCGGCAGGAGGGTGCCGCCCGGAAGATCCACCCGCTCGGCCTTCGGGTGGGATCGGGCGAGGGACTCGAGGGGGCCCACGGCCAGGATCCTCCCCTTCTGGATGGCCACGGCCTGGCCCTTCTGCGGGCCCTGAGAAGTCCAGACATCGGCGCCGGTGAGGAGCTGGACATGGGCGGGGGGCGGAGGCGGCAGGGGCATGGGGACTCTCGGAGGGGAAGGGCCAGTGTAGCGTCCGGGCGCCTTCGAGGGATAAGGTGGATCCATTCGGAGGCCTCATGTACCAGAAGGATTTCCTGGAGCAGGTGCGCACGCAGCTGACGGTGACGGAAGACCCGGCCAAGCTGCGCGAGCGAACCTTCGAGACCAGCTCGGGCATCCCGCTCAAGAACAGCTACACGCCGGCGGACCTGGCCGCCTTCGATCCCCTCAAGGATCTGGGGGCACCGGGGAAGTTCCCCTTCACCCGCCACGTGCAGCCCTCCGGCTACCGGGGCCGCCTCTGGACCATGCGCCAGTACGCGGGCTTCGCCACCGCCGAGGAGAGCAACGCCCGCTACCGCTACCTGCTGGAGCAGGGCACCACGGGCCTCTCCGTGGCCTTCGACCTGCCCACCCAGATCGGCATGGATCCCGACCATGCCATGGCCCTGGGCGAAGTGGGCAAGGTGGGCGTGAGCATCAGCTCCATCCACGACATGCGCCGGCTCTTCCAGGACATCCCCCTGGACAAGGTCAGCACCAGCATGACCATCAACGCGCCTGCCGCGGTGCTGCTGGCCCTGTACCTCGCCGTGGCCGAGGAGCAGGGCGTGCGCCTCGACCAGGTGAGCGGCACCATCCAGAACGACATCCTCAAGGAGTACATGGCCCGGGGCACCTACATCTTTCCGCCGCGCCAGAGCCTGCGCCTCATCACGGACATCTTCGCGTTCTGCGCGGACCAGGTGCCCAACTGGAATACCATCTCCATTTCCGGCTATCACATCCGCGAGGCGGGGTGCACGGCCGCCCAGGAGATCGCCTTCACCCTGGGGGATGGCATCGCCTACGTGCAGGCGGCCCTGGACGCGGGCCTGAAGCTGGAGGCCTTCGCGCCCCGGCTCAGCTTCTTCTTCAACGCCCACAACCAGTTCTTCGAGGAAGTGGCCAAGTTCCGCGCCGCCCGCCGCCTCTGGGCCCGGATCATGAAGGACCGTTTCAAGACGACCGATGCAAAAAGCCAGATGTTGCGTTTCCACACGCAGACCGCGGGCAGCACCCTCACGGCCCAGCAGCCGGACAACAACATCGTGCGCACCGCCGTGCAGGCCATGGCCGCCGTCTGCGGCGGCACCCAGAGCCTGCACACCAACAGCCGGGACGAGGCCCTGGCCCTGCCCACCGAGGTGAGCGCCCGCATAGCCCTGAGAACGCAGCAGATCCTGGCCTTCGAATCCCGCGTGGCCGACGTGGTGGATCCCTTCGCGGGGAGCTACTTCGTGGAGTCGCTCACGGACGAGCTCGAGGCCCGCGCCTCGGCGCTGCTGGCCCGGGTGGACGAGCTGGGCGGCATGGTCAGCGCCATCGAGAAGGGCTTCCCCCAGCGGGAGATCCAGAATGCCGCCTACGCCTACCAGAAGGCCGTGGAGAAGGGCGAGCAGGTGGTGGTGGGCGTGAACAAGTTCACCGTGACCGGCGAGCCGAAACCCGATCTGCTGCGGGTGGATGAGGCCCTCGGCGCCCAGCGCCGCACCCAGATCGCGGCGGTGCGGGCGGGGCGCGACCAGGCCGCGGTGGATGCCCGGCTGGCATCGCTGCGGGAGGCCGCGGCCGGCACTGAGAACCTGATGCCGCGCATCCTGGCGGCGGTCAAGGCCGAGGCCACCGTGGGCGAGATCTGCGACACCCTGCGCGGCGTGTTCGGTGAATACCAGGAGCAGCTGGTGTTCTGAACCCGACGGATTTCCGGGTGAATGAGCCGGGCGGGTGAAAGCGGGTACCCTAATTGCAATAGTCCCCCAAGAACCTGTCCCGGCCACCGGGACTCCAGCCCCAGGAGGCACCATGCGCATTGCCACCCTCATCGCCGCCGCGGCGCTGATTCTCGCGGTCCCCGCCCAGGCCAAGATGCCCTGGGTGAAGAAGGCCCAGGAACTCGGCCACGCCGAGATCAAGGACTGCAAGGCCTGTCATGTCGGCATGGCCAAAAAGGGCGGGGAGCTGACCGAGCGCGGGAAGTTCCTCGAGGACATGAAGACCAAGAAGAAGGCCGCTGAAGTGGACCTGGCCTGGCTGAAGGAATACAAGGGCAAGTGATCTCCGTACATGGCCGCAATCGGAACGCCGGGCGGCTTCGGCCCCCGGTGTTTCGTCCGAGCCCCAGGGTGTGGTGACACCCAGGCCGACCTGTCATGATTGATCGCAACCAACCCCCATTTCCCACACCTTCGGAGGCACCATGCGTCGCGCCCTGTCCGTCACCCTGATCCTGGTTCTCGCGGGCCTGTCGGCCCAGGCCAAGCTGCCCTTCGTCAAGAAGGCCAAGGACCTTGGTTTCGCCGAGATCACCAGCTGCCAGTCCTGCCATGTCGACAAGATGCCCAAGAAGGGGGCTTCCGAGGCCAACGAGCGTGGCAAGTTCCTGCTCAAGATGAAGGCTGAGAAGAAGGCCGCCGAGGTCGATCTGGCCTGGCTGAAGGACTACAAGGGCAAGTGAGCTGACGGTACGACCCATTCCAGGCGCCGGGTGGAGGATTCCACCCGGCGCTTCTTGTTTTCTCCAAGAAAAGCCCGAATGCCTTCATTTGTCGTGATCTAAATCACCAGCAGGTCCTATTTCGGCGGGTTCTCAGGCTAAAGTTTAGAGGACTAACGAGGTGGCTATGCGTCTTCTGCTTGCTGGGTTGATGTCCGTGGTGATGTTCGCGGCTGCGCCGACGCCCAAGGACTGCACCTCCTGCCACGAGGTGGATCTCGTCGCCTTCGAGGCCTCCAAGCACGGCGGCATGGGCTGCGTCGGCTGCCACAGCAGCATCACCAGCCTGCCGCATGCCGACAAGCCGAAGCCGGTCAACTGCGCCAACTGCCACGAGGACCAGGTCAAGGCCTACTCGAAGAGCGTCCACGGCCTGGCCAAGCAGAATGGCATGGCCGACTCGGCCACTTGCCAGTCCTGCCATGGCCCGGTCCACAAGATCCAGTCCGGCAGCCAGCCGACCTCTCCGGTGAACAGCAAGAACCTGGCGGACACTTGCGGGGCCTGCCACTCCAACCCCGACTTCCTCGCCAAGCACAAGATTCCCTTCGCCAAGCCGGTGGAGGCCTATCGGCTGAGCGTGCACGGCCGCGAAGTGGCCAAGGGCAACGCCTCGGCACCCTCCTGCTCCAACTGCCACGGCAGCCACGACATCCTGGCCTCGAAGGACCCCAAGGCCCGGGTGAACCGCGCCAACGTGGCCGACACCTGCGGGGTCTGCCACAACGACGTGCAGGCCGTCTATGCGGACAGCGTGCACGGCCTGGCGGTCAAGCGCGGCTCGAACGATTCGCCCACCTGCACGGGCTGCCACGGCGAGCACAGCATCCTGGCGCCCAAGGAGGCCGGCTCCCTGGTGAATCCTGCCCGCGTCTCCACGGTGACCTGTGGCCGCTGCCACGGCGACGAGCGCATGAACTCGCGTTACGACTTCGGCGACAAGGTGCCGGCCTTCCAGGACAGCTTCCACGGTCTCGCCATCCGTGGCGGGCAGAAGACGGCCGCCAACTGCGCCTCCTGTCATGGCGTCCACAACATCCTGCGTTCCGAGGACATCCGCTCCACCATCAACCCCGCAAACCTGCAGAAGACCTGTGGGCAGTGCCATCCGGGCCTGGGCGAGAAGATCAGCAAGGGCCGGGTCCACGTCCGCACCGCCGGCGGCGCCGAGCACATCTCCGTCCAGTGGATCCGCTGGGCCTACTACGCGCTCATCCCCATGACCATCGGCTTCATGCTGTTCCACAACGGCATCGACTGGCTCGCCAAGCTGCGCCGGCACAAGCCGCACCACGGCACGGGCGAGCAGCTGCCGCGCATGAACAAGCTCTTCCGCATCACCCACGGCATGGTGATGGTCAGCTTCGGCGTTCTGGTCATCACCGGGTTCGCCCTCAAGTTCCCTGAGGCTGCCTGGGTCCAGGCCATCGGTCTGCACGGGGCCGGCGTGGCCCGGGCCATCCTGCACCGAGTCGCCGCAGTGGTGATCTCGGCGGCGACCGTCATCCACTTCATCCACCTGGCCCTGGTCAAGAAGGACCGCGTGATCCTGATCGAGCTGCTCCCGGGCTGGCAGGACGCCAAGGACATCGCGAACACCCTCCGCTACAACCTCGGCCTCATCGACAAGCGACCCACCTTCGGCATGTTCGGCTATGCCGAGAAGATGGAGTACTGGGCCTTCATGTGGGGCACCGTGGTGATGGCCGTGTCCGGCCTCCTGCTTTGGGCCCAGAACTGGAGCCTGCGCCGCTTCCCGACCTGGGTGCTGGACGCCGCCACCGCGGCCCACTGGTACGAGGCCATCCTGGCCACACTGTCCATCCTGGTCTGGCACTGGTACCTGGTGATCTTCGATCCTGACGTCTACCCCATGGACCTCGCCTGGCTGACGGGCAGGGCCTCGGCGGACCACCTGCGTGAGACCCGGCCTGAGTATTATCGGCAGCTCATGGAGAAGGAAAACCCGGACTCAGGCTCCGATGCCGGGGGCCATTCCGGGCACTGAAGCCAGGGATATTGTGATCTCCGTCTGACGAACTCAAACAACCTTTGAGTGGATAATAGGGTGGGCTCCTGTCCGGGGCCCGCCCCTGTCTTAGCTGCCTCCACTCACGAGGACCAATCATGCTGCTGGCTTCCCTCCTGCCCGCCCGCCCCGTAGTCGCCCCTTCCCGCCGCCGGTCCCGCTGGGCCCTGCCGCTGGCCTGGCTGGCCTGCGGCCTCCTGCTCAGCGCCCCGGTCCAGGCGGCCGGGGCCAAGGCCGCCAAGGAAAGTTGCCTGGACTGCCATGGCGACAAGGACGCCACGAAGGAGGGACCGGGCGGCACGACGATCTCGCTCTTCGTGGATGCCGCGCGCTTCGGGAAGGCCGTGCACGGATCCCTGTCCTGCAAGGACTGCCACGCCCAGATCCACAAGGACCACCCGGGTGACGGCAACCCGCCCCCCAAGGTGGCCTGCGGAAACTGCCACTCCGACCAGGAGAAGGTCTACCAGGGCAGCATCCACGGCATGAGCAAGGCCATGGGGGCCTCGGCCGCCCCCGGCTGCACGGACTGCCACGGGAACCACTACATCGTCCCGGTGAAGCAGCACGACTCGCCGGTCTACAAGATGAACCTGCCCAAGACCTGCGCGAAGTGCCACGCCAACAAGGGCATCACCGACGAATACAAGATGAAGTTCCCCAAGGTGGGGGACCAGTACCAGGAGAGCATCCACGGCATGGCCCTGCTCCAGAAGGGCCTCATCGTGGCCCCCAGCTGCAACGACTGCCATGGGGTCCATGACATCAAGCGCAGCGTGGATCGCAGCTCGCCCATCAACCACGCCAACGTGGCCAAGACATGCGGCAAATGCCACGTCACGGTCGAGGAGATCTACAACCAGAGCATCCACGGGCAGCTGCTGGCCAAGGGCGATCCCCGCGGCCCCGTCTGCATCCAGTGCCACTCCGCCCATCAGATCGAGACGCCCGCCAACGCCCATTTCAAGGCCGGCAGCGACCTGGTCTGCGGCAAGTGCCACGCGGACCGCCTCGAACACTACCGGGACACCTACCACGGCAAGGCCATGGCGCTGGGCAAGGCCAACACGGCGAGCGCCGTTGCCGCCTGCTACGACTGCCACGGCCACCACGACGTGCGCCGGGCCGCGGATCCCGAGTCCCACCTTTCCGCTGCCAACATCGTCAACACCTGCAAGCAGTGCCATCCGAAGGCGACGACCAGCTTCACCAAGTACGCGCCCCATGCCAATCCCATGGACCGCAAGAACTACCCGATCCTCAACTACGTCTTCATCGTCATGACCGCCCTGCTCGTGGGCACCTTCGCCCTCTTCGGCGGCCACACGCTGCTCTGGCTGTTCCGGTCCATCTGGCTCTACCGCCACGACTCCAAGCAGTTCCGGGAGGCCAAGGCCAAGATCCATGAGGATGATGAACAATTCACCCGCTTCCAGCCCTTCGAGCGGTTCCTGCACATCCTCGTCGTCACCAGCTTCCTCCTGCTGACGATCACGGGCATGCCGCTGAAGTTCTACCACACCGATTGGGCCAAGGCGATCTTCAGCTTCTTCGGCGGCGCCGAGGTGGCACGCACCCTCCATCATTTCGGCGCGGTGGTCACCTTCGTCTACTTCGTGCTCCACCTGAGCACCATGCTGAGCCACCTCTGGAAGCGCCGCGGCTACCTGAATGATCCTGCGACCGGTGCCTTCCAGCTTTCGCGGCTCTTCAAGGCCATGGCCCACCCCGACTCCATGATTCCCACCAAGCAGGACCTCGATGATTTCGTGGCCCACAACAAGTGGTTCTTCGGGAAGGGACCGCGGCCCGAGTTCGACCGCTGGACCTACTTCGAGAAGTTCGACTACCTCGCCGTGTTCTGGGGCGTGTTCGCCATCGGCGTCTCCGGCCTGATCATGTGGTTCCCGGAGTTCTTCAGCAAGTTCATGCCGGGCTGGATGATCAATGTCTCGCTCATCGTGCACTCCGACGAAGCCCTGCTGGCCTCCGGCTTCATCTTCACCGTCCACTTCTTCAACACGCACTTCCGCCTGGAGAAGTTCCCCATGGATACGGTCATCTTCTCCGGCCGCATCTCCAAGTCCGAGATGCTCCACGAGCGCAAGCGCTGGTATGACCGCCTGGTGGCCGAAGGACGCCTGGATGACTACCGCGTGAAGGACGAGTGGGAAGCCTGGAAGGGCATCGCCCGCAGCGCCGGCTACATCTTCTTCGGCATCGGCCTCGTGCTGCTCGTCCTCATCATCTACGCCATGACGTCCCGCCTCTCGCACTGAGGGCGGTAGGAATCGAGAAGAGGGCCCGGCTCGTCCGGGCCCCTTTTCTATCCGAGCCCCCCATCCCTTGGCCCGGCGCCTGTGATGCGGGTCACTGAGCCGTGGCGGGCCCTCCCAGGCCCTTCTGTGGCACAATCATGACAGTCCACTTTGGCTCGATCTGGATGTCGAGTCCACCTCAGGAGTCACCATGCGCCGCATCACCCTGCTCACCGCCCTCCTCGCCCTGGCCGTCGCCCCCGTGGCCAATGCCAAGATGACCACCGTCAAGGGTGCGAAGTGCACGGCCTGCCACGAGGGCACGCCCAAGGACAAGAAGTTCAACCCCGCCACCGTCAAGATGCTGGCGAAGTACAAGGAAGCCCAGTGCAAGGAATGCCACGGCTTCGCCGATGGCAAGCTGACTGTTACCAAGAAGTCCCTCTAGTTCCTGTCTGACCTGAAAACCGAGAGGGCTGGCCTGCGAGGCGTTCGCAGGTCAGCCCTCTCGCTTGTGGGGCCCTAGAGTCCGAGCAGCGTGCGCGCCTCCGCCTCCATCCGATCCAGCAGGGCGGTATCGGTGCGGCTCTGGAGGTAGACCTTCAGCTTGGGTTCCGTGCCGCTGGGCCGGAAGGCCGCGAAGGCACCGCTCTCCAGGCGGAACTTCAAGGCGTTGCTGAAGGGGATGGGCAGGGCGATTGCGCGGTGGTCGGGCCGGTCCAGGATCGTCTCGCTGCGACCCTCGCCGTGCCACAGCCCGGTCTGGAAGTCCTCCCAGCTGACGACCTTTTCGCCACCAAAAGTGGCCAGGCCGGCGGTCCGGATGCGGCCCATGGCCTCGGCGAAGCGCTTGGCGCCACCGGGCCTGGGGTCCTCAAGGTTCACCAGCCGGTTGTGGAAGGTGCCCACCCGGGCCATGAGGGCCTCCACGGCCTCGAAGAGGGTCTGGCCCTTGGCCTTGTAGTGGCCGGCCATCTCCGCGACCACCAGGGCCGCCGTGACGCCATCCTTGTCGCGCAGGCTGGGAGGCAGCAGCATGCCGTAGCTCTCCTCGGCGCCGAAGGCGTAGGCCTCACCCAGCTGATCGAGCCGGTCCATGCACACGGCGATGTTCTTGAAGCCGGTCAGAGTCCACACCACGGGCAGGCCATGGTGGCGGGCCACCTCGGCCATGAAGTCCGACGTGACCACGGTGCTCACCACCGCGCCCTGGCGGCCCTTCCCGGAGCAGAGGTAGTCCAGGGTGAGGGCGGCCAGGTCGTTGCCGCTCATGAGCTCCCAGGCCCCGTCGCGCTTGGCCACGACGCCGATGCGGTCCGCGTCCGGATCGTTGGCGAGCACCACATCGGCCGCCATGGCTTCGGCTTCCCGGAGGGGCGACGCGTAGGCCGCCAATTCTTCAGGATTGGGGCGGGGCGCCGTGGGGAAAGTTCCGTCCTGGATGCCCTGGCTGGGGCTCACGGTCAAGGGGATGCCCGCCTTCTCGAACAGGGCGGGCACGAAGGCCACGCCGGTGCCGTGGAAGGGGGTGTAGAGGATCCGCGCCGGGGTGAAGGGCTTGGGATTCTGGAGCAAGCCAAGCCCCAGGGCCAGGTAGGCGTTTTCCACTTCCACGGGGATGGGGCTGATCCTCCCCTCGGGGACCACCGGCGGCACGGGCACCACGGGCAGCGTGGCCATGTGGGCCTCGATCTCCGCATCCCAGGGATCCACGACCTGCCCGCCGAGGTCGTTGTAGGCCTTGAAGCCGTTGTATTCCTTCGGATTATGGCTGGCGGTGATGATCACCCCGCAGGTGGAGCCCAGGGCCTTCATGGCGAAGCAGAGGAAGGGCGTGGGCAGGGGGCGTGAGCCGAGGAACACCTGGTAGCCGGCGGCGGCCAGCACGGCCGCGCTTTCCTGGGCGAAGACCTCGGAGTTGATGCGGGTGTCGTAGCCCACCACGGCCACCTTCTTGCCCGGTGCATGGTGCTGGGCGACGGTCGCCAGGGCCATGGTCGTCCGGCGCACGTTCGGCTGGTTCATGCGGCGGAGCCCGGCGGCCATGAAGCCACGGAGGCCGCCCGTGCCGAAGGCGAGGGGCTCGAAGAAGCGGTCCTCGAGCTCGGCGATGGCCTTGGCGTCGCCACCCTCGGCGGCCTTCACCAGCGGTTCCAGATCCGCCCGGAGGCCGGGTTCGAGGTGGGGGAAGGACAGGTACTGCTTCGCGGCGCTCAGGGACATGGGGACCTCGCAGGAACGATGCTAGTGGGTGGAAGAGAGGTGGAGGATCACGCGCCGCCCAGGGCGATGTCCTCCAGCAGGATGCTCAGACCGGCGCTGCTGCCGTACCAGCGGAGGTCGCTGCCGAGGGCCACGATGCGCGTGAGGAAGTCCCGCAGGTTGCCGGCGAAGGTGAGCTTGTCCACGGGTTCTGCGAGCAGGCCGTCGCGGATGCGGAGGCCGCTGGCGCCCACGCTGAGGTCGCCGCTGACGGGATCCACGGTGTGCAGGCCCATGATCTCCGTGATGAGCACGCCGTTCCCGGCCAGACGGTAGAGTGCGTCGGTGCCCGTGTCCCCGGGCAGGGGGAAGAGGTTGAAGGTGGTGGCGCTGGGCTGGCTGCCGAAGCCACGGCCCGCGCTGCCGGTGGGGGCCATGCCCATCTCGGCGGCGGTCTTCAGGGTGTGCAGGTAGGTCTTCAGCGCGCCCCCTTCCAGCAGCACGTTGCGCCGGGTGGGCAAGCCTTCCGCATCCCAGGGCTCGGTGCCCAGGGCGGGGCAGCCAGGGCTTTCGGAGAGGCGCCCGTCATCCACCAGGGTCAGCAGGGGCGAGGCAATGCGCTCGCCGAGCTT
This sequence comes from Geothrix sp., assembly GCF_030219325.1. NCBI lineage: Bacteria > Pseudomonadati > Acidobacteriota > Holophagae > Holophagales > Holophagaceae > Geothrix > Geothrix sp. The sequence continues at coordinate 2,131,042 of NZ_CP126625.1, read as the reverse complement.
GCCGGCAAAGAGGCTGCGCTGCTTGAGCACGGACTCGGCGTCCAGCATGCCTGCCACCAGGCCCAGCAGCTCCACCGCCACTTCCGGGTGCAGGACCACCGCGTACTTTCCGGCCGGCAGCCGCTGGGGGTTCAGCTTGCGCTCCCCCTTGAGGGCGGCCTCGGCGCCGATGGCGGCGAGGTCCAGGCCGGGCCGGCGGGAGACGTCCCAGTGCCAGGCGGCCTGGCGCTCTTCGCCTTCGGCCACGGCCAGCTCGATGGAGGCCGAACAACTGGTCCAGACATCCGGCGTCCGCACGCCCTTCTGGGTCAGCAGCAGGCTGGCGCCGGAGCCGTCGCTCCAGGCCGCCTCCCGCACGGCGGCGACCTTGCTGGAGGCCTTCCGGGCCTGGAGTTCGAGCTCCTGCGCCCAGGCGATGCGCTGATCCGGCGTGATCGCCTCCACGGCGGCATCGAAGCGCGGGGGGAGGTCGTCGATGCCCGAGGGCTCCGCCTGCCGCAGCCAGGGGTCTTCATCGCCCAGGGCGCTCAGCTCCCAGGCCTGGGCGAAGAGGTGCCGGAAATCCGTTGCGGCCAGATCGGTGCTGGTGGCGAGCCCGGTCCGGAAGCCCTGGCCACCTCCGCGGATGACGCGCACCCCGAGGCCGCCCCGCTTGCTGACGGTGAGATCCTCCAGTTGGCCATTCTGCACCTTGGCTTTGCGGGAGCGGGACACGGACAGGAAAGCCTCGGCGCCCTCCGCGCCCAGGCTCCGTGCATGCTGGATGCCGTCCTGCAGACGGGCCTCGAGCGAATCGGGAATGAAGGTCGAGAAGTCGCTCATCTAGATCACGCTCGGCAGGGGTTCGGCGGTGCCGCCCACCACGAGGGCGGGGCAGAGGATGGTGGGAAGGGCGTCGCTGACGGGCACGCCCTGACCGTCCTTGCCGCAGGTGCCGATATCGAAGTGGTGCAGGTCGTTGCCGATGCGGGTGAGGCCCTTCAGCACCTCGGGCCCGCAGCCGCTGAGGGTGGCGTTCTTCACGGGATACATGGCCACGCCGTTCTCCACCCAGTAGCCTTCCGTCACCTGGAACACGAAGTTGCCGGTGACGGTATCCACCTGGCCGCCGCCCATGTGCTTCACGAGCAGGCCCCGGTGGAGGTCCCGCAGGATGGCCTCGGGGGCCTCGCTTCCGGGAGCCAGGAAGGTGTTGCGCATGCGGGGGATGGGCAGGTGGCGGTAGCTTTCCCGACGGCCGTTGCCTGTGGGTCCGGTGTCCATCTTGCGTGAGGTCTTGCGCGACTGCAGGTAGGCCTTGAGGATGCCGTTCTCGATGAGCACGACGCGACTCACGGGGTTGCCCTCGTCGTCGATGGCCTGGCTGCCGCGCTTGTGGGGCAGGGTGCCGTCGTCGATGATGGTCACGCCCTCGGCGGCCACCCTCTGGCCCAGCTTGCCCGCGAAGGAGCTCATGCCCGCCAGGGCGAGATCAGCCTCGAGGCCGTGGCCGCAGGCCTCGTGGATCATGGTGCCGCCGGCGCTGCTGCTGAGCACCACGGGGAAGGTCCCGGCGGGCGCGGGCTGCGCCTCCAGGGCCTGCATGGCCAGGCGTACGGCCTCGTGGACCATGCCCGTGACGGCCTCGTCCGTGAAGAGTTCGAAGCCCCGCGTCTCGCCCAGGGGCTGATAGCCCGTCTGGAGCTGGGTGCCGTCCCCCGCGGTGACATTGGCACGGAGCACCACCTGGGTGCGGTGGTCCTCGGTGACGCGGCCGGACCAGGCGCCATCCTCGGACTCGGCCGCGGCGATCCACACGCGCTGGGTGCTGTCGCCGTAGCCCACGGAGACCTGCCTGAGGGCGCCGGGACGAAGGGCCTCCGCATGTTCGCGGGCAATGGTTTCGGCGCGGCGCACCAGGGCCACCTTGTCGGCCAGGGGCACCTGGCCGGGATCCTGGACCACGGGGCTGGGGGTGGGGAAGGTCTGTGCGACCAGGGCCGGGATGGCCGCGGCAGGGCCGCTGCCGGGCGCTGCCAGGGTCCGCGCGGATTCGGACAACTCCTCGAAGGTGGGGGAGATGAGGTCCGCGAAGCGGGTGGTCTCGCCCTCCACCAGGCGCAGGCTGGCGCCGAAAGTCTCCGAGGCCAGCACGTCCTCCATGCGGCCATCGTCCATGCCGAGCGCGTGGGCCCGGCGACGCTCCACGAACACCTCGCCGTAGTCGCCCCCGCGGCTGAGCAGGTCGGTCAGTACCAGGCGCAGCTGATCGGCGCTGAAGGGTGCAGGCATGGTCGGTCTCCAGGTCCGCGCGCGGCGGACCTTCCAGTCTGCCAGAAGGGCCGCCTCCCTCTCCGCGAGAAGGCTGGATAGGTCCCGGCCATCGTTCTGGATGACCAGGTCCGCGTGCAGGGCCCGCTCCGGCGCCGTGGCCTGGGCGCGCAGGCGGGCCAGGGCCGCATCGCGGGTGAGGGCATCGCGGGCGATCAGGCGCTCCAGCCGGAGTTCCTCCGATGCATCCACCACCCAGAACGCGTCGAAATGGTGGGCCCTCCCCCGCTCCACCCAGAGGGCGGCGTCAAGCAGGGCGCCCCGGGTGTCCGGGGGAAGTCTACTCAGGCGTGCTTCCAGCAGGGCCTCGATGCGGGGGTGCAGGATCGCGTTGAGCCGCGCCCGGGCGGCCTCGTCCGCGAAGACATGGGCGGCCACCCAGACGCGGTCCAGGCCGCCATCAGGATGGAGGGCGGAGGGGCCGAACGCCGCGGCCACGGCCTGCAGGCCTTCGCTCCCGGGGGCTACCGCCTCCCGCGCCAGGGCATCCGCGTCGATGACGGCCCACCCGCGGTCCCGCATCCAGGAGGCGACGAAGGATTTTCCGGCCGCGATGCCGCCGCTGAGGCCCAGGAGGGGGAAGGGATGGGAAGCCAGGGAAGCACCTCGATGGGGCATTGTGCCCCACCCCTGTGATGGCAGGAACCTTATTGGGCTGGAGGTGGGCCTACCCGGGGTCAGCGCGCCCTATCCAATCCTGGTCCGGCCTTCTACACTGGATCCTCGAACGACCCAGCTTGAGGTTGCATGAAAGACGCGTCCCCCGAACAGGCCATGGATCTGTCCCAGCTGGAAAAGCCGGTGCTGGAGCTGGAGGCCCAGATCCGTGCCATGGAGATGGATCCTTCCCAGACCAAGGAGCGGGAGAAGCTGGAGAAGAAGCTCGACAAGCTGAAGGCCGACCTGTTCACCAACCTGACGGACTGGCAGCGGGCCCAGCTGGCGCGGCACCCCAAGCGGCCCTACACCCTCGACTACATCGAGCGGCTCTGCGAGCGCTTCGACGAGCTGCATGGCGACCGGCGCTTCGGGGATGACGCCGCCATCGTGTCCGGCTTCGGCTGGATCGAAGGCAACCCCGTCATGGTCATCGGCCAGCAGAAGGGCCGGGACACGAAGCAGAAGATCCTGCGCAACTTCGGCATGCCCAAGCCCGAGGGCTACCGCAAGGCCCTGCGCCTCATGAAGCTGGCGGAGAAGTTCCAGCGGCCCATCCTCTGCCTCATCGACACGCCCGGCGCCTACCCCGGCGTGGATGCCGAGGAGCGCGGCCAGGCCGAGGCCATCGCCCGGAACCTGCTGGAGATGGCCAAGCTCGAAGTGCCCGTGGTGGCCGTGGTCATCGGTGAGGGCGGCAGCGGTGGGGCCCTGGCCCTTGGCGTGGCCGACCGCGTGCTCATGATGGAGAACGCCATCTACTCGGTGATCTCGCCCGAGGGCTGCGCGTCGATCCTGTGGAAGGACGCCAGCCAGGCGCCCAAGGCCGCCGCTGCGCTCAAGCTCACGGCCCCGCACCTGCTGGAGCTCGGCGTCATCGACGGCATCGTGAAGGAGCCCCTGGGCGGTGCCCATTCCGACTTCGACGCCGCCGCGGCTGCGCTGAAGGAGGCCATCGTCGAGGCCTTCTCGGAGCTGTCCGAGCTGTCGGCGGAGCAGCTGGTGGAGGAGCGGTACCAGAAGTTCGCCCGCATGGGCAGCGTGGTTTGAAATGACCTCTCTGCCCTGGCGCCTCCGCCGGAGCATTCCGGCGGGTCTGGTGCCCTGGAAGAACGTGGCCGAGGCCTGGGACCTGGATCCCCGGCCGGCCCGGCTCGCCTGGCTGCGGGGGGTGGATCGCAGCGAGGACCTGGCCTGGCGGCTGGATCCATCCTGGGCCCGCAGCACGGACCCGCACCTGCTGCCGGGCGTGGATGCGGCCGTGGCGCGCATCCGCAAGGCCATTGAAGGCCGCGAGCGCATCGTGGTCTACGGCGACTACGACGTGGATGGCGTCACCGCCACCGCACTGCTGATGCGCACCCTGGAGCGGCTCGGCGCCGAGGCCTCCTTCTTCATCCCCAACCGCTTCTCCGACGGCTACGGCCTGCACCTGGATTGCATCCAGGAGCTGAAGGCCACCCGCGATCCGGGCCTGCTCATCTCCGTCGACTGCGGCGTGCGCAGCCTGGCCGAGGTGGCGGCCAGCGCCGAGCTGGGTCTCGACTGGGTGATCACGGACCACCACGCCCTGGGCGGGGAACTCCCGCCCGCCTGCGCGGTGGTGCATCCCCACCTCGGGGACTACGCCAATCCGTATCTCGCGGGTGTGGGCGTGGCCTTCAAGCTGGCGCAGGCCCTGCTGGGTGCGGTGCCCCATCCGGCGGGCGCAGACGCAGTCTTCCTGGACGGTCTGCTCAAGCTCGTGGCCATCGGCACCGTGGCGGACGTGATGCCCCTGGTGGGTGAGAACGCCCTGCTCGTGCGCCGGGGATTGGACTCCCTCAGCGGGAGGAACGGGCCTGGCCTGGCCGCCCTGCTGCGGGCCGCGAAGAAGGAGGGGGCCATCGGCGCCCAGGACATCGCCTTCGGTCTGGCACCGCGGCTCAACGCCGTGGGCCGCATGGGCGGGGCAGAGGACGCCGTCCGCCTGTTGCTGACCAAGGATCTCGGCGAGGCCGACCTGCTGATGGCCCGGGTGGAAGCGCTCAACCTCGAGCGCCGGGCGATCCAGCAGGAGGTGGCCGATCGTCTGCCGGCGCCCTCGGAGGCGGCCTTCGATCTCGTGCTGGACGCGGCGGCCCACAAGGGCGTCATCGGCATCGTGGCGGGCCACCGGATGCGTGCCAGCGGACGTCCCTCGGGCGTCTGCACGGTCCTCGACGGCGTGGCCCACTGCAGCCTGCGGGCCCCGGAAGGCTACGACCTGGGCGAGCTGCTGGCCCTGGCCCAGCCCTTCATCCTGGGTGGGGGCGGCCATCGCGTGGCGGCCGGACTCAGCTTCGAGGCCGCCCGGTTCCCCTTCGTGCTGCAGGCCCTCCAGCGGGGCGCGGCCCTTCAGGCCGAGGGGCGGGAACGGCCGGCCCTGCTGCTGGATGGTGGGCCCGAAGATCTGCCCGGGGATGCCGACCTGGCCCGGCTGGAGCCCTTCGGCCAGGGCTTTGCGCCGCCGCTGGCCCGTCTCGATGGCACGGTCACCTCGTCGGCCGTCTTCAGTGCCGATCACTGGAAGCTGAGGCTGGCGGGCCTGGCGGATCCTCTCACCTGGTTCGCCAACCACGACCGCCCCGGCCAGCCCCGCGTGGGCGAGCGGCTCTGCGTGGCCGCAGCCCCCCAGGGCAGCGTCCGCTGGGGGCGCTCCTGGCTGGTGGATTCGGTCCTCGGGGAGGCGCTGCCGTGAAGGTATCCGCGCTGCTGCAGGACCTCCCGCCCGCGCGGCACCCCCTGTGGCGGCGTCTGGGCTGGGGCCTGGTGGCGGCCACCCTCGGATTCACGCTGCGCTTCCTGGCCAACGGCAGCGAGGGCATGCCGGGCCGCACCGTGGGCGGCGATGCGCTCTTCGGCGAAGGCACCAAGGGCACCAAGGGCACCGTCACCGAGCAGCTGGGGCCGAACCGCATGGTGCTGGCCTACAAGACCATCTCGGGTTCAGAGCAGGACCTCCTCCTGGAGCAGGTGACGGGGCGGCTCGACGAGCAGGCCGGACAATGGCGCCTGCTCTCGCCCAGAGCGCGGCGGCAGGCCGGTGTGTGGACCCTCCAGGGCCCCATGGACCTCGGGGTGGCACAGCCGGGGACCACGGTCCCCCTGGGCAAGGGCCGCATCGAGAGCGAGGGGCCGGCCATCCGCTGGAACGGCGGGGAGTGGGAGGGCCTGGCGCCCCTGCGCTGGGAGTCGCTGGAGGGATCTTCCCGGGGGCTCTGGAACCTGCCGACGGGCTGGCGGCGCGAGACGGATGGCAAGCTGCGCGTGGAACACGGTCCCGTGCGCTGGCAGGCCGCCACCGGCGGCGCGGCGGCCCCGACCCTCCAGGCCATGGATGCCGAACGCCTCTGGGCCACTCCGGGCTTCCAGTCGGGCCACCTGGAGGGCGTGAAGGCCAGGCTGAGCGAGGGGTCCCTGCAGGCCTCCGTGGCGGATCTATCCCCGGACACCGTCACCTGGCCCGGGCCCTTGTCCTTTGAGCGGGCGGATGGCTGGCGCGGCGAGGCCCAGAGCGGCCGGGCCCCCAGGCCCCAGCCTGGCGCGAGCTTCCAGCAGGTGGAATTCCGGTCCTTCCGGGCCCGGCGGACCCTGGCGGCCGGGGAGGAGCAGCTCAGCACGGACGGTGCGCGGTGGACCCCCGCGGGCCTGCGGCTGGAGGGCAGCGTGGTCTGGGACCAGCCGGTGGACGGCCAGCGCCTCACCCTGAAGGCCCCGCGGGTGTTCATGCGCGAGGCTGCCGGCAAGGATCTCCCCGAAACCCTGCCCGTGGGCCACGCTGTGGCGGAGGGCCAGGCCCTCCTCACCTGGGGCAGGCGCACCCTCTCCTCGCCCCGCATCCAGGTCGAGCGGGCCACGCGCCGGTGGACGCTCCAGGGACCGGTGCTGGGCCGGGGGGAGGACGGCACCTTCACGGGCGGCGCAGGTCACGGTGATCCCCGCTCCTGGACCATCGAGGGGCCCGTCCAGGTGAACCTGTTCACGGGCGGCAGCCTGCGGGGGGCGAAGCTGGTCTGGGAGGATGCCCTGTGGACGCTCACGGGCCGGCCCGCGGCCTGGACCCGGCTCCGGGAGCGCCTCTCCGGCCCCCGCATCCTCCGCAAGGCTGAGCTGGTGAGTTTCCCCGAGGGCCTGAGCGGTGCCCTGGCGGCGGCGGATGGCGACCTCTTCCTGCGGGCCGAGCGGGGCCAGAGCGAGGCCCAGCGGGTCACCCTCAGCGGCGGCGTCGAATGCCAGGGGCAGGGGTGGCGGCTGGCCGCGGACTCCGTGATCGTGACCCTGGGTACCGATCGCACGGTGAAGGTGGTGCAGGCGAAGGGCTCCGTGTCCCTCCGGGGCCGGCTGGGGGAGGGGCAGGGCGAGGCGCTCGAACTGGAGCCCGACACCCAGACGGTCAAGTGGCAGGGGCGGGTGCGCGGCAAGGGCGCCGGCTCCGCCTGGTGAGGGTCATGTCCACTGACGGCTTGAAGCTGGTCCAGGCCCCCACGGGGCCAAAGGGCGGCCTCGTGTGTTCTGATAGAACCATGACTGAAGCCACCCCCTGCCTCGAGGCAGTGAACCTCCAGAAACGCTACGGCGATCGCACGGTGGTGCGCGACGTGAGCCTCTGCGTGGGCATGGGCGAGGTCGTGGGCCTGCTGGGACCCAACGGCGCGGGCAAGACCACCACGTTCTACATGGTGGTGGGCGTCGAGGCCCCAGACCGCGGCACCATCCGCTGGCTGGGCCAGGATGTGACCGCGCTGCCCATGCACCGCCGGGCCCGGCTGGGCATCGGCTACCTGGCCCAGGAGGCCAGCGTGTTCCGGGGCCTCACGGTGTGGGAGAACCTGATGGCCCTCGGCGAGCTGCAGCCCATTCCCAAGGCCGAGCAGAAGGCGCGGTGCGAACGATTGCTGGGTGAATTCCACCTGGAAAAAGTGCGCGACACCCTCGGCATGAGCCTCTCAGGTGGCGAGCGGCGGCGCTGCGAGCTGGCGCGGGCCCTGGTGACCGAGCCCCGCATCATGCTGCTGGACGAGCCCTTTGCCGGCGTGGATCCGAAATCCGTGCTGGAGATCCAGGGCCTCATCGGCGACCTCAAGGCGCGAGGCATCGGCGTGCTCATCACCGATCACAATGTCCGGGAGACCTTGCAGATCGCCGACCGCGCCTATATCTTGGCGGACGGGATGATCATGAAGAACGGCCTGCCCAGCGAAATCGCAGAGGATCCGGACATCCGCCGGGTCTACCTGGGCGACCGGTTTAGGCTCGACTGATGGCAGCCGGTCCCTTCCTCTCCCAACGCCTGGCCCAGAGCCAGACCCTGGCGTTGACGCCGGCCATGCAGCTGAAGCTCAAGCTGTGGCAGATGAACCTGCAGGAGCTGTCCCAGACCATCGAGCGGGAGCTGGAGGAGAATCCCCTGCTCGAGCTGGCTGATGACAGCGACGAGGTGCCCACCCTCGAAGCCATCGAGGAGGGCCGCGACTCCGATGTGACCGAGGGCTCCGCCGAGCAGATGGCCGATCCCGTGGAACTCCCGGAAGGGGTAGACACGGTGGATCTCGGACCCCTCCTGGACGCCGCGGGCGAGATGAATCCCGAGAGCGACCTGGAGCGGTTCACCGAGGAGGGCGTGGCCCAGGTGCAGGAGACCGAACTGGGCGCCGAGAACAGCTGGGACCAGGATCTGCCCCGCACCAGCAACCTGCCGGAAGAGGACCGCCTCTCGTGGGAGGACCGGCTCAGCGCTTTCGAATCCCTCCAGGATCATCTGGTCGGGCAGCTCTACGAGACCCTGGAGCACGAGGATCCTCGCGCGCCGCTGGTGGAGCGGCTCATCGACCGGCTGGATCCCAAGGGGTTCATCCGCATGGATCCGGACCAGCCCTCCCTGGAAGCCACGCCCGCCAAGCTGGCGGCGGATCTGGGCGTCACCGGGGAAGCCCTGCGCGCGGCCCTGGACGTGCTGCAGGAATTCGATCCTTCCGGCGTGGGGTGCTTCACGGTGCAGGAGTGCCTCCTGCTGCAGCTGCGCCATGCCGGCGCCGAACCCGACGACCTGGCGGTCCGCATCATCCAGGACTTCTCGGAGCTCCTGTCCCAGCGCGACAGCGCCAAGCTGCGCCGGGCGCTGGGTTGCACGGAAGAGGAACTGGGCCTGGCCATGGAGCAGCTCAAGCACCTCAACCCCTCGCCTGGCCGGGCCTTCGATCCCGATGGCGAGCGCGTGGTGAAGCCCGACGTGGTGGTGCTCAAGGGCGAGGACGGCAACTGGAAGGTCTACCTCAACGACGAGGGCCTGCCGCGCCTGCGCGTGAACGGCGAATATCCGCGCTTCATGGCCTCCAGCGAGGCCAAGTGCGACAAGGACTTCATCCGCGAACGCTTCCGCAGCGCCCGGGACTTCATCCGCGGCGTGGAGGACCGCAACCGCACGGTGCTGCGCGTCTCCGCCCAGATCGTGGAGTTGCAGAAGGAGTTCATCGAGCACGGCATCGAGCGCCTGCGCCCCATGGTGTTGCGGGACGTGGCCGAGGCCACGGGCTTCCACGAGAGCACCATCAGCCGAGTGGTGAAGGCCAAGACCATCCACACGCCCCAGGGGCTCTTCGACCTGAACTACTTCTTCTCGGCCCGGCCCAAGGATTCCGACGTGTCGGCCACGGTGGTGAAGCACCGGATCAAGGCCTTCGTGCAGGCGGAGGACATCGCCAAGCCCCTGTCGGATGAGGCCATTGCCAGCCTGCTGGAGCGGGACGGCATCAAGGTGGCCCGCCGTACCGTGAACAAATACCGGGAAGAACTGAAAATTCCTCCAGCTTCTCAACGCCGGCGCCGATAACAGGGCCGGATCCCAAAATCCCGGGCCAACCGGCCCCTTTCAGGAGTGTCCCATGAAGGTCAACTACACCGGCCGCCACATGGAGCTCACCGAGCCCCTGAAGCAGCTCACGAAGGAGCGGCTGGACAAGATGGCCACCTACCTGGACGACATCATCGACGTCCACGTGATCCTGAGCGTGGAGAAGCACCGCCACGAAGCGGAGATCACCCTGAAGACGCGTGCCAGCGCCTTCGTGGCCTCGGCCACCACGGATGACATGTATGCCAGCATCACCCAGGCCGTGGACAAGCTGGAGGCGCAGGCCCACAAGCAGCAGGACAAGCGGAACACCCGCCCGCACGAAAGCGCCAAGGCCGGCGCCGTCGAGGAATAGCTGAAGCATCTTTTACCTGCAAAGGCGGCCCTGCGGGGCCGCCTTTGGTATTCTTGAAGGTCCGGAGTCCGCCATGCCCGATCCCACGCATCTCTACGCCCCCAAGACCTGCACCGATCCCACCCAGATCTGCGAAAAGTGCCGCTGCGCCTACACCTTGGAGCACTTCCAGCACGGCGTGGAAGGCCAGGACTGCGTCTGCCGGCGCTGCCTCCAGGTGATGGGGTACAAGGTCTAGACATGCTCAAGGCCCTCGCGACGTCCGAGGACATCCTGAATGGCGTGATCCAGGGCCGGCGGATTTCCGCCGCCGAGGCGCTCGTTCTGTTCGAAAACGCGGAGCTCCCGGACCTGGCCGTGGCGGCCACGGCTGCCCGGGACCGCCACAACGATCCGCGCCGCGTCAGCTACGTCATCGACCGCAACGTGAACTACACGGACGTCTGCAACGTCTACTGCACCTTCTGCGCCTTCTACCACAAGCCCGGCGACAGCCGCGGCTACGTGCTCACGAAGGAACAGCTCAAGCAGAAGGCCGAGGAGACCCAGGCCATTGGCGGCACGGGCTTCCTGCTGCAGGGCGGCGTGAACCCGGACCTGCCCTGGGACTACTACCTGGACCTGGTGCGCTACCTCCACCACGACCTGGGCATCTGGGTGCACGGTTTCTCGCCGGTGGAGATCCAGATGATGGCCAAGCTCAGCGGCCAGGCCCTGGGCAAGACCATCGCCGACCTGCGCGAGGCGGGCCTCGGCTCCATTCCCGGCGGCGGCGCCGAGATCCTGGTGGACCGCATCCGCAAGAAGATCGCACCGCTGAAGGGTGGCCGCGAGAAGTGGCTGGAAGTCATGGAGGCCGCCCACGAAGAGGGCGTGAAGACCACGGGCACCATGATGTTCGGCATCACGGAAACCCTGGCCGAGCGCATCGAGCACTTCGAGGCCCTGCGCGACCAGCAGGACCGGGCGCTGGCGCGGAACAACGGCGGCGGCTACACCGCCTTCGCCGCCTGGCCCTTCCAGAGCGGCCACACGCCCTGGGAAGGCAAGGTGCCCAAGCCCACGGACGTGGAGTACCTCCGCACCATCGCCGTGGCGCGCATCTTCCTCGACAACTTCGCGCACATCCAGAGCAGCTGGGTCACCATGGGCCGCAAGACGGGCCAGCTGGCCCTGCACTACGGCTGCGACGACATGGGCAGCCTCATGCTTGAGGAGAACGTCGTCAGCGCCGCGGGCACCTGCTACAGCGTGAACAGGGACGAGATGACCCGCATGATCACCGCCGCCGGCTACGAGCCCTGGCAGCGGGACAACATCTACGGGGAGATCCGGGGCTGATCCGGATCGACCGGTACTGACTTGTGGTAAATGACAACCCAAGAGTCATTTATCAATTCAGGCGTACCTCCCGCCGATGAACACCCCAGGCGGCCCCCTGAGCTGGCCGCCGGGAGGGCCTGGCCATGTTCAACAACCTCAAGATCGGGACCCGGCTCACCCTGGGCTTCGGGGTGATGCTCGCCCTGCTGATCCTCATCGCGGGCGTGGGCCTCGACCGCATGAACGCCATCGAGTCGAACACCACCGAGATCGTCACCCACTACAACCGGCAGCTGGCCCTGGCCAATGACATGAGTGAGCAGGCCTACCAGATCTCGCGCATGATCCGCACCATGCTGGTGATGGACAACCTGGCTGATCGCAAGACCAATGTGGGGCGCATCGGCAAGGCCCGGGATGCCTACAACGAGGCCGCCCAGGCCCTGGAGAAGACCCTGCGGAGCACCGATTCCAAAACCCTCTTCGCCAAGGCCCAGGGCTCCCTGCTGAAGCTCCGGGGGGCCAACATCCAGGTGACGGAAACCAGCCTTGCAGGTCGGGACAAGGAAGCCATCCGGCTCATGTTCGACGTCCTCCGGCCCGCCGATCAGGCCCTCCAGGCCGACATCCAGGAACTGGTGAAGTACTTCGACAAATCCATCCAGAAACGCTATGAACAGGCCCAGGCCAGCCACCAGCAGGCCGTGACCTTCACCCTGATCGTGGCGGGCATCGCCCTGCTCGTGGGGATCGTGCTGGCACGCGCCATCACCATCAGCGTCACCCGGCCCATCCAGGCCATGGGCGCGGTCATCGAGACCGTGGCCCAGGGTGATCTCACGCGGCGGGTGGACATCCATTCAAAGGACGAGCTGGGCGAGCTGGCGCGCACTCTCAACGCCACCAACGAGGGACTGCGGGAGATGGTGCTGCAGATCCAGGAGAGCGCCATGGCCATCTCCACGGCCTCGGGTGAGATTTCCATGGGCAACACGGACCTGAGTCGCCGCACCGAGGAGCAGGCCGCCAGCCTGGAGGAGACCGCCAGCAGCATGGAGCAGATCACCAGCAACGTGAACCAGACCGCCGACAACGCGCGCTCCGCCAACACCGAATCTGCCAAAGCCCGCCAGGTGGCCCAGGATGGCGGCGCCGCCGTCACCCAGGTCATCGCCGCCATGGAGGCCATCAACCAGTCCTCGGCCAAGATCAACGAGATCATCGGCGTGGTGGATGAGATCGCCTTCCAGACCAACCTGCTGGCCCTCAACGCCGCGGTGGAGGCGGCCCGGGCCGGCGAGCAGGGCCGCGGGTTCGCCGTGGTCGCCGCCGAAGTGCGCAACCTGGCCAAACGCAGCGCCGATGCCGCCAAGGAGATCAAGGGCCTCATCCGCGAGAGCGTGGCCAAGTCCGAGGACGGCAACCGGGTGGCCGCCCATGCGGGCGAGACCATCCAGGGTGTGGTGGCCAACGTGCAGCGTGTGACCTCGCTGGTCGGCGAGATCGCCAATGCCACCCAGGAGCAGAGCACGGGCCTGAACGAGATCAACAAGGCCGTGGTGCAGATGGACGAGGTCACCCAGCAGAACGCCGCCCTGGTGGAGGAATCCGCCGCCGCCGCGGAATCCCTGGATGCCCAGGCCCACGCCCTCACGGAGATCGTCGGCCGCTTCAAGACCGGCGTCGAGGTGCGGCGGGCCTAGGCTTCCTTGCGGAGCAGGGTGACGAGCAGCTGCGCCAGCGGTCGGATGCGCCCGGGTTCGCTGAGGTACGCGCCCCGCGCGGCCACGAGGCGGGCGGAGGAATGGCCGAGGACGGCGGTCTCCACCAGGCCGTGGGCCCTGAGGGTGCCGCCGGTCTGGACCAGATCCACGATGGCGTCCGCCAGGCCCAGCAGAGGCGCCAGCTCCGCGCTGCTGCTGAGGGGCACCAGCTCGGCGGTGAGCCCTTCCCGGGTGAGCCAGGCCTCGGTGGCCCTGGGGAACTTGGTGGCCAGGCGCAGGTGGGGCTTGGCCCGGAGTGAATCCAGCGAAACGCCTTCCTGGGCGCAGAGGGAGAGACGGCAGGCACCGAAGCCCAGATCCGCCAGCTCCAGCAGGTCCATGTCCATCTCGTCCAGGGTGTCCGAGCCCACGATGCCCAGGGAGGCCACGCCCGCGGCCACGTAGCGGGGCAGGTCTGCGCCCTTGAGCAGCAGGGCAGCCACGCCGGGGGTGGCGGTGGGAATGCGGAGCACCCGGGACTTCAGGGCCTGGGCGTCGAGGGCCAGGGGCGTGCCCGCGAGCTTCGGGACCAGCTCGTCGCCGAGACGGCCCTTGGGGAAGGCGATGAGGAGCGTGGAGGCGGTCATGGCAGCGGCTCGAAGAGGTCGGGGCGGGTCTCGGCGAGATCGAGCAGGCGCGACAGCCGCACGCAGAAGCCCGCCGCCTGCCAGGGGCGTCCCAGGTCAGGGAAGAGGCGGTCGTAGCGCCCGCCCGCGGCCAGCTCCTGCTGGGCGCCCGGGGCCCAGAGCCGCAGGGTGGGGCCGGTGTAGAAACCCAGCCCCGCCACGTCGGCCAGGTCCACGCGCAGCTCGAGGTTGGCGGGAAGGATGGGCAGCAGGGCCTTCAGGGCCCGGTCCATGTGCTCCCGCTCGCCCTCCAGGAGGTGCGCGTAGGGGCTGGCCCCCAGGGCGTCGAGGGTTCCGGGGCCGTCCAGTTCGGACAGCAGGGCTTCGGCATGGGCCGTCAGCCTCGCGGCCGCGGGATGGCCCTTCAGCACCTCGCGGACCCGGTGGGGGGCGCGGCGCGAGAGCGCCGCCACCACCTCGTCCGCCAGGCCTCTGGACAGCCCCTCCGCCTCCAGGGGGCGCCGCACCAGGGCGGCATGGCCCAGGTGGAGGATGGCGTTCTTCAGGCCGATGGCACCCGGGATGGCCATGAGCAGGCAGGCCAGCTCGACGTCGGCCTCGTCGGAGCGCTCCCCTTCGGGTTGGATGCGCTCACAGCCCACCTCGAAGCGCTCCACCGCCTCCCAGGGCTGGACAGGCCGGCGGAACACGGCACCCGCGTAGGCCACGCGATCCGGTGGCGCCGCGAACCCGCGGGCCAGCAGGCCCGCCAGGGCCACCGTGAAATCCCAGCGCAGGGCCACGAGGTCGTCGCCATCGAAGAAGCGCAGGGCGCCCTCCGGGATGGCTTCGCGCAGGACCAGCGACGGATGCAGCTCGCGGTAGCCCTGGGCCGCGAGCAGGCCCATGAGGGCGGCCTCCCAGCGGCGGAGCCTCGCGGCGGAACCGAAGAGCAGATCAGGGAAGTGGGGCGTGCGGACCGGCATCAGGAGGACCCTCCGGCGCGCCCGGCGTGGCGACCGTGCAGCACCTCCACCACCTCGAGGAGGCTGGCCCCCCGTTCCACCAGCAGCAGGTCCAGGTGGAAGAGCAGGTCCGCGGCCTCTCCCAGGAAGGCCTCGCGGTCGTCGTTCTTGGCGGCGAGAATCACCTCGCCGGCCTCCTCCACGACCTTCTTGGCGATGCGGTCCACGCCCTGGGCGAAGAGCTTCTGGGTGTAGCTGCCGTCCAGGGAGGCGGCGGCCTTCCGGGACTTCAGCAGCGCCTCCAGGCGGCCCAGCCAGGGCAGGGTGGCGGGCCAGGGATCGCCTCCTTCAGAGCCGGCGTCGAAGCAGCTCTCAGTGCCGCGGTGGCAGCTGGGGCCCTCGGGATCCGCCAGGATGAGCAGGGCATCGGCATCGCAGTCCGGCCGGATCTGGATGAGCTTCAGCCGGTTTCCGCTGCTCTCGCCCTTGGTCCAGAGGGCCTGCCGGGAGCGGCTCCAGAAGGTGACGAAGCCGGTTTCGAGGGTGAGCCGCAGGGCTTCCCGGTTGAGCCAGGCCACCATGCGCACGGTGCCCGCGCGGTCCTGCACGATGCCGGGGATGAGGCCGTCGGAGTCGAATCGGAGGGTGTCTGGGTTCATGTCAGATCCGCACGGAAAGGTCGTTCTGGGCCAGGTAGGCCTTGAGGCGGGGAATGGGCAGGATGCCCTCGTGGAACAGCGTGGCGGCCAGCACCGCGTCCGCGCCGTGCTCCAGCGCCTCCAGGAAGTGGATCTCCAGGCCCGCGCCGCCGGAGGCGATGAGGGGGATGGGCAGCTGCGAGGCCAGCTCGAGCAGCTGGATGTCGAAGCCCTCGCCGGTGCCGTCTCGGTCCATGGAGGTGAGCAGAATCTCGCCCGCGCCGAGCTCGTTCAGCTCGCAGAGCCAGTCGAGGGCCGCGCGCTCCGTGGGCTCGGTGCCGCCCTTCAGGAACACCCGCCAACCCAGGTCCGGGTCGCGCTTCACGTCCACCGCCGCCACCACGCACTGCCGGCCGAAGGCGTCGGCCAGCTCGGACACCAGGGCGGGGCGCAGTGCCGCCGCCGTGTTCACCGCCACCTTGTCCGCGCCGGCCCGCAGCAGGCTCCGGGCGTCCTCCACACGGGAGACGCCGCCGCCCACGGTGAAGGGGATGCTCAGCTCGTGGGCCACCTCGCGCACCCAGGCTTCGCGCGTGCCCCGGTTCTCGATGGAGGCGGCGATGTCCAGGAAGACGAGCTCGTCGGCCCCTTCGGCGTCGTAGCGCCGGGCCAGGTCCACGGGGTGGCCGAGGTCCCGGAGATCCTTGAACTGGACGCCCTTCACGACGCGTCCCGCCTTCACGTCCAGGCAGGGGATGATGCGCTTGGCCGGCATCAGAGGCTCCCTTCCAGCGCGGCGCGGAGCCGGGGATCGTCCAGGGGGATGAAGCCCTCCATCAGGGCCTTGCCGCTGATGGCGCCCACCACGCCCGGGACCTTGGCGAGGGGCAGGAGATCTCCGAGCTCCTTGATGCCACCCGAAGCCTGGACGAGGAAGCCCTCACGGGCCACCCAGGCGGCCGCCTCGATGCCAGGGCCTTCGAGGGTTCCGTCGCGGCTGACGTCGGTCACCAGGGCGCGGTTGAAGCCGAGGGTGAGCAGGGCCTCGAAGACATCCGTGGAGGCGCAGGCGCTGGGGGCCTGCCAGCCCCGGGTGACGATGCGGTCGCCCTTGAGGTCGAGGGCCGCGATGACGCGATGGCCTGACAGGCCTTTGAGCGAGGCGGGCTGTTCCACGGCCAGGGTGCCCACCACGGCGTCGAAGCCCAGGTCCAGCACGCCCTCGATGGCGGCCCGGTCCCGCAGACCGCCCCCCAGCTGGAAGTGGATCTCCGGGAACCGCGCAGGGAAGCGGGTGAAGCGTCCTTGGAGCGGCCGGCCGAAGGCGCCATCCAGATCCACCAGGTGGATGCGCCGGGCGCCGGCCTCCGCCAGCTGGCCGACCCAGTCCTCGGGCTCCATGTCGTAGAAGGTGGCCTGCTTCGGATCGCCGTGGCGCAGGCGCACGAGGCGGCCCTGCATCAGGTCGAGGCTCGGGATCAGTTGCATGGCACCTCCGGCTGCGGGGCCGACACGCCCATCCAGGCGAGGGAGGACTGGAGCAGGAGCAGGCCGGCGCGCCCGGACTTCTCCGGGTGGGGCTGGAAGCCCATGACGTTCCCCCGGGCCTCCACGGCGGCGAAGGGGCGGCCGTGCTCGGCCACGTAGATGGTCTCCACCGTGGGTGCCAGGGCGTAGCTGTGGACGAAGTAGAGCCAGCCGCCGTCGGGGTCGGGCAGGCCCGGGTGGGCGCGATGCTGGCGGATCTGGCTCCAGCCCATGTGGGGGACCTTCACGCCCGGGCCAAGGCGCCGGACGATGCCGGGAATGAGGCCCAGGCCCGAGGCGCGCGGCGCCTCCTCGCTGCCCTCGGCGAGCAGCTGCAGCCCCAGGCAGATGCCGAGCAGGGGCCGGCCCTCCGCCACCAGGCTCGGGAGCACGCGCCACCAGCCGCGCTCGCGCAGCGACCGCTGGGCGGCCTCGAAGTGGCCCACGCCGGGCAGCACGACCGGCCCTTCGAGAGCAGCCTGATCGGGGGTCGCCGCCCGCCGATAGGGCAGTCCCAGGCGGTCCAGGGCGCCTTCCAGGGAGGCCAGGTTGCCGGCGTCGTAGTCGATGAGGGTGATGATGTCGGCGGCACTCATGCGGAGAGGGTTCCCTTGGTGGAGGGCACGCCGCCGCCCTCGATGCGGGTCGCCTGCCGCAGGGCCCGGGCCAGCGCCTTGAAGAGGGCCTCGACCTTGTGGTGCGTGTTCACGCCGCGGATCAGATCGGCGTGGATGGCCAGGCCGCCGCGCATGGCCAGGGCCACGAAGAACTCCCGGACCATCTCCACCTGAAAGCCGTCGCCGAGGATGATGGCGGGCAGCTCCGCGTGGAACTCGCACCAGGGACGACCGGAGAGATCCACCACGACCCGCGCCAGCGCTTCGTCCAGGGGGACGTAGGCGTGGGCGTACCGGGCGAGTCCCGCGCGGTCGCCCAGGGCCTCCTTCAGGGCATCGCCGAGGCACAGGCCCACGTCCTCCACGAGGTGGTGGCTGTCCACGGGCAGGTCGCCCCTGGCCTCGATGTCGAGGCCGAAGCTGCCATGCCGGGCCAGCTGCATGAGCATGTGGTCGAAGTAGCCCAGGCCGGTGTGGATGCGGGCCTCGCCCCCATCCAGCTGGAGCGTGAGCTTCACTTCGGTCTCGGTGGTGGCGCGTCGAAGGCTGGCGGTCCTCATGATGGCTCCTGGTTCAGCATCGGCAGGAAGTCGAGCAGGGTGGTGGATTGGCCATCGCCGGGCCCGCAGAAGCGCGCGCGGTCCGGGCCGACGCCCACGAAGCGCCAGGCCAGCTCGGACCTGAGCGCGGCGGCGGCCCGGAGGCAGCGTGCATCGTCCACCGTATCCCCCACGAACACGATCTCCTCGGCGCGGAAGGCATCGGCCAGCTGCAGGAGGCCGGCGGGCTCCGGCTTGCGGAGGTGGGGCGCGGCATCGCAGATCGCGGGCAGCCGGAAGCCCAGCACGCGCCAGGCGAGGTCGAGTTCCTCGGGGGGGCGTCCGGTCAGGATGGCCAGATCCCAGCCGGTGGCCTGGAGCTCGGGCAGCGACACGAGCGGGCGCTCCATGCGGATGGTGTCGGCGTAGTGCTTCTGCACCACGGCCTGGGCCGCAGGCTCCAGGGCCTGGAAGCGGGCTTCGAGCTCGGGGAAGCCCCGGCCCATGGTTCCCTCCACGCGCGGCTGCAGGTCTTCGTCGCCGAACGCTTCAGCGAGCGCCAGCGCTCCGGCCGCGAGGCGGAAGTCGTTGTTGAAACCGCCCAGCCGCTTGAAGGCCATGTAGGTCTCATCCGACCAGGGCAGGGCGGGGCGCAGCTCGGCCAGGGCACGGGCCACGGCCTCCATGAAGCTGCGGTCGGCGTCGATGAGGACGCCGTCGATGTCGAGGACCAGAAGCCGGCGCCGGGGCCGCGGTGCTGATGCAGGCAGGGATGCACCGAGCACCGAGGCCACGCGGGCCGTGGCCTCCTCGGTGCCCAGGGTGATGCGGGTGGCGTTGGCGCCGGGCAGGCGGCGCACCTTCAGGCCCGCGGCTTCCAGGGCGTCCGAAGGGTCCGGCGACAGGTGCAGGAAGTTGCCGGCGCTAGGGGCGGCGCGGTGGGAGGGGAGCGCCGCGGCCAGGCGGTCCCGCCGCTCCGGGATGACCCGCACGGCGGCCTCGAAGTCGGCGGCGAAATCCAGGGCCACGTCCAGAGCTTCGAGGCTGGCGGTGGGCAGGGAGTAGGGCAGCTGCAGGGTGGCCAGCTGGGAGATCAGGGTAGGATCGCCCACCAGGTAGCCGATGCGCCAGGCGGCGGAGGCCAGGGCCTTGCTGAAGGTGCGCAGCAGCACCAGGTTCGGGTAGCGGTCCACGGCCAGGCGGTGGGTGGCCGGGGCGAACTCGGCGTAGGCCTCGTCCAGCACCACCAGGGGCGGCTCGGGGCGGGCAGCCGCTACGGCCAGCAGGGGCTCCAGCTCCGCCGGCGTGATCCAGGCGCCCGTGGGATTGTTGGGTAGGGTGAGCCAGAGCTGGCGGCAGTCCAGGGCGCCGAACCAGGGTTCCAGAGGGAAGCCCGTGCCCTGGGGCACCAGCCGCACGCGGCCACCGTGGCGCCGCACCAGCAGCGGATAAAGGCTGAAGCCGGGATCGGGAATGGCCACCCGCTCGCCGGCGCTGAGCCCAGCCATGGCCACCAGATCCAGCAGCGCGCCGCTGGAGGGACCCAGCAACAGGCCACCCTCCGGCGCGCCCAGGCGTCTGCGCAGCCGCTCGGTGAGGTCGGCCTGGCGCTCGGGGTAATGGTGGAAGGGCATGGTGCGAAGCCGCGCCAGCAGGGCGTTCCGGGGTGCCTCTGGCCAGTCCTGGGCCGGCTCGTTCATGTGCAGGCGCACGCCCGTGGGCGGCTCGGGGGGCCGCTGGTAGGCGGGCAGGTCGGACAGGTCGGGTCGCAGCAGGGACATGGGTGACTCTGAATGAGGGTAGGAGAAAACCAGGCTTCCAGGGAGTGGAGCAGGGCTGAGCGCGACTGAATGCAGCGCTCCCTAGGGGTGATGGCCGCGGAGGGCGGCGCTGCGTCCGTGGTGGGTGAGGCCCTCCGCTTCGGCCAGCCGTTCCACCCAGGGGGCCATGGCAGCGGCATCGGCGGGGGACAGGCGCAGCAGGCTCTGCCGCTTGAGGAAGGTGGCCACGCCCAGGGGGCTGGTGTAGCGCGCGCTGCGATCCGTGGGCAGCACGTGATTCGGTCCCGCGCCGTAGTCGCCGAAGGCCTCGGCGCTGGCGCTGCCGATGAAGACGGCGCCTGCCGTGGTGAGCGAGGGCAGCCAGGTTTCCGGATCGCAGACGCAGAGTTCGAGGTGTTCTGGAGCCCAGGCCTGGGCCAGGGCGATGGCCAGATCGCGGCTGGCGCAGACGAGCCGCCCGTGGCTGGCCAGGCTCTGTTCGAGGATGGCGCGGCGCGGGGAAGTGGCCGTGCGGATCTGCAGTTCCGCGGCCACGGCCTCCAGCAGCCCGCGATCGTAGCTCACCAGCACGGCGGCGGCATCGGGATCGTGCTCGGCCTGGGCCAGCAGATCCTCCGCAAGCCAGGCGGGGTCGGCGCTGCCGTCGGCGAGCACCAGCAGTTCAGTGGGGCCGGCCAGGGCATCGATGCCGCAGGTGCCGATGAGCTGCCGCTTGGCCTCGGCCACGAAGCGGTTGCCGGGGCCGGCGATGAGATCCACGGCGGGTTCGCCGAAGGCCAGCCACCCCAGGGCCTGGGCCCCGCCGAAGGGATAGAGCTCCGTGAGGCCCAGCTCCGCGGCGCAGGCCAGCACCAGCGGATCCACGCCCCAGGCGCCGGGCAGGGTGGCGGCGGCCTTGGGTGGCGTCACGCCCACGATGCGATCGACGCCAGCGACCTGGGCGGGAATCACCGTCATGGCCAGGGTGGAAGGGTAGAAGGCCCGGCCGCCGGGGATGTAGACGCCGGCGGTCTTCAGGGCGCACCACCGCTCGCCCACGGTGCCACCGCCGGGCAGGGGCAGCTCCAGGTCGCTGAGGCAGCGGCGCTGGCCCTCGGCGAAGCGGCGGATGTTCCCGATCATCTCGCGCAGGGCGGCCATGAGCTCCGGCCGCTGGCGGTCCAGGTCGGTCCGGGCGGCCTCCAGAGTCGATTCCGGAATGCGCAGACTGTCGGGATCCAGGCGGACGCCGTCCAGGCGTCCCGTCCAGTCCAGCACGGCCGGCAGTCCGTCCCGGCGCACGTCCGCCAGGATGGCCATCACGGCCTTCCGCGTATCCTCTTCGCTCTCCCCGTTCCTCGCCAGTGAGGCCACCCACCCGGGCAGGTCCGCCCGGTTCGTCAGGTCAGTGATGGGGATGAAGTAACACCTGTGCACCTCGAAGGTGAAGGGTCCAGCCTGCCAGCTTCAGGTCGCTGGTCGCAACATCTAAATTCCCCGGGGATCCGGATCAGGCGGGCTGGGCCACCAGCGGATGGAAGAAGAAGCTCACGTTGGCGGGCTCGGCATCCTCGGTCCACTCCCAGCAGCCGGGATCGGCGAGGATGGCCTGGGCGAGGGCCACGTGCATGGCGTGGCCGGCGGCATGGGCTTCCACGAGGCCCAGCAGAGGCGCGCCCAGCAGGGCCAGATCGCCCACCAGGTCGAGCATCTTGTGGCGGACCGCTTCATCTTCGTAACGCAGGGATTCGTTCAGGGGGCCCTCGGCGCCGAAGACCACGGCGTTGTCCAGGCTACCGCCGAGGGCCAAGCCCCGGGCGCGCATCATGTCGATCTCCTGGGCCAGGCAGAAGGTGCGGGCGGCGCCTAGCTCCCGGCGATACTTCTCGGGCGTGAGGCTCAGCTCACGGCTCTGGCGGCCCAGGGCCGGGATGGGGAAGTCGATGACGTAGCGGAGGCGGAAGCCGTCGAAGGGGAGGGCGCGGATCCAGCGGTCGCCGTTCCGGATCTCCACGGGGCGGGTGATCTTCATGAAGCGGCGGCGGCCTTCGAGTCCCTGCACGCCGGCTTCCAGGATGGCGTCCACCCAGGGGGCGGCGCTGCCATCCAGGATGGGCAGTTCCTCGGCGTCCACTTCGATGCGGAGGTGCTCGACTTCCAGGCCGGACAGGGCGGAGAGCAGGTGCTCGATGGTCTGGAGCCGCACGCCATCCTTCACCAGGGTGGTGGCCAGCACCAGGTCACCGGCGAGGTCGGCCTTGGCGGGGATCTCGGTGCCGGTGGGGGTGTGGACGAAGACCAGCCCGGAGGGGGTGGCCACGGGCACCAGGCGCACCGAACAAGGGCGGTTGCCATGCAGACCATGACCCGAGATCGTGATCTCGCGGCTCAGGGTCTGGGGCGTGGTGCAACGGGGCATGGATGGGCCTCGCAGACCATTAAGCTATTTTTATGCCGTTTATCTAGCCAAATCATTTCATAATTTAGCTGATGATAATACGAGCAGGAGTGTGGGTTGAGCCACTACACACTGTGGTCGCTCAGTGCCGCCGGGCCCGCTCCCAATCCTCGGGCGTGGTGAGCTTCAGGTTGGAGCTCGGGCTGGGGATGAGCTTCACGGCCAGGCCGAGGCGCTCGAGCAGGGCCGCGTCATCGGTGGCCGCATAGCCAGCCTCATGGGCCGCATCGAAAGCATGGAGCCAGGTGCCGAGCCGGGCGATCTGGGGGGTCTGGGCCCGGTAGAACTCCTCCCGGGGTTCGGTTCGGAGCACCCGGCCGAGGGGATCCACCCGCTTGAGGGTATCGGTGGAGGGTTCCCCCAGCAGGACGCCGTCGAACCGGTTGAGGGCCTCCAGGGCCTCCCAGAGGGGGGCGGCAGGGGGGAAGGGCCTCACGGCATCGTGGATCATCACGGGGGCCAGGGGCTGGTCGGGCAGGGCCCGCAAGGCCAGCCAGACGGACTCCTGGCGGGTCTCGCCGCCCTGGACGACCGTGCAGGGCACCTGGAAGGACCAGCTGCGGGCCTCCTCCATGTGCGATTCGGGGACGGCCAGGGCGATGCCGGCCAGCCTGGGCATGCCAGGCGCCAGGAAGGCCTCGACAGTCACCTGCAGGAGGGGGCGTCCGTCCCAGTCACGGAACTGCTTGGGCAGGCCGCCGCCCATGCGCATGCCCCGTCCGCCGGCGGGAATGACCAGGAAAGGGCGCAGGGGATCAGCGCTGGCGGGTGATGAAGGGTTCGACACCACGGTCCTTCAGGAGCTTGGCGATCTGTTCCGCAGCCTGCTCGGCATCCTGGCGGGTCGTGTAGCTCCCGACCCGGACCCGCTTGACCGACAGGCCCCCGCGTGTGACGGCACTTTGCAGGGTGACGACGCCGAAGGTGTTTTCAAGTTCCTTCGTAAGTGATTGGATATTTTTTGGATCCGTGAGCGAGGCCACCTGCACGACATAGGGGTCGGCCTGATTGCTGACGGGATCCAGGGCCACGGGGAGTCCCATCGCATCCACGGATCGCAGGCGGACCCTGGAGGTTCCCTGCCCGAGGAAGCCCAGCTCCTGGGCGCCTCGGCGGGACAGATCGAGGATCCTGCCCTTGATGAAGGGACCCCGGTCGTTGACCCGCAGGACGGTGCGCTTCCGATTCTCCAGATTCTCGACCTCCACGAAGCTGCCGAGGGGAAGGGTCCGGTGGGCGCAGGTGTATTGTTCCGGGTCGAAAATTTCCCCATTGGCCGTAGGCCGGCCGGAGAATCCATCATCTTCTCCGCCGTACCAGCTGGCCACACCCTCTTCCACGTAGGCCTGGGCATCGGAGGTGTTCACGCCATTCCTGGAGCCGGTGCCGGCCTCGGGGATGGAGCCCGGGGGCCTGGTGCAATGGAGCGTAAAGCTGAGGATGACCAGGGTTGCGACACGGGGCGTGCTCCACCGCATCAGCCTGAGGAAACCGCCCTTGCCTGGCTCCACCGGGACTGGAGGATCGAAGGCGATCTGGATCTCGTGGATCCACGAGACACAGGCCTGGCTCCAATTGGTGGGATGGAAGGGGGAAGGCATTGGGCTCCACAAAGATCATTTGGTCGTAACTTAACGGACCAGCTCGTATACATATAAAGTATGAGCGCGTTTAGATCGTTTGTAAAGGACCGGCATTGCAATAAGGCATATATCGAGCGCTTGTTTCGTTTAGAAGAGGCTACTGGCGATCGGGGATCTGAGCCACCCGGAAGGGCCTGGGGCGGTTGCCCTCGGCCAGGAAGGGCGGCGGGAGCTTGTTGGCAGCCGCCTTGGCTGCAGCCTCGGACCCGAAGGCCCCGAAGAAGACCTGGTAGCAGGACCGGCCATCCCGCATGACCATGGGCACCAGGAACAGATCGGGATCCTGGCCCTTGAGCAGGTCGGCGGCATGCTGGACCGTGCTGCCCTGGCAGGCGATCTCGAGTCGGAGGGTCCACTTCCCCTGCAACGCCTTCCTCTGGGCCGCCCCCTGGGCCATGGCCCG
This sequence comes from Geothrix sp., assembly GCF_030219325.1. Classification (NCBI taxonomy): domain Bacteria; kingdom Pseudomonadati; phylum Acidobacteriota; class Holophagae; order Holophagales; family Holophagaceae; genus Geothrix; species Geothrix sp. Next base: position 2,106,647 of record NZ_CP126625.1, on the reverse strand, counting down.
TTTCCAGTCGCCCTGGACGATGGTCTGGAGCCGGTCGGCCTTGGAGGCCACGGAAGCCGCCTCCTCCTTCTGGGTGGCCGGAGCCGATGGCTTGGTGGCGACGGGTTCGGGTTTCTTCACGGATTCCGGGGCTGGCAGGGGCTTGACCCCTTCGGGGCTGGGCTTGGCCGCCTCAGGAGCGGGAGCCGGGGGTTCTGGCGGTTTCACGGCCGGGGCCACCGGCTTGGCGGCCGGCAGGGTCTCGGCCGCCTTCGGTGGCGGGGGAACCACGACCTTGGGACGCCGGAACCGGCTGAAGCCAAACCAGGCCAGCACGGCCAGAACCAGGACGGCGGCCAGCACCAGGGGGCGCCGGGAGGGTTTCGGAGCCTCGGATGGAAGGGGCGGCGCGGGCTCGGGGCGCTCCGTGCTGCCTTCGGCTTCGTGGTGGATGGGCAAGGCGGGCTCCACGGTGGGGGAGGGTGGTTCGGCCGGGAAGGGGTCCTCCAGCTCATCTTCGGGACCGAGCTGGTCCAGGGCCTCGGACAGGTGCTCGAGGTTGGTGGTCGGCCGCTGGCTGGCATGGATCTCGGCGAACAGGGAGGGCGGGGTGGGCACGGGCTCGGGCAGGGGCGGCGTGATGGGCGCCTCGACCGGGTCCAGGGCCAGTTCCAGGGCGCGGCGGTCGAGCGGGGGGAGCTCGTGGAGGCGGGCCCAGCCCATTTCGCGAAGGAAGAGGATGAAGGCCCCCAGGCGGAAGGGCTCGACGCCGGCTTCCCGGCTGAGTTCCATCAGGGTGCGGCTGCCATCCAGCAGGCCCGGCAGCTTGATCAGGTCCGGGGGCAGGGTGAGCTCCTGAAGGCGCTTGCCCTCCAGCACCACGACCTGGTTCAGGGGGCCCAGCTCCTCCAGCACCCGCTCACGGTCCGGGAGCTTGAGGACGCCGGCCAGCAGCATGGCGGCCGTGTCGAAGGGCAGGCGGACCGTGGTGGCATCCAGGTCCTTGGCATCAAAGGCCGGCACCTGGTCCGTGGCGGCGAGGCTGGCCCACACCACCCGCTCCACCTGGGCCCGGGCCACGTCCAGCAGATCCCGCTGGGTGATGAAGCCCATCTCGATGAGGTTCTTGCCGATGGACATGGACGGGTTGAGGTTGGCCATGGCGTAGTCGAGCTGGGCCTGGGTGATCTTGCCCCGCTCCACCAGCAGGTGGGTCAGGCGGTCCAGCGGGTGGGTGCTGGATGCGAAGACGATGTCCCCCGCCTCCATGAAGACCGTCCGATGGGGCTCCTGCCCCAGCTTCCACAGGCCGGTCACGCGCTCCCGGTGCCTGGCGAACAGATCTTTGAGGGCCGGAAGGCTCATGTGATCACCCATCGCTCAAGCTTGAGTTTGCCCACCTTCACCAGGAGGGAGGTCCCGGAGTGCAGCCGCAACCGGAGGGCGGGGTCCGCGGCCTTCTGCCCATCCAAGCTCACCGCGCCCTGGCCGATCAGCCGCTCGGCCTCCTTGCGGCTGGCCGCCAGCCCGCGATCCACCAGGAGGCGGGACAGCTGGACCTCGGCCTCCGTGGCCGCCATGGCGATGTCCGGGGCCTGTTCCTGGCTGCGCTCCGAGAAGCGCCGGATCCAGCGTTCCTCGGCCTCCCGGCCCGCCTGGGCACCGTGGAAGTCGGCCACGATCTGCCGGGCCAGGGCCTTCTTGGCGTCCATGGGGTGGCCCTGCTTGAGGGCTTCGATCTCGGCGGGGAGCTTATCCGTGAGCAGCAGGTACCAGTCCCACATGAGGGTGTCGCTCACGCTCATGGCCTTGCCGAACTGGGTGTCCGGATCCTCCATGAAGCCGATGTAGTTGCCCAGGGACTTGGACATCTTCTCGACGCCATCGAGGCCCAGGAGCAGCGGCACCGTGAGCACCACCTGGGGCTTCTGACCCGAGGCCTCCTGGAGGATGCGGCCCTGCATGAGGTTGAAGAGCTGGTCGTTGCCGCCCAGCTCCACGTCCGCTTCCAGCGCGACGGAATCATAGGCCTGGGTCAGGGGGTAGAGCAGTTCGTGAAGCGCGATGGGCTCGCGGGCCTCCATGCGCTTGGCAAAGTCGTTGCGCTCCAGCATCTGGGCCACGGTGAAGCGGGAGGCCAGGCGGATCCAGCCCTCGCCGACCATGCTGCCCAGCCACTCGCTGTTGAAGCGGACCTTCGTCTTTTCGGGATCGAGGATCTTGAAGACCTGGGCCTTGTAGGTCTCGGCGTTGGCCAGCACCTCCTCGCGGGTGAGGGGTGGCCGCGTGGCCTTCTTGCCCGTGGGATCGCCGATGAGACCCGTGAAGTCCCCGATGAGGAAGGTGACCTCGTGGCCCAGCTTCTGGAACTGGGCCATCTTGCGGATGAGCACGCCGTGGCCGAGATGCAGGTCCGGGGCCGTGGGATCGAAGCCGGCCTTGATGCGCAGAGGACGGCCTTCCTTGAGCTTCGCCTCCAGCTGCTCGACCTTGTGGCAGGTGACGGTGCCCTTCGTGAGCAGGGCGAGGGCATCAGATACGGATCCGGAAGCTGCAGTCATGACTGCATCTTGGCGGAAAAAGCCTGCAGGCTCAATGCGGAAGGGCCGGGGGCTAGCGGACGTCGAGCTCCACCACTTGGCGCGGGGCCCCGTCCCCGGGTTTCCTGACCCCCTCGAAGGTGACATAGACGGCCCGGCCGGACTGGGGACTCCAGCCAATGCTGACCCGTCGGCTCCCCTCGTAGCTGATCCGCAGCCCGTGCTTCGTCATCAGGTCCGGCGTCAATTCAGGGGCGGAAGTCACCTCCTTGTGCCAGCGGGAGGATGCTTCCAGGAAGGCGGCCTGAGTGGGCCAGGTCTTTGCGAGGGCTGGGTTGGCGGCATAGAGGGCCTGACAGCCCTCGGGCGACCGGAGTTGCTCCACGACAGTGCGGAACTCCTCCCAGTCCGGCCGGAACTTCTCCATGCCCATGCCCACGACCTTCTTCGCGAAGCCATCAGGGTCCTTGTTGAATTTGTTGACAAGGAATGCGCCTGCGCCGAAGCAGGTCACCAGGCCCACCAGGAAGACGATGCCGCAGCCCAGGGCGATCTTCCCCCAGAGGGGCATGCCCGCCTTGACCGGAGCGCCGTGGCCACCGTTGTCCCAGGAACCATCCGCCATGGGGACCTCCTACAAGAGGTTGCTCGCCAGCTCGGCCAGCTTGCTGCGCTCACCCTTCTGGAGGGTGACGTGGCCGGAGATGTCGAGGTGCTTGAAGTGCTCGGCCAGGAAGCTGAGGCCGTTGGTGCTGGCGTCCACGTAGGGGTTGTCGATCTGGTGGGGATCGCCGGTGAAGATGACCTTGGTGCCCTCACCGGCGCGGGTGAGGATCGTCTTCACTTCGTGCGGGGTCAGGTTCTGGGCCTCGTCCACCACCAGGTACTGCTTGGGGATGCTGCGGCCCCGGATGTAGGTGAGGGGCTCGACGCTGAGGTAGCCCGCCTCCTCCAACTGGCCGGCGGTCATGGTGGTGCGGCGCCGGGCCTCGGTGTTGGCTCCCACGATGAACTCGAGGTTGTCGTAGATGGGCTGCATGTAGGGCCGCAGCTTCTCGCCGATGTCCCCCGGCAGGTAGCCCAGATCGCGGCCCATGGGCATCACGGGGCGGCTCACCAGGATCTTGTCGTAGGACTCGTCGTCGACCACCTGCTGCAGGCCCGCGGCGATGGCGAGCAGCGTCTTGCCCGTGCCGGCCTTGCCGAGCAGGGTGACCACCTGGACCGCCGGGTCGAGCAGGAGTTCCATGGCGAACTGCTGCTCGCGGTTGCGGGGCTTGATGCCCCAGGGCCAGGCCTCCATGCGCCGCAGGGGCCGCAGGAGCCCCTCGCCGGCCATGTACCGGGCCAGGGCCGTGTGGCTGGGATTGAGCTGGTCCACCAGGGTGAGGAACTGGTTGGGGTTCAGGTTGAGCGCGGGGTCGGGTGCCAGGCCGCCATCGTACAGCTGGTCCACCTTGGCGGGGTCCACCTCCCACGACTTGTGGCCCGTATAGAGCTCATCCATCTCCACGCGGTCCGTGGTGTAGTCCTCGGCCTGCACGCCGATGGCGTCGGCCTTGATGCGCAGGTTCGTGTCCTTGGTGACCAGGACCACGCGGTCCTTGCAGGTGTGCAGGATCTCGCGCGCGCAGGCCAGGATCTGGTTGTCGGCCTTGTGCTTGTCCGCGGAAAGGATGCCGATGTCCAGGTTGTGGGCCGCCACGTCCACCTTGAGCGTGCCGCCGCCGTCCAGGGGCACGCCCCGGCTGAGGCTGCCCGTGGCCCGCAGCCGGTCCAGCAGGCGGGAGACACTGCGGGCATTGCGCCCGACCTCGGTCTGGTCCTTCTTGAAGTGGTCCACTTCCTCGATGACCACGATGGGTAGCACCACGTCGTGTTCCTGGAAGTGGAGGATGGAGTTCGGATCATGCAGGAGGACGTTCGTATCGAGGACGAAGACCTTCTTGCCGGATGGCGGGACCAATAGAAACCTCCAGGGCTGCACGCACCCTACCACCAAGCGGGCGCCCTTGCACGGCTGGGATTCGACCCTGGATTGGTGTGAGAATGGCCCCCTGTCTGGAGGCCCGTCTCATGAGGATGCTCGCCATGGCCCTCGCCATCACCAGTGCACTTTCGGCCCAAACGCCCCTGACCTACCCGCCGACCCGGAAGGCGGACGTGGTGGACGACTTCTTCGGCACCAAGGTGGCCGATCCCTACCGCTGGCTGGAGGACGACAACAGCGCCGAGACCAAGGCCTGGGTGGAGGCCCAGAACAAGGTCACCTACGGCTACCTGGAGCAGATCCCCCAGCGGACGAAGATCCGGGAGCGCATCACGAAGCTGTGGGACTTCGAGAAGTACAGCGCCCCCTTCAAGCGCGGCAAGCGCTACTTCTACTCCTACAACACCGGACTGCAGAACCAGGCCGTCCTCTTCGTCACGGAGGATCCCAAGGCCAAGGGCCGGGTGCTCCTGGATCCCAACACCCTCAGCAAGGATGGGACCGTGGCCCTCAGCGGCATCAGCCTCACCGAGGACGGCCGCCTCATGGCCTACTCCGTGTCGGTGGCCGGCTCCGACTGGCAGACCTGGAAGGTGCGCGACGTGGCCACCGGGAAGGACCTGTCCGATGAGATCCAGTGGTCCAAGGCCAGCGGCGCCTCCTGGCGCAAGGATGGCTCTGGCTTCTACTACAGCCGCTACGAAGCGCCCAAGGAAGGCGGGGCGCTCACGGGGGTGAACAACAACCACATGCTCTGCTTCCACAAGCTGGGCACGCCCCAGGCCGAGGACGTCCTCGTCTACCAGCGTCCCGACCAGCCCGAGTGGTACCTGGGCGGCTCGGTCACGGATGACGGCCGCTGGCTGGTCATTTCCGCCGGCAAGGGCACCAATCCCGAATCCAGCCTGTTCCTCCAGGACCTGAGCAAGCCCGGCAGTCCCGTCGAGTCCTTCCTGGACAAGATGGATGCCACCTACGGCATCGTGGACAACGAGGGGGACCGCTTCTTCGTCAGCACCAACCAGGGCGCCCCCCGCAACCGGCTGGTGGCCATCCGGAAGGGCCAGACCGACCCCGCCCAGTGGACCGAGATCATCCCCCAGGCCAAGGGCAAGGACGTGCTGGAATCCGTGTCGCTGGTGGGCGGACGCTTCGTCGCCACCTGGATGCGGGATGCCCACTCCGCCATCGAGTTCTACGATCTTAAAGGCAAGAAGACCGGCGCCCTCGCGCTGCCGGCCCTGGGCACGGCCGGGGGCTTCGGCGGACGGCGCGAGGACACGGAGACCTTCTACACCTTCGGCAGCTTCACCTATCCCGGCACCATCTACCGCCTGGACCTGAAGACCGGCAAGAGCGACGTCTTCCGCACGCCCAAGGTGGCCTTCAAGCCCGCCGACTACGAGGTGAAGCAGGTCTTCTACCCCAGCAAGGACGGGACGAAGGTCCCCATGTTCCTGGTGCACAAGAAGGGGCTCAAGCTCGACGGCCAGAACCCGACCCTCCTCTACGGCTACGGCGGCTTCAACGTGCCGCTGACGCCGGGCTTCTCGGTGTCCCGCATGGTCTGGCTGGAGATGGGGGGCGTCTACGCCATGGCCAACCTCCGGGGCGGCGGCGAGTACGGCCTCGACTGGTACGATGCGGGTCGGAAGGACAAGAAGCAGAACGTCTTCGACGACTTCATCGCCGCGGCGGAATGGCTCATCGCCCACAAGGTGACCTCCACGCCCAAGCTCGCCATCAACGGCGGGAGCAATGGCGGCCTGCTCGTGGGCGCCTGCCTCACCCAGCGGCCCGATCTCTTCGGCGCCGCGGTGCCCGAGGTGGGCGTCATGGACATGCTCCGCTTCCACAAGTTCACCCTGGGCTGGGGCTGGAAGAGCGACTACGGCAGCAGCGAGACCAGGGAGGGCTTCGACACCCTCATGAAGTACTCGCCCCTCCACACCATCAAGCCCGGCGTGAAGTACCCGCCCACCCTGGTCACCACCGGCGACCACGATGACCGCGTGGTGCCGGCGCACAGCCACAAGTTCACGGCCACGCTGCAGTCCGCCCAGGGCGGCCCGGCCCCGATCCTCACCCGCATCGAGACCAGCGCGGGCCATGGCGCAGGCAAGCCCACCGCCAAGGCCATCGCCGAGCGGGCCGATGTCCTGGCCTTCCTGGTGAAGAACCTCGGCATGAAGCCCTGAGGTCTGGTTCAACATTGTGTTACGAGGTATCCTGAAGGGCATCCCCTTGTCCTTCAGGAGGCCCCTTCATGTCGCTGTCCCGAACCTGTCTGCTGGCCCTGGCCGCCACGGCCCTGGTGGCCCAGTCGCCCATCGTCTATCCCGCCACCCGCAAGGCCGACATGGTGGATGACTACCACGGCACCAAGGTCGCGGATCCCTACCGCTGGCTGGAGGATGACCACTCGGCTGAGACCGCTGCCTGGGTGGAGGCCCAGAACCGGGTGACTCAGGCCTACCTGGGGCAGATCCCCGAACGGAACGCCATCGAGGCGCGGATGACCCGCCTCTGGAACTACGAGAAGTACGGGGCGCCCAGCAAGCACGGAAAGTACTACATCTATTCCTACAACTCAGGGCTCCAGAACCAGGCCGTCATCTACCTCACGGAGCGCCTGGAGGAGAAGGGCCGCGTGTTCTTCGATCCCAATGCCTTGAGCAAGGACGGCACGGTGTCCCTCGCAGGCATGCGCTTCAGCGAGGACGGTGCCTTCGTGGCCTACAACCTGTCCAAGGGCGGGTCCGACGTGAGCACCTGGAAGGTTCGCAACGTGGCCACCGGCGTGGACCTGCCCGACGCCTTCCCTGCCGGCCGTCTGGGCGTGAATGCCTGGGCGAAGGACGGCAGCGGCTTCTACTACACCGACTACCCCAAGGTGGAGGCCGGCAAGGCCCTCACCGCGGTCTACAAGAACCAGAAGCTGTTCTTCCACAAGCTGGGTGACCCCGTGGAGAAGGATGCGGTGATCTACGAGCGGCCCGACCAGCCGGACTGGGGCTTCGGCGCCAGCGTGACCGATGATGGCCACTGGCTGCTCATCTCCCAGCGTCAGGGCACCGAGCGGAAGAACCGGGTCTACCTGAAGGACCTGCGCAAGGCCGGCAGCCCGGTCGTGCCCCTGTTCGACCAGTACGATGGCTCCTACGCCATCCTCGGCAACGACGGCGACACGTTCTACGTGCATACCGACGCCGGTGCCCCGCGCCACCGCATCGTGGCCGTGGACCTCAAGGATCCCAAGCCCTCGGCCTGGAAGGACCTCATCCCCGAAGGGAAGGGACGCGACGTCCTCGCCGCGGCCGATCTCTTCGGTGACACCTTCGCCGTCACCTGGAAGACCGATGCCCTCAACATCGTGAAGCTCTACGACCTGAAGGGCCGCTTCCTCAAGGAGATCAAGGCGGAAGGGCTGGGCAACCTCAGCGGCTTCAACGGCCGACGCGAAGACACCGAGACCTTCTACACCTTCACCTCGTACAACCAGCCGCCCACCCTCTACCGCTACGACCTGAAGACAGGTGCGAGCACCGTATTCCGCCAGCCCAAGGTGGACATCAGGCCCACTGAGTTCGAGGTCAAGGAGGTCTTCTACCCCAGCAAGGACGGCACCAAGGTCCCCATGTTCCTGGCTTACCGCAAGGGCCTGAAGCTGGACGGCGCCAATCCCACGCTGCTCTATGCCTATGGCGGGTTCAACATCGCCATGTCGCCCGCCTACTCACCCGTGGCCCAGGTCTGGATGGAGATGGGCGGCGTCTACGCCGTGGCCTGCCTGCGGGGCGGCAGCGAGTACGGAAAGACCTGGTGGGAGGCGGGCAAGCGGGAAACCAAACAGAACGTCTTCGACGACTTCATCGCCGCCGCCGAGTGGCTCATCAAGGAGAAGTACACCAGCACCCCCAAGCTGGCCATCCATGGCGGATCCAACGGCGGCCTGCTGGTGGGCGCCTGCATGACCCAGCGCCCGGACCTCTTCGGCGCCTGCCTCCCGGCCGTGGGGGTGATGGACATGCTGCGGTACCACACCTTCACCATCGGGTGGATGTGGAAGAGCGACTACATGTCCAGCGACACGCCGGAGGGCTTTGCCAACCTCATCAAGTACTCCCCGCTGCACAACCTGAAACCCGGCGTGAAATACCCCCCGACCCTGGTGACCACTGGTGACCACGACGATCGTGTCGTGCCCGCCCACAGCCACAAGTTCATCGCCACCCTGCAGGCCGATCAGGCCGGTCCCGCCCCCGTGCTCACCCGCATCGAGACCAACGCGGGCCACGGCGCCGGCAAGCCCACTGCCAAGCAGATCGCCGAGCGGGCCGACCAGTGGGCCTTCCTGGTCAAGAACCTCGGCATGAAGCTGCCCGCCGGCTTCGCCCAGTAGTTGATTCCAGGGCCCTCCCAGGGCAAACTAGACGGCCAGCGCCAACTTAGCTCAGCTGGTAGAGCAGCTGATTCGTAATCAGCAGGTCGCAGGTTCGAATCCTGTAGTTGGCTCCAGTGAAAAGGCCCCCGCATGCGGGGGCCTTTTCACTGGAGTGGATCCCTGCGGGATTCGAACCTGCAAGCGGAACCGGTGGCTGGCGAAGCCAGGCGCGTTCGAATCCCGCCGGAGTGGGTCGGAAGCCGATTCGAACCTGCCCTCGCGACGCATGCGTCGCAAGGATCTAGGGTCGAGTGGGACCGCCCGAGGCGTGCCTCGAATCACGGCAAATGGGCGGTCTTCTCCTGGATGTACTGGACGTAGCCCATGTCGACTTCATTGATGTGGTGCGCCAGCCAATCCGCCACGAAGGTGGCCACGTCCGCGGTGATGAGGAAGCCTTCGTCCATCTTCACGATGAGGTTCTGCACCTTGGTCAGCAGTTCGGTGTGTTCGATCTGGTGGGCTTTGAGTTTCGGGTAGCCCATCACCCGCATGAACTCCTCTTCCGCGTAGAAGTGCTCCTTCGTGTACTCGTTCAGGAAGGCCAGGCTCTCCCGGGCGCCGGCCTCCGCCATGCCGGCCTTGAAACACTCGGCCAGGCGGTTGATGACCTCGAACAGGTGCTTGTGCTGCGCGTCGATCTCCTCGATTCCGGTCTCGAATTTTTCGCTCCAGTCGGCGACAGACACGGTGTCCTCCATGGAATCGAATTGGGTTGGTGGCCCATTCTAGGGATGGGATTCATGCCCTGCCAGTCCTCAACGTGAAACTACAGTGTTTACCCCGGGCCCTTCCCGGGCCGCATGCCAGGATTCGGGGCAGGGCTGACGGTAGCCTTTCACGGCTGTTCTGGTTGCCGCTCCCTGCCGAACTGGACATAGCCCATGTCCGCCTCGTTGATGTGATGCGCAAGCCAGTCGGCGGCGAAATTGGCCACATGTGCCGCGAAGTCGGCCCCATCCAGGGGGACCAGGAAGCCCTCATCGAGCTTGGCCTTCATGGCCAGGATCTGGGTCATCAGGTCCGCGTGCTCCTTCTGGTGGAACTCGAGCATCGGGTAGCCGATCGCCCGCATGAGCGCCTCTTCCGTTTCGAAGTGCTCGAGGGTGTACCTCGCGAGAAAGGCCAGGCTCTCCTGGGCTTCAGCCTCTTCCGTGCCCGCCCTGTAGGCCGCCTCCATGCGGTTGATGGCCTGGAAGAGGCGCTTGTGCTGCGCGTCGATCTCCTTGATCCCGGTCTCGTACCGGGCACTCCACACGGCTAGGGGCATGCGGGCCTCCGCGACACCGGACCTTGATGATCCCCATCTTAGGGCCGGCTGGCCGCCTGTGGGGGAGCCAGTGCAGTTGAATCCAATATCGTCCTTCCCCCGTCACTGCCTTGATCCTTTCGGGAAACGACTGGATGCTGGTCTCCCATTGACCGGCTGGCCGGGGCGTTGCTTCAATCCTGAATACCGAGTGAGAAGGAGAGATCCGCATGGCCTTCCTGTCCTGGCACCAGCGGTTCAGTGTGGGCCACGCCGAGATCGATCAGCAGCACAGGCGCCTCTTCGAACTCGTCAACCACTTCGATGATGTCATCCAGATGGGGATGCCTGGAGAGCTCCCCCATATCGTGGAGGACATCATCAGTCTCGGTGACGCCCACTTCCGCTTCGAGGAGGGGGTGATCCAGGACACCGGATTCCCGCGGGTGGCGGAGCACCGGAAGATGCACGCAGAGCTGCTCGATCAGATCCGGGTGATGCAGACCCGCTTGATGGCCGGTGGCCATGTCAGCCACAAGGCCGTCGTCCGGTTCCTGGCGGACTGGCTCACGAACCACATCCTGCGCGAGGACATGGAGTACAAGCCCTACCTGCGGACCTAGGGCGGGCCGGACCACCCCCTGGGGCGGATCGAACCCACCCGACGACGCCAGGGGACTGTCCTGGGATCAGGGGGTTAGCTCAGGGTTCTGTCCGGGGCCTGGGTCATTGAATGACTAATGCTTATAAATGCCTTAATTTTACATTTCAAGCATAGACAGGGCTTGACTCGAGTGAATTGATTTGGCCCATCGATTGCCATGGAATCCCTGCGTTTCCACCCTTTCCGGACGCAAGGAGTTCCCATGGCAAAGCAGACATCGACCCGGAGCGTGAGCCTGCTGCTCAGCGCCCCCCTTCTCGAATCCCAAGGCTCGGACCGCCGACCAGCGACGGCAGCCTACGCCTTCTCCCCGGGGGGTCGCTTCCTGGGGCAGGGCGCCATCGACGCCAAGGGCCAGACCTCCTTCGAGGTGAACCTCGGCAGTGCGCCCACCGGCCTCCGGTTGCTGGTCGGCCCCGCGACCGACGACAAGCTCCCCAGCCTCGAAGAACTCCTGCGCCGGGGAGCGCAGGAGCGGCACCTGCGCGTGGGCATGGAGGATGCCCGGCTGAAGGTGGATTTGCCCATCAACCCCGACATCTGGCGCAACTGGCTTCTGGGGCTCTGCCTCGTGAAGGGAACGCTCCAGAAGCGGGTGGTCCGCGATGGCATCACCGTGGATCTGCCGGTGTGCCAGGCCACGGTGGAGATCTACGAAGTGGATCCCATCTGGATCCTCATCCCCAAGCTTCCGAAAGACATCATTGACCGGCTGCGGGATGTGCTGGTGAACCCCATCCCCATGCCTGATCCCCCGCCGGAGTTCATTCCCGGCATCGGGCCGCTTCCGGGGCCTTTCCCGGGACCGCGCCCTGGCCCGGGTCCTGATCCCGCACCCTTCGCACTGAAAGCCGCGGAGACCCACCGTGTGGATGCCACCGCCATCACCGCCCTGCACGAGGCTTCCGGTTCCAGCACGCTGCGCTTCATGGCCATGAGCGGCAGCGACCAGGCCTTCCGGCAGTCCCTCATCGACAACGCCATCCTCATCCGCCCCATCCTGTGCTGGTTCTATCCGCGGTTCGTCACCACGCGGCGCATCGGCACGGCCTATACAGATGACTGCGGCCATTTCCGCACCTACATCTTCAAGGGCTTCCTCAACCCCGATCAGCCTGATCTTTACTTCAAGGCCACGCAGCGTCTCTTTGGATTTTTCGACATCACCATCTACGCCCCCACGCCCATCGCCTGCTACACGTGGTGGGACTACGCCTGCGGCACCGAAGTCAGCCTCTACACCTCACATCCCCTGGCCATCACCTGCTCGCCTTGCCCGCCCGTCATCGCCGGCGACAACTGGGTGCTCTTCATGGCCATCGGCAATTTCCCCTTGAGTCGCATCCACGGCACGGGCCAGGCCCTGGGTGTCTCCACCTCCTTCAACCTGGGCCTCACGGATGGGGACGCCCCCTGGGGCGGGCTCCTGCGGCCCCGGCTCGAATTCGACAACTCCCTTCGGGACAGTCTCGGCGTGAAGTACTACCGGCTCTCCTGGAAGCGCGATGCGGAACCGGATGCCGCCTACAAACACCTGTTCGGCCCCATCAGCCGCCACTACGCCCACATGATCGGCACGGACCTGGTGCTGGACGCCTATCCCCTGGGACCCACCACGGTGGGAGCCGAAGGCAACCTGTTCGAGATCCCGCCCTCGATTCCGCCCCTGGGCCAGTGGAGCATCCCCGATGCGGTGGAGGACACCACCAGCGGCAAGTTCAACACCGTGGCCGCAGACGGAACCCCCGTCCTGGACGGCAAGGTCCAGGTGCGGGTCGAGCTCTTCGACACGGCGGGCAATCCCGTCAACATCGGCGCCAAGGGCATCCGCTACTTCGTGCCCACGTCCACGGATCTCAGCGGCACCATCCACACGGTGGACGCGTCCACCCTGGGCCTGGTGGCGGGGAACACCATGGTCATCACCCTCCACGTGAACAACGAGACCTGCGGCGCCTCCATCGCTCCGCCGGCCATCGGCGGGGTCGTCGCCGACCCCTGCTGTGGCGTCCTGAAGTATGGCCATGGAGACTCCGTGACCCTGGCCTGGCAGGCCAGCCATCCCCACGGCTTCGCCACCTACAGCTTCGGAGTCGTGCGCGGCGTGAGCAGCGTCTACAGCAGCGGCGGCGACGTGGGCGGCGGCTCCTTCAGCGTCTCCCGCACCGTGGACCACCTGCTCAACGACAACCTCCCGGGCGGCTGTGTACCGGGCGGGTGCCCGGTGGCCGGGTTCAGCGAGAACCTCTATGTGGCCGCCATGGCCACGGACGGCTGGTCCCGCCAGTCCCAGTACGACGCCAGTTTCGTCCGGGCCTTCGTGCTGGCCCCGAAGTAGCGACCCGAACCACGGCACCCCAGGCACCCCGCCCTCGGGCCGGGGCGCCTGGGGTGTGCTCGTCTTCGGTGTACCATTCAGCCCCATTGATGCATCCAAAGGTTACAAAGGAGGCGATCCATGCGAACACGCATGTTCTGGGGCGGCGTCGCCCTCACCGTGGCCCTGGCGGGCTTCGGGTTCGCCCTCACCACCACCCACGGGCCCGCGCGCGCGACAGCCCCGACTCCCCACGAGGAAAAGGTGACCGACCCCAAGAAGCCCAGCCCCGCCGACCTGAAGCAGAAGCTCACGCCCATGCAGTACCACGTGACCCAGGAGGCCGGCACCGAGCCGCCCTTCCGCAACGAGTACTGGAACGAGCACCGGGACGGCGTCTATGTGGACATCGTCAGCGGGAAGCCCCTCTTCACCTCCAAGGACAAGTTCGACTCCGGGTGCGGCTGGCCCAGCTTCACGAAGCCCATCGCGGCCGAGGACGTGGTGGAGAAGAAGGACGGCTCCCTCGGGATGATCCGCACGGAAGTCCGGTCCAAAGACGCGGATTCCCACCTGGGGCATGTCTTCGATGACGGGCCCCGGGACCGGGGCGGCCTTCGCTATTGCATCAACAGCGCGTCCCTGCGCTTCGTGCCGGTCGAAGACCTCGACAAGGAGGGCCTGGGCGCCTTTCTGCCCCTGTTCGGCAAGGCCGCACCTGCGCCGAAGGAGGAAATCGCCACCCTCGCTGGCGGCTGCTTCTGGGGCATGGAGGACCTCATCCGCAAGCAGCCCGGCGTGATCAAGACCGAGGTGGGCTACACGGGTGGCAGCGTGGCGAATGCCACCTACCAGAACCACGAGGGGCACGCGGAGGCCGTGTTGATCCGCTTCGACCCCACCAAGACCACCTATGAGGCCCTGCTGCGCTTCTTCTTCCGCATGCACGATCCCACGACGCTGAACCGCCAGGGCAACGACATGGGCTCGTCCTACCGCAGTGCGATCTTCTTCCATTCCGAGGCCCAGCGGCAGACCGCTGTGCGGGTGAAGGCCGAGGTGGATGCCAGCGGCAAGTGGAAGCGGCCCCTCGTCACCGAGATCACGGCCGCGGGCCCGTGGTGGAGGGCTGAGGAGTATCACCAGGACTACCTGGTCAAGAACCCCGGCGGGTACACCTGCCACTACGTCCGCGACTGATTAGGGGCCGTTACGGAATGACCACGATAGGGACAGCCATTCCGTTACGGCCCCTTATGCCGCCTCCTACCTTTGACGGAGAGGCCTTGGTCGTATAGGCGGCTCAGACCCGGAAGGTATCCGGCCGCCAGACCTGGATGCGCTTCTTGATGGCCTCGCCATCCAGGGGCTCATCCAGGGCCTCGCGGACCCGGTCCGCCAGCTCGGCATCCGCGGCGAAGCGCAGTCCGACGAACTGCCTGGGGCCGAGCTCGCCGATGCGCCCCGCCAGGTCGGCGGGGAGGAGGCGCTGCATGCGCAGGGTCTCCTCCAGGCGGATCACCCGGTCCTGGACCTTCAGGGCGTAGCTCCGCACCTGCATGGCGAGCAGGAGGAGGGCGAAGCCGAGCACGGCCATCCAGATGGTGTGGAGGTTCGGGTGCTTGATGGCCTGCCAGATGGTGGCGATCCAGGTGATCAGGAGGATCGGCGTGAGGATGAGGTGCTGCAGCGGCTCGATGCGGCGGTGGTTGGCGTAGGTCTGGGGCGCGGCCATGGCGACTCCGGGAAGGGAATCCCAGGTTACTCGATGGGGCCGCTCCGCTGGCGCTTGACGGCCGAGGCCCGCTTCTTGGATTCCAGCCGCCGCTCCTTCGAGCCCCGGGTGGGCTTGGTGGCACGCCTGGGAATGGGCCGCACCAGAGCCGCCCGGATGGCCTCGGCGGCCTTCTCCCGGGCGTCATCCAGGTTCTTGAGCTGGTCCCGGGTCTTGTCGCTGACGACGATCCAGAGGCCTTCAGCATCCAGCCGGTTGCGCTGGGCGTCGCGCAGGCGGACCAGCGCATCTTCGGGCAGGCCCTCGATGGCCGCCAGGTCGATGCGCAGCTCCACCTTGGAGGAGACCTTGTTCACGTTCTGGCCGCCCGCGCCGCCGG
This sequence comes from Geothrix sp., assembly GCF_030219325.1. Taxonomy (NCBI): domain Bacteria; kingdom Pseudomonadati; phylum Acidobacteriota; class Holophagae; order Holophagales; family Holophagaceae; genus Geothrix; species Geothrix sp. The sequence goes on along the minus strand of NZ_CP126625.1, from coordinate 2,091,350 downwards.
CCCGCACCGCCTTGAAGCGGATGGCGTCGCCCGGAACGCGGACGGAGGCGGTGACTTGGATGGGATCGGCCATCCAAGCAGATTACCGCATGGCCTCCATGGGGCTCAGTCGCATGGCGCGGAAGGCCGGGTAGAGGCCGAAGACCAGGGCCAGGGTGAGCGCGACGATCCAGGCGGTGAGCAGGCCGAGGGGATTCACCACGAGGCCATAGGGGAAGCTGGCGGAGAGGGCCTGGCAGAGCAGGGCGCCCGACACCGTGCCGAGCAGGGCGCCGATGGCGGCCAGCACCACGGCCTCCAGCAGGAACTGGATGAAGATCTCCTGGTCGGAGGCCCCGAGGGCCTTCCTCAGGCCGATCTCGAAGCGACGGTCGCTGAAGCTGATGAGCATGACCGAGAGCACGCCCACGCCGCCCACCAGGAGCACCGTGCCCGCCAGGCTCAGCAGCACGATCTGCCAGCCCCGCATCTGCTCCAGGAAGTTCTGGTAGCCCTTGGCGGCCTCGGCGTCCAGGTCCACCACCTCGGCATCCTCGATGCCGTGGTGGGCCTGCCGCACGCGGCCCAGCAGCATGGCGGAGACCTCGCCCATGTCCTCGGGACGTCGCAGCTTCACGGTGATCTGGGCCAGCTTGTGGGTCGGGTCCATGCGGTCCATGAACGTCTCCAGCGGAATCAGGATCCCGTTGGCGTCGAAATAGTTTTCGTCGTTGAAGATCTGCCCGGGTGCCTGGACGCCGACGATGCGGAAGGGAACGCCGTCCACCACCAGGTCGCGCCCCACGGGATCGGCCCCGCCGAAGAGCTTGGTGGCCAGCGTCGCCCCCACCACGGCGACCGTGGAGCGGCGGCGCTGGTCGTCCTCCGTGAGCCCGCGGCCGATGCCGATGGGCCGGTTCATCCACTGCGCGTAGTCCGGTGACACGCCGTTCACGAAGATGCGCTCCGTGTCGCCCAGGACCCGCACCGTGACGGTCTTCTGCGCGCGGGGGAGGAAGGCCAGGACCTTGGGGTTGGGTGCGTTCAGGCGGCTGAGGTCCTCGTAGCGGAGCCCGGGGCTCATGTTGAAGCGCTTGCGCTCCTCGCCGGTCTCTGGGGTCTTGGGCGCGATGCGGACGGTGCCGTCCCAGCTCATGCCGGCAAAGCCGGTGCTGATCTTGTCCATGACGCCGTCTAGCACCGAGGTCATCACTACCAGCGCGAAGACCCCCAGCATGAGCAGGGTGAGCGTGAGCAGGCTGCGCACCTTGTGGGCCCAGAGCTCCACCAGACCCGTGCGGACGACCTCCCAGAACATGCCGAAGGAGAAGCCGCGGGCCCGCGCGGCCGGGGCGGGGGCTTCGCCGTTGAGCAGCGAAGGGCCGGGGGATCGCAGGATGAGGGCCTGATCACTCATAGCGGAGGGCTTCCTCGCGACCATGTGGGTCGCAGAGCAGGCGACTGAATGTCGCCTGCGGCGCGGGGCCCCACAGGGAGCGAATCATCAACCGGGGAGAACGGAGGCTACTCATAGCGCAGGGCCTCCATAGGAGACAATCGACTGGCCTTCCACGCCGGGTAGAGCGCGAAGAGGAAACCGAAGGCGGCGGCCAGGCCGTAGGCCCAGACGAAGCTGGCGGGCGTCATGAAGAGCGGAATTCCGATGCTGGCGGTGATGATCCAGGAGAAACCGATGCCCAGCACCAGCCCGGCGGCCCCGCCGAGGGCCGTGAGGAGAAGGGCCTCGGTCATGAAGCCCTTGAAGATCTCCCGGCCCGAAGCACCGATGGCCATCTTCACGCCGACCTCGCGCACCCGCTCCTTGAGGCTGGCCATCTGGATGTTCACGTTCACGATGCCGCCGCCCACCAGGGCCAGCACGCCCGAGAGCATGAAGATGATGTCGTAGACGCTGCCCTGGCTCTGCCGCCGGCGGACCCGTGCGGCCACGTCGTCCAGGCGGAAGTCCTCCTGGAGGCGGTGATTGGATTTCACGAGGTTCTTGAGCTGCTGGGCGAAGCCGCTCATGGCGTTCATGTCGGGGATCCGGAAGGTGACGCGGTCCACCCGGCGGTAGGCATCCCCGTTCATGCGGCGCTGCACCAGATTCGCGGGCACTGCGATGATGCGGTTGCGCCACCAGAACTGGTTGCCCTGGTTCTCGCGGAAGCGGAAGACCCGCTCCTGGAAGGTGCCGATGACGGTGACCGGGACGTCGCCGATGCGCATGGATTGTCCCAGGGCATCACCCTTCGGGAAGAAGGTGTTCGCGGCCTCGGTCCCCAGGACGACCACCGCAGCCCCGGTTTCCATCTCCGTGTTCGAGAAGCCCCGGCCCTGGGCGATGCCATAGCCGTTGGCGGGGATGAAGTCGCCGCCGATGCCGCTCACTTGCCGGTCCTGGTCCGCATAGGCGGACACGATCCGCGATCGGGTGTTCTTCTGTCGGCTCACGCCCTGGATGGCGTCGGACTTGAGGGCCTCTCCGCCCACCGCATCCGCGTCGCGGAGGCCGAGATTGGCCTGCTGGAGGGCCGTGGGGCGGCCGTCCTTGATGGCGGCACGGGGCTGCACGTTCAGCTTGTCGAGGCCGCCCATCTTCACGAACATCTCATCGGCCCGCTTGCGCTGGCTGTCCGAGATGGAGAACCCGCCCAGCACCGAGGCCACGCCCAGCAGCACGCCGAGGGCCTGCAGCACCGAGCGGCCCAGGTTCTCGCGGATCTCCACCCAGGCCCCGAACAGCCGCTCGCGGAAGGCGCCGGAGGTCATCGACCCACTCCGAGGTGATGCTCAGCCGGATGGGTGCCCGGCTCGTGGGAGGACATCGAGTCCTCCCTCTCGCCACCCATCACGGCTTCGCCGGCCACCGCGATCAGTCCGTCGCGAATCTCGACGCGACGCTCCGCGAGGGCGGCGATGGAAGGGTCGTGGGTGACCAGGAGCAGGGTGTTGCCCTGGCTGTGCAGCTCGCGGAAGAGGTCGAGCACTTCGGCGCCGGTTTTCGAGTCGAGGGCGCCCGTGGGCTCGTCCGCCAGCAGCAGGGCCGGCTCGTTGGCCAGTGCCCGGGCCACGGCCACGCGCTGCTTCTGGCCCCCGGAGAGCGTCGCCGGCAGCTTGTCCGCCTTGTCGGCGATGCCCACCTTCTCGAGCAGGGCCAAGGCCCGCTCACGGCGTTCCCTGCGGCCGACGCCCGCATAGAGCATGGGCAGTTCCACGTTGCGGACGATGCTGGCCTTGGGAAGCAGGTTGTAGCTTTGGAAGACGAAACCGACCTTCTCGTTGCGGATGCGCGCCAGCTCGCCTCCGGACAGTCCCTGGACCTGGCGGCCATCCAGCGTGTAGGTGCCCTCGGTGGGCAGGTCCAGGCAGCCCAGGATGGCCATGAGGGTGGACTTGCCGGAGCCCGAGGGGCCGATGAGGGCCACGAACTCGCCCTTCTCGACGGTGAGGTCGATGCCGCGCAGGGCATGTACCGCCGCGCCGTTGGCGCCGTAGACCTTGGTGAGCGCCTCGGTCTGGATGATGGGGTTCATGGGACATCCCTTGAGGGAGCAATGGCACTGAGGGAGGCGGATGCCGACCGAAGGGCGGGGGTGTGGGGGGACATCGCGAGCAGAGCGAGCAGGCGGTCCCCCCATGGGGCATCAATTGTTCTCATCGTCCTTCTCGACCTTCTTCTTGCTGGGATCTTCCAGGCTGACCTGGTCGTTGGCCTTGAGGCCCGAGAGGATCTCCACGCGCTCCAGGGTGGCGATGCCGGCCTTGACGGAGACGACGTCGAAGTATTCCTTCCAGTGGTCGGCCAGCCAGATGAACTTGCCGCGTCCCGTGAGCCCGTCCTTGGCCTTGGCGATGTCCTGGGGCGGGAGGTTCTCCTTCAGCCGGTACACCACGGTCTGGCCATCCCGGCGCTGCAGGGCCTCCAGGGGCACGCTCACGGCCTTGTCCCGCTTCTCGCCCAGGATCTCCACATTGGCGCTCATGCCGGTTTTGAAGTCGTCGGTGAGCTCGTCCAGGGCGACCTCCACCTTGAAGACCTTGATCTTTTCCACCAGGTCGGCGGCCGGTGCCACGAAGCGCACTTTGCCGGTGAAGGCCCGCTGGGGGTAGGCGTCCAGGGTGATGCGGACGGGCTGTCCGACTCTGACCTTGGCGATGTCCACCTCGTTGAGGTTCACCTTCACGATGAGCGACTTCAGGTCCGCCACGGTGAAGACCACGGTGCCGGCGTTGAAGGAGCTGACGCCGGAGGTGATGGTGTCACCCAGTTCCACGCCCTTCTTGATGACCACGCCATTCATGGGGGCCGTCACGCGGGCCAGCTGGGTGGAGGCGTTGCCGCTGATGGGAATGCCCCGGTCCTCGACGATCTGGTAGCGGGTCTGGGCGCTCTTGTAGGCCTCCTCGGCCAGGTCGCGGGCGGTCCTCGCCCCGCGGAAGGTCTGGTCGGAGATGAGTCCGGCCTTGAACAGCTCCGCCTGCTGGTTGAAATCCCGCTCGGCGTTCTTGAAGCTCACCCGCGCCTGGGACACGCTGCCCTGGACGTCCGAGAGGGTCTGGGCCTGGTTCACGTCCGGCTCGACCTCGGCGAGCATCTCCCCGGCCCTCACCAGGGCTCCTTCGCGGACCTTCAGCCCGACGATGCGCCCGGATACCGTGGATTTGACGTCCACCTTGGTGAGGGGGTCCACCACGCCCACTTCGCGGACGCTCACCTGCAGATCCTCGGCCTGGACCTTGCCCAGGCGGAAGGGGGTGTTGGCCTCGGCCTTTTTGGACTTGCCGTCGCTGCCCTTCAAAGTGAAGAACATACCAGCCGCCACGGCCGCGCCGGCCACGGACAGGATGACCCATCGCTTCTGCATGGAACCCCCAGATGGGAAAGACGCCGGACTTGCCGGGATGATGTGAAGACTACGGGACAGAGTCTGATGCCGTTTAGAGGCGGCCCCGCCCGGGATTCGGCCACCGGCCCCCTCGCATCGGCCAGTCCCGGCCTGGAACCGGGGAACGGCCAGCATTGGGGTCAGATGGAAGCGGCCCCCGACTGGGGGCCGCTTTTCGTGAGTGGGAAAATCCTACCGCACGGTCTCCCGGGCGATCATCAGCTCCTCGTTGGTGGGGACGACCGTCACCACCACGCGGGAATCCGGCGTGCTGATGATGCGCTCACCGGTGCCGTGCTCGTTGGCTTCGGGGTCGAGCTTCACGCCCAGGAAGCTGAGCTTGCTGCAGACCTTGGCCCGGACGAAGGTGCTGTGGGTGCCGATGCCCGCCGTGAAGGTGATGGCGTCCACGCCATCGAGGACCGTCGCGTAGGCGCCGATGTACTGGCGCACGTTGTAGGTCAGGAGGTCGCGGGCGAGGCGGGCCCGGTCGTTGCCGGCATCGGCGGCCAGTTCGATCTCCCGGAAGTCTGAGGAGACGCCGGAGATGCCCAGCAGACCCGACTTCTTGTTCAGCAGGTCGGTGATGCCGTTGTAGTCGAGGTGCTCGTATTCCATGAGCATCTCCACGACGCTGGGGTCGATGGTGCCGCAGCGGGTGCCCATGATGACGCCCTGGAGGGGGGTCATGCCCATGCTGGTGTCCACGCTCCGGCCGTTGTGGACGGCGCAGATGCTGGTTCCGTTGCCGATGTGGCAGGTGACGATCTTGAGGGCGCGGAGGGGGCGGCAGAGCAGGATGGCGGTGCGGGCGGCCACGTAGGAGTGGCTGGACCCGTGGAAGCCATAGCGGCGGATGCCGTACTTCTGGCTCAGCTCGTAGGGGATGCCGTAGGTGCGGGCGTGGTCGGGGATGTTGTGGTGGAAGGCCGTATCGAAGACCGCGACGTGCGGCACGTCGGGGAAGGCCTCCCGGGCCACGCGGATGCCCAGGGCGTTGGCGGGGTTGTGGAGGGGCGCGTACATCGCGAAGGTGTCGATGTCGGCGAGCACCTCGTCGGTCACGATCAGGGAGTCACCGTACTTCGGCCCCCCGTGGACCACCCGGTGACCCACGGCGTGGATCGGGGTGTCGTGGAGGACCACGGCCTTCAGGCGCTCGATGATCGCGTTCAGGGCCTCGCGGTGGGTGGGAAGGGGCAGGGCCTCCCTGTGCTTGTCGTTCTCGAAGGTGAAGGTCAGGTTGCCGTCGGCCAGGCCGATGCGCTCCGCCATGCCCTCGGCGATGGACGTCTCCTTCCCCATGTCGAAGAGATTGAACTTGAGGCTCGACGAGCCGGCATTCAGAACGAGAACGAACACGATTTCCCCCATGACAGGAGTAGTCTACCGGTCTGACCACGTGACCAATGCCGCATTGTCGATATTGTGGTCGTCATGAAAGCTTGAAGCGACGCGTAAGTGCCTGCAACTGATTGGCTAAACCAGCCAGCTCCTCCGTCGTCCGGGCCGTCTCCTGCACCGTGGCGGAGAGCTGGGTGGCCGCCGAGGCGTTGCGCTCCACCATCTGGGTGGCGGATTCCATGGCCTGGACCACCTCTTCACTGGCGCGGCCCTGCTCGTCCATGGCGTTGGCGATCTCCTTCAGCTGGCCGGCGTTCTCCCGCACGTGGCCCTCGATGCGCTCCAGGCTCCGGGAGGCCTCCTTGACGGATTCGGTACCGAGGCCCACGCGGTCGGTGCTCTCCTGGATGAGCGCCGTGATCTCCTTGGCCGCGGTGCCGCTGCGCTCGGCCAGCTTCCGGACCTCCTCGGCCACCACGGCGAAACCCTTGCCCATGGCCCCGGCCTTGGCCGCCTCGATGGCGGCGTTCAGGGACAGGAGGTTGGTCTGGCGGGCGATGTCCGTGATCACCGTGATGATCCGGTTCACCTTGGAGGAGCTCTCCTCGATGGCCTCCATGGCGCGGCCCGTGTCCTTGACGGCCGTCAGTCCCTGCTGGCCTGCCTCCTGGGACCGGGCGGCCAGTTCCTCGGCGCGCAGGGTGCTCTGCTTCACCTGCTGGATGTTGGCGTTCATCTCCTCCAGGGCGGCGGAGGACCGCTCCATGGCCAGGCGTTCCTGCTCCGTGCTGCGGCGGAGCTCTTCGGTGGTACGGTTGACCTGCTCCGTCGTGGCGGAGAGCTCGGTGGCGCTGGAGGCGGTGCCCTCCGCGGACTGGGCGATGGCCTGGATGTCCGAGCGCAGGCCCTGGATGACCTGCGAGAGCCCGGAGGCCACCTGGGCCAGCTCGTCCTTGCCGTGGACCTTGGGTGTCTGGGTCAGATCGCCCTTGGCCACCGCGCCCATGATCACCTCGATGTCGTGGGCCTTCCGGCCCACCCTCGAGCCGATGGTCCGGCTCAGGAGGGCGCCCGCCAGGACGGCGGCCAGGCCGAGGCCGGCGATCCAGGCCTTCGCGGTGGCCGACTGGGCCTGGTCTTCCTTGATGGCCTTCTCCGCGGCGGTTTCGGCGGCCTTCTGGAGCTTCAGCACGCGGTCGCGGGCGACGCGCATGGTCTCCACGTTGCCTTCCATCAGGCGGGAGGTGGCCTGGGCCGAACGGTCCGCCTGGGCCTGGGCCAGCAGGGCGGGGAACCCGGCGTCGTACTTGCGGAAGGCCTCGATGGCCTCATCGAGGACCGCCCGGTCATCCGGGGACCAGGTCAGGGCCTTGGCGTCAGCCAGATCCTTCTCGAGCCCCTCCCCGTACTTCTTCATCACGCCCTGCCGCATGGTGACGTAGGCGGGGTCCGCCGAGCCGCCGATCATGCTGACGTGGACCGTGCGGAACACGTTCATGCCGTTGAGCACCCGGGACAGGATGACGGTTTTGGAGAGGTTCGAGGCGAGGTCCTTCTGTCCCTGCTGCAGGTTGTTGACCGAGGCCCAGCCCAGCCCGCCCACCAGGATCAGGGCCAGGGTCTGGATGGCGAGGAGCAGATTGAACTTTCCCCGCATGCGCAGATCGTCGAGAACTTTTCCGATGCTCATGAACCACCCCGTAATGAGCCCTTATCGGGGGGGGGCGAAGGGCGGCTTAATCTTGATCATCAGCTCGAGTGCACTCCCTGCGCCAGGGTGCCCGGGTCGGGCCAGGGGGCCTCCAGCGCGGTTTCGGCGGTCGCCAGGAGCTTGGCCTCCAGTCGGCTGGCGAGGCTGGGATCCAGGGTCCAGCCCCGCAGGCCCATCCAGGCTTCGAAGCGGGGCAGGGGATCCTTGGCGGTCCATTCGGCCAGGACCGCCGGATCCACGTAGCGCTGGTCGTCGTGTTCGGCATGACCCGCCCGGCGGAAGGTCTCGCAGACCAGGAAGGCGGGGCCCTTGCCCTCGAGGCAGCGCTGCCGGGCCTGGGCGGTGGCTTCGTAGACCGCCGCGGCGTCATTGCCGTCCACGGTCAGGGTGAAGGCCCCCTGGGAGCGCTGGGACATGCGGCCGGCCATCTGCCGGTCCGGAGGCGTGGAGAAGGCGTAGCCGTTGGATTCGCCCACCACGATGAGAGGCAGCTTCTGCACCACGGCGAAGTTCAGGCCCTCGTAGAAGGCGCCGGTGGAGCTCCCGCCATCCCCGATCCAGGTCATGGCCACCCGCCGCTCGCCCTTCTGCCGGAAGGAGAGGGCCACGCCAGCCATCACCGGAATGAGGGCCCCGAGCATGGAGGTGGGGGCGATGATGCCCCGCTCCACGGACCCGAAATGGTTGTTGTGCTCGCGTCCGCCGGTGGGGCCGGGGGCGCGGCCCAGATACTGAAGGAAGATCTCTCGGGGGGTGACCCCGCGGACGAACATCGAGCCCAGGTTGCGGATGAGGGGGGCGATGACGTCCTCGGGTCCCAGGGCCATGGCGGTGGCGCAGGCGGTGGCCTCCTGGCCCAGGCTGCGGTACACGCTGCCGAGGGTGTGCCCCTGGCGGAAGAGCTTCACCAGGCGTTCCTCGGTCAGGCGGGTGAGCAGCATGGCCTCGTACAGGCGCAGGGCGGTGTCTTGGTCCATCGGGTTAGCATAGACCCATGCTGATCCTCCGTCCCGCCGTGCCCGCCGATGCCCCCCTGATCCTGCAGTACATCCGCGAACTGGCGGAGTACGAACGGGATCCGGAGGCGGCCATTGCCACCGAGGCCGACATCCTCCGGCACGCCTTCTCCGAGCACCCCCTGGTCAAGGTGACCATGGCCGAGTGGGCGGGTCAGCCCGCCGGCTTCTGCCTCTGGTTCCTGAACTTCAGCACCTGGGAGGGCAAGCCCGGGATCTACCTGGAGGACCTCTTCGTGCGCCCGGCCTTCCGGGGCCACGGCATCGGCAAGGCCCTGCTGAAGCACCTGGCGGCCCTCGCGGTGAAGGGGGGCTGGACCCGCTTCGTCTGGCAGGTGCTGGACTGGAACACGCCAGCCATCGAGTTCTACGAGGCCCATGGCGCGAAGATCATGCGGTCCTGGCTCACCTGCCGGGTGGAGGGCAGGGCCCTGGCCCGCCTCGCCGAGGGTGCGGATTGACCTGGCCGCCGCTGCTGCGCCTCCAGGAGGCCCTGGGCCCCGGGGCGGAGCTGGTGGTCGTGGGTGGCGCGGTCCGGGATGAGCTGCTCGGCCGGCCCCACGCCGACTGGGATCTGGCCACGCGGCTGCTGCCCCGGACCGTGATGGCGCGGGCCCAGGCCGCCGGCATGAAGGTGATCCCCACGGGGCTGCAGCACGGCACGGTGACGGTGATCCTGGAGGACCGCCCCGTGGAGGTGACCACCTTCCGCAGCGACGGAGACTACCTGGACGGTCGGCGGCCGGAATCGGTGCGGCTCGGAGTCGACCTGACGGAGGATCTGTCGAGGCGGGACTTCACCATCAATGCCATGGCCCTGCCGGTGGGCGGTGGTGACCTCGTGGATCCCTTCGGCGGCCGGGGGGACCTGAAGGCGGGGGTGATCCGGGCGGTGGGGGATCCCCTGAAGCGTTTCGCCGAGGATGGGCTCCGTCCCCTGCGGGCCTGCCGCTTCGCCGCCCAGCTGGGCTTCGAGGTGGAGCCTGCCACCCTGGCGGCCATCCCCGAGCGGCTGGAGGTGGCCCGCAAGGTGGCCGTGGAGCGCGTCTTCGTGGAGCTGGACAAACTGCTGCGGGGCCTCGAGCCCCAGCGGGGCCTGGCGCTCCTGGCGGAGAGCAGGCTTCTGGATCTGTGGCTGCCGGAGCTGCGGGCCATGGTGGGCTGCGGCCAGAACCGCCACCATGCCCACGACGTCTGGCGCCACACCCTGGAGGTGGTCCGCTTCGTGCCGGCCGAGCCGTTCCAGCGCTGGGCGGCCCTGCTGCATGACGCAGGCAAACCCGGCGCGCGCAGCGTCGGGGCCGATGGCGAGGTCCATTTCTACGGCCACGAGGCCAGGTCCCTGGAACTCGCCGAGGGGATCTTCGAGCGGTTGAAGGCCAGCCATGCCCTGCGCAAGGCGGCCTTGGCCCTCATCCGCCATCACGGCACCCACCCCACCGGAGCCTGGGGCGATGCCGCCTGCCGGCGACTGCTGGGGCGGCTGGACGCCGATGGGCTGGAGCTGGGGCGGTGGGCTGCCTTCCGGGTGGCGGACCAGCGGGCCAAGGGCCTGGATTGGGACCTGCGACAGGCGGAGCACCAGGCCCTGATGGCCCGGCTGGAGGCCCTGCTCGCGGCGCGGCCGCCCCTCAGCGTGCGAGACCTTGCCCTGGATGGCGCCGCCCTGATGGCCTTGGCAGGCCGCCCCGGCGGTCCATGGCTGGGAGAGCTGCAGAAGCGGCTCCTGGAAGCCGTGCTGGACGACCCGGCAGCCAACACGACCGTGGGGCTGGCGGAACTCGTGAAAAGGGAACTGCCAAGCAACCGCAAATGACGCGAATGGGCGCGAAGACGCAGAGGCTTAGCCGCCCCGTGCCCGGGGAATGCCCATTCACCATTCGCGCGCCCGAAGGGCGATTCGCGTCATTCGCGGTTGGTTTTCTCGTGTCCCTGATGTCCCGGAAGAGCCAAAAAAAAGCCCGGCGAATGCCGGGCGTTTTCGTGGATCGGGCCAAGCTCAGCCGGCACCGCCGCCGCTGGTGGCGGGACGGTAGGTGAGGCTGGCCTTGATGAAGTCGCGGTTCATGCGCGCGATGTTCTCCATCTTGATGCCCTTGGGGCAGGCGGCTTCGCACTCGCTGTGGTTGGTGCAGGTGCCGAACTCCTCGGCGTCCATCTGGGCGACCATGTCGCGGACGCGGATGTAGCGCTCGGGCTGGCCCTGGGGCAGCAGCGCCAGCTGGCTGATCTTCGCGGACACGAAGAGCATGGCGCTGGCGTTGGGGCAGGCGGCCACGCAGGCGGCGCAGCCGATGCAGGCGGCGGCATCCATGGCGAGGTCGGCGTTCTCCTTGGGGATGGGCAGGGCGTTGGCGTCCTGCGGGCTCCCCGTGGGGGCGCTGATGAAGCCGCCTGCGGCGATGATGCGGTCGAAGGCGCCGCGATCCACCATCAGGTCCTTGAGCACCGGGAAGGCCTCGGCGCGCCAGGGTTCGAGGGTGATGCTCTCGCCGTCCTTGAAGCTGCGCATGTGCAGCTGGCAGGTGGTGGTGCGCTCCTTGGGCCCATGGGGGCGGCCGTTGATGACCATGCCGCACTGGCCGCAGATGCCTTCGCGGCAGTCGTGGTCGAAGGTGATGGGTTCCTCGCCCTTGCGGATGAGGCCCTCGTTCACCACATCGAGCATCTCCAGGAAGGACATGTCGGGGCTGATGTTTTCGGCGGGGTATTCGACGAACTTGCCGTCGCATTTGGTGTTCTTCTGCCGCCACACGTGCAGGGTGAGATTGATGTGCTTGGCCATGGCTCAGTTCCTCACTTGTAGCTACGGGTCGCGAGGTGGACGTTCTCGAAGGTCAGCTGCTCGGTGTGGCGCACCGGCGTCTGGCCCTCACCCTTGTATTCCCAGGCGGCCACGTGGCAGAAGTTCTCGTCGTCGCGGAGAGCCTCGCCCTCCTCGGTCTGCCATTCCTCGCGGAAGTGGCCGCCGCAGGATTCGCGGCGCTCGAGGGCATCCAGGCACATGAGCTCGCCGATCTCGAGGAAGTCGGCCACGCGGCCGGCCAGTTCGAGGGACTGGTTCACTTCACCGCCGATGCCGGGAATGCGGAGGTTCTTCCAGAACTCCTCGCGGATCTCGGGAATCCTCTGGAGCGCCTTCTTGAGCCCGGCCTCGTTGCGGCCCATGCCGCAGAACTCCCACATCACCTTGCCCAACTCACGATGGAAGTGGGTGGGCGTCTCCTTGCCGTTGATGGCGAAGAGCTTCTGCACGCGCTCCGCGGTCGTCTGTTCGGCGGCCTTCACGGCGGGATCGTCGGCCTTGATGCGGGTGCCGGGCTTGATGCCGGCCAGGTAGCCGCCGATGGTGTAGGGGATCACGAAGTAGCCGTCGGCGAGGCCCTGCATGAGCGCCGAGGCGCCGAGGCGGTTGGCGCCGTGGTCGGAGAAGTTGGCCTCGCCCAGCACGAAGAGGCCGGGGATGGTGCTCATCAGGTTGTAGTCCACCCAGAGGCCGCCCATGGTGTAGTGCGTGGCGGGGAAGATGCGCATGGGCGTCTTGTAGGGGTTCTCGTCCGTGATGCGCTCATACATCTCGAAGAGGTTGCCGTACTTCTCCTCGATCTTGTTGGCGCCCAGACGGTTGATGGCTGCTTCGAAGTCGAGGTAGACACCCAGACCCGTCTCGCCGATGCCGCGACCGTCATCGCAAACCTGCTTGGCGGCGCGGCTGGCGATGTCACGGGGGGCCAGGTTGCCGAAGGAGGGGTACTTCCGCTCCAGGTAGTAGTCGCGGTCCTCCTCGGGAATCTGGCTGGCGGGCTTGCCGCAGTCCTCCTTGCGCTTCGGGACCCAGATGCGGCCGTCGTTGCGCAGCGACTCGGACATCAGCGTGAGCTTGCTCTGGTGGTCGCCCGTGACGGGGATGCAGGTGGGGTGGATCTGCGTGAAGCAGGGGTTGGCGAAGGCCGCGCCCTTCTTGTGGGCGCGCCAGATGGCGGTGCCATTGCAGCCCTTGGCGTAGGTGGCCAGATACATGGTGTTGCCGTAGCCGCCGGTGGCGAGGCAGACCGCATCGGCCAGGTGGGACTTGATCTCGCCCGTGATCATGTCGCGGGTGACGATGCCCTTGGCCACGCCGTCCACCACGATGAGCTCCTGCATCTCATGGCGGGCGAACATCTTCACGGTGCCGAGGCCCACCTGCCGCTGCAGGGCCTGGTAGGCGCCGAGCAGCAGCTGCTGGCCGGTCTGCCCGCGGGCGTAGAAGGTGCGGCTCACCTGGGCGCCGCCGAAGGAGCGGTTGTCCAGCAGCCCGCCGTATTCCCGGGCGAAGGGCACGCCCTGCCCCACACACTGGTCGATGATGTTGTTGCTGACCTCGGCCAGGCGGTGCACGTTGGCCTCGCGGGCGCGGAAGTCCCCGCCCTTGACCGTGTCGTAGAAGAGGCGGCGGACGCTGTCGCCGTCATTGTGGTAGTTCTTGGCGGCGTTGATGCCGCCCTGGGCTGCGATGGAGTGGGCCCGGCGGGGGCTGTCCTGGTAGCAGAAGCACTCGACCTCGTAGCCGAGCTCGGCCAGGGAGGCTGCGGCGGCGCCCCCGGCCAGGCCGGAGCCCACCACGAGCACCTTGTACTTGCGCTTGTTGGCCGGGTTCACGAGCTTGAGGTCGAACTTGTGCTTGTCCCACTTCTTCTCGATGGGGCCGTCTGGGATTCGGGAATTGAGTTCCATGGATGGCTCTCCTTCGGATCAGTGGATGAAGCCGGTGAGGACGGCGATGGGGTAGGAGATGTTCACGCCCACCACCAGGAGGGTCAGTCCCGTGGCGAAGTTGCGCCGCAGGCTGTCGTAGCGGGGATGGGACAGGCCCAGGGACTGGGTGACGCTCCAGACGCCGTGCCACATGTGCAGGCCGAGGCAGAGCTGGGCCACGATGTAGAATCCGGCGGCGGCGGGGACCTTGAAGCCGTTCACGAAGTTGGCGTAGGGGTTCGCGTGGTCGAAGTTGGGGTGCGCCTGGCCGGTGGTCAGGTGCAGCAGGTGATAGACGATGAAGGCCGCGAGAATGAACCCGCTCCAGCGCATGGTGCGGGAGGACCAGGTGGAGGCGACGCTCTGCTGGGCGCGGTAGCCCACGGGGCGGGCGGCCTGGTTGTCCAGGGTCAGCGTCACGGCGGCCCAGATGTGGAGGCCGGTGGCGGCCAGCAGCACGGCGCGGAAGATCCAGATCCCGCCGCCATGCAGCATGCTGTGCAGGAAGGTGGCGTAGGCGTTGAAGTGCTCGGCGCCCATGTAGGCCTGGGTGTTCCCGATCATGTGGACGGTGACGAACCCGAAGAGGACGATGCCGGTGGCGGCCATGATGACCTTGCGGCCGACCGAGGACGCCAGGAAGCCGTGGCCGCGTGCTTCCGCGCCCGCGATGCTCTGTTCAGCGACGGACATAGGGGGACTCCTTGAAGAAGGCGTGGTGATGGAACAGGGATCCCGAGGTGGGCAGGGGACCGGCTTCGAGGAACGGGGTCATATGGGACCCGATTATCTTCCCTGGGGCCCGGAATCCCAAGCCCCCAGGCGTGGACCTAGGTCACACTGCGCCCCGGCCCCGCAGTGCGCTGGAATCCGGCCCGCGGAAAGGCGCCGGTCTTGCGGTGGAGGGCTGTTCCACGCTAGAGTTGCCCACGATCCAAACATGATCTTTGGTGGTTCGCCCCCCGGGTTGGGGGCTCGTGTTGCATCAACGCAGACCACCTCGACACTCCGGACTACTGCTTCTTCCGCACCCCTAGTCCCCCATCCCCGCATCCAAACTGGAGGAAAACCATGGAGACGATGAAACGCCTGCTTGGCGCCCTGGCGTCAACCCGAGCCTTTAGGCTGGGCATGACAGCCGCCCTCGCCCTTCTTTGCACCAGTCCGGCCCTGGCCGGCGAGGCCGACCTGAAGATCCCGGCCCTGCAGGGGAGCTTCCTGGGCATGACCGGCCATAACCTGCTGCTGATCGGGCTCTTCATCTGCCTGCTCGGCATCGGCTTCGGCCTCGTGCAGTACGCCCAGATCCGGGACCTGCCCGTGCACAAGTCCATGCTGGAGATCTCCGAGCTGATCTACGAGACCTGCAAGACCTACCTGGTCACGCAGATCAAGTTCATCTCGGTCCTCTGGGCCTTCATCGCGGTCATCATGATCGCCTACTTCAAATACCTCTCCCACACCCCCATGGGCTGGGGCCAGGTGATCGTGGTCCTGCTCTTCTCGATCGTCGGCATCCTGGGCTCCGTGGCCGTGGCTTGGTTCGGCATCCGCATCAACACCTTCGCCAACTCCCGCACGGCCTTCGCGTCCCTGGGCGGCAAGCCCTACCCGACCATGGAGATCCCCCTCAAGGCGGGCATGTCCATCGGCATGCTGCTCATCTCCGTCGAACTGCTACTCATGCTCGGGATCCTGCTCTTCATCCCCGGTGATGCCGCTGGTCCGTGCTTCATCGGCTTCGCCATCGGCGAGTCCCTGGGTGCCGCGGCCCTCCGCATCGCGGGCGGCATCTTCACCAAGATCGCCGACATCGGCTCCGACCTCATGAAGATCGTCTTCAAGATCAAGGAAGACGATGCCCGCAACCCCGGCGTCATCGCCGACTGCGTGGGCGACAACGCGGGCGATTCCGTCGGCCCCACGGCGGACGGTTTCGAAACCTACGGCGTGACGGGCGTGGCCCTGATCACCTTCATCCTGCTGGCAGTCAATCCCCTGACGGCCGGACCCAAGTACCAGGACATCCAGGTGGCCCTGCTGGTGTGGATCTTCGTCATGCGCGTGGGCATGGTCGTGACTTCCGCCGCTTCCTACTGGATCAACGGCATCTGGTCCAAGGCCAAGTTCGGCTCCCTGGGCAAGTTCGATTTCGAGACCCCCCTGACCACGCTGGTCTGGCTGACCTCGATCCTCTCGATCGTCATCACCTACGTCCTGTCCTACCTCCTCATCGGCAACCTGCCCGGCCACCTCTGGTGCAAGCTCTCGACCATCATCACCTGCGGCACCCTGGCCGGCGCCCTGATCCCCGAGCTGGTGAAGTCCTTCACCTCCACGAACTCAGGTCATGTCCGTGAGGTCGTCACGGCCTCCAAGGAGGGCGGCGCCTCCCTCAACATCATCTCCGGTCTGGTGGCGGGCTATTTCTCCGCCTACTGGATGGGTCTCACCATCGTCGCCCTCATGGGCGCGGCCTACTACGTCTCCACCTTCGGCCTGGGTGACTTCATGGCCGCCCCGGCCATCTTCTCCTTTGGTCTGGTGGCCTTCGGCTTCCTGGGCATGGGACCCGTCACCATCGCCGTGGACTCCTACGGCCCCGTGACCGACAACGCCCAGTCCGTCTACGAGCTCTCCACCATCGAAGCCATCCCCGGCATCGAGGCCGAGATCCAGAAGGACTTCGGCTTCAAGCCCGACTTCGAGAACGGCAAGATGTACCTCGAAGAGAACGACGGCGCGGGCAACACCTTCAAGGCCACCGCCAAGCCCGTGCTCATCGGCACGGCGGTCGTGGGCGCCACCACCCTGATCTTCTCCATCATCCAGCTGCTGAACGGCAAGTTCGGCGTGCCCAAGGTGGTCGAGGGGCTGTCCATCATCAACCCCCTCTTCCTGCTCGGCATCATCACCGGCGGCGCCATCATCTTCTGGTTCTCCGGCGCGGCCTGCCAGGCCGTGGCCACGGGCGCCTACCGCGCGGTGGAGTTCATCAAGCAGAACATCAACCTGGATTCGGGCGCCACCAAGGCCTCCGTGGAAGACTCCAAGAAGGTCGTGGAGATCTGCACCCAGTACGCCCAGAAGGGCATGTTCAACATCTTCCTGGCCGTGTTCTTCTCCACGCTGGCCTTCGCCTGCCTGAACCACTTCTTCTTCATCGGCTACCTGATCTCCATCGCCGTCTTCGGCCTCTACCAGGCCATCTTCATGGCCAATGCCGGTGGCGCCTGGGACAACGCGAAGAAGCTCGTCGAGACCGAGCTGAAGGCCAAGGGCACGGCCCTCCACGACGCCTGCGTCGTGGGCGACACCGTGGGCGACCCTTTCAAGGACACCTCCTCGGTGGCCCTGAACCCGGTCATCAAGTTCACGACCCTCTTCGGCCTGCTCGCCGTGGAGCTGGCCATCGAGCTGAACCCGGCCGTGGCCCATGCCTGGTCGCTGGTTTTCTTCCTGATCTCCACCGTCTTCGTGTGGCGCTCCTTCTACGGAATGCGCATCCCCACGCTCGAGGAGAAGTAGGCTTTCGCGAACCTGACAAACAATTAACAGCCAGGCCCCTCAACCGAGGGGCCTGTTTTTTCGTGGTACGGTGGACACCGTGTTCTACAGGAGCCTGCCATGCCCTCCCATCCCCTCCGCCTCGCGGGCCTGGCGGCCCTCGTGAGTGCCTCCATGACCATGCTGGCCCAGGGCCCCGTTCCACCCACGGCCAAGCAGGTCGAGCATGTATCTGTCTGGCACGGCGAGAAGGTGAATGACCCCTGGTTCTGGCTGCGGGAGAAGACGAACCCCGACGTCGTGAGCTACCTGAATGCGGAGAACACCTACACTGAGGCCGTGACCGCGGGGCTGAAGCCTTTTTCGGAGGCCCTCTACAAGGAGATGCTGGGCCGCATCAAGCAGACGGACCTGAGCGTCCCCGTCCGCCGTGGGGCCTTCTACTACTACTCCCGCACCGAGGAGGGGAAGCAATACCCCATCCAGTGCCGGCGAAAGGCGGCCCAGGGGGGTGTCTACGACGAGAAGGCCCCGGAGGAGGTCCTGCTGGATCAGAACGAGCTGGCCAAGGGGCTGAAGTTCCTGAGCCTGGGCGGCATGACCGTCAGTGACGACGACCGCACCCTTCTCTACAGCACGGATGCCACCGGATTCCGCCAGTACACCCTGTTCACGAAGGACCTTGCCACCGGGAAGGTCAGCGTGCCCCTGGCCGAGCGGGTAACCTCGTTCACCTGGGCCGGCGATGCCCAGCACGTCTTCTTCGTGACTGAGGATGCGGTCACCAAGCGCTCGGACCAGCTCTGGCGCCTGGACCTGATGGCGGGCAAGCCCGTGCTCGTGTTCGAGGAGAAGGACGAGCTCTACCGCATTGGCGTCGGGCGGAGCAAGGACCACAAGTTCCTGGTGGTGGAAAGCCAGTCCACGGATACCTGGGAGACTCGCTACCTGCCGGCCACGGACCCCAAGGGCGCCTTCAAGGTGCTTCTGCCCCGGGAGAAGGGCCACAAGTACGATCTGGAACACCGGGAAGGCCTGTTCTACATCCGCACCAACAAGGGCGCCAAGAACTTCCGCCTGGTGACGGCACCCGTGGCCACCCCTGATCCCAAGCACTGGAAGGAGGTCCTGCCCCACCGCGCCGACGTGTTGCTGGAGGGCCTGGAGCCCTTCAGGGATTTCCTCGTGGTGAGCGAGAAGAACCAGGGGCTGGACCGGTTCCGCATCTTCGACGTGAAGCTCAAGACCTGGCGGGACGTCACCTTCCCCGAGAGTGTGTACGCGGCCTTCCCGGGCGGGACGCCGGAGTACACATCTCCTTCCTTCCGCTTCAGCTACCAGTCCATGGTCACCCCCGCCAGCGTCTACGACTGCGACATGGCCAGCGGGAAGCAGACCCTGCTCAAGCAGATGGAGGTCCTGGGCGGCTATGACAAGAACCAGTACACGACGGAACGGCTTTGGGCCACGGCCCGCGATGGTGCCAAAGTGCCCCTCTCCGTGGTCTACAAGAAGGGCGTGAAGCGGGATGGCTCCGCCCCCCTGTTCCTCTACGCCTACGGCTCCTACGGGGCCGGCATGTCCGCCACCTTCTCCAGCACCCGCCTGAGCCTGCTGGACCGGGGCATGGTCTACGTCCTGGCCCACATCCGCGGCGGCAACGAGATGGGCGAAGCCTGGCACGACGACGGCATGCTCATGAAGAAGATGAACACCTTCACCGACTTCATCGACTCCGCCGACTTCCTGGTGAAGGAGAGGTGGACCAGCAAGGACCGGCTCGTCATTGAGGGCGGCAGCGCCGGTGGCCTGCTCATGGGTGCCGTCACCAACCTGCGCCCCGATCTCTTCAAGGCCGTGCACAGCGCCGTGCCCTTCGTGGACGTGATGAACACCATGATGGATGCCAGCCTGCCCCTGACCGTCGGCGAGTACCTCGAGTGGGGCAACCCCAACGAGAAGGCGGCCTTCGATTACATGCGGGCCTACAGCCCCTACGACAACCTCGCCAGGAAGGCCTACCCGGCCATCCTCATCACCACCAGCTTCAACGACAGCCAGGTGATGTACTGGGAACCCGCCAAATACGTGGCCAAGCTTCGCACCCTCAAGACCGACAACAACCCCCTGCTGCTGAAGATCAAGATGGAGCCCGCGGGCCACGGAGGGGCCTCGGGTCGCTATGACGCGCTGAAGGACAAGGCCTTCGAGACGGCCTGGATGCTTCAGCAGGTGGGGATTACCAAGTAGTTGTTCCCAGCTCCAACAGGGCGCATTCGCGCCCTTTTGGAGCGAGCAAGGAGGACATCATGGTTGAGCCTATCCCCAGGGGATATCACAGGGTCACGCCCTACCTGGTCGTGGCCGACGGGGAGGGCCTGCTGGCCTTCCTCCAGAAGGCCTTCCAGGCGGAAGTGCTGAGCCGCGCCCTTCGCCCTGACGGGGCCATCGCCAACGCGGAAGTGCGCATCGGCGATTCGATGGTGATGGTGGCGCAGGCCCGAGAACCCTGGAACCCCATGCCGACCGGCTTCTACCTCTATGTGCCGGACACCGATGCCGTCTATCAGGCCGCCCTGGCGGCGGGCGGAGCCTCCCTGATGGAGCCCTCCGACCAGTTCTATGGCGACCGCAATGCCGGGGTGCAGGATCCATGGGGCAACAACTGGTGGATCGCCACCCACATCGAGGATGTGGATGAAGCCGAGGTCCAGCGGCGGATGGCGGCGCGGGGTTGAGTCTGGGCGCCCAACACGGGACAATGGACAGGCGCGGCGTTAGTCCGCGCCTTTCTATGTCCGGAACCCCATGACCCTCAGCGAAGAAATTCAGCGGCGGCGAACCTTCGCCATCATCAGCCACCCCGATGCCGGCAAGACCACGCTGACGGAGAAGCTGCTGCTCTACGGGGGCGCCATCGACCGGGCGGGCTCCGTCAAGGCCCGGGAGGGCGGGGCCGCGGCCCATTCCGACTGGATGAGCATCGAGCAGGAGCGCGGCATCAGCGTCACTTCGGCGGCCATGCAGTTCGAGTACCTGGGCAAGGCCATCAACCTGCTGGACACGCCGGGCCACCAGGACTTCAGCGAGGACACCTACCGCGCCCTCACGGCCGCCGATGCCGTGGTGATGCTGCTGGACTGCGCCAAGGGCGTGGAAGAGCAGACCAAGAAGCTGTTCCGCGTGGCCCGGGAGCGCCGGCTGCCCATCTTCACCTTCGTGAACAAGCTGGACCGCCCGGGCCGTGAGCCGGTGGAGCTCATCGACGAGGTGGAGGAGCTCTTCGGCCTCCACGCCGTGCCCATGACCTGGCCCATCGGCTCGGGCACCGACTTCAAGGGCGTCTACGTGCGCGCCACGGGGCAGATCCAGGTCTTCGAGCGGGCCAAGGCCGGACGCAAGGCCCGGGTGGCCGGGCAGGGCGGGTTGGACGATCCGGAGATCGCGGCCCTGCTGACGCCTGCGGAACTGCAGCAGCTCAAGGACGACGTGGACCTCATGGACCACGTGCTGCCGGCCTTCGATCGCGAGGCCTTTCTCCGGGGCGAGCAGTCGCCCATGTTCTTCGGCTCGGCGGTGAACAACTTCGGCGTGGCCGAGTTCCTGGAGGAGTTCCTGGACCTGGCCCCGGCGCCCGGTGCCCGCCCCCTCATGGCGGGCGGCGAGATCGCGCCGGAGCAGCCTTTCACGGCCTTCGTGTTCAAGGTGCAGGCCAACATGAACAAGGCCCACCGGGACCGGGTGGCCTTCGCCCGCATCGTGTCCGGGCGCTTCGAGCGGGGCATGGACGCCCTCCACGTGCGCGAGAAGAAGTCCATCAAGCTGAACTACCCCCACATGTTCTTCGGACGCGAACGGCAGATCGTGGACGAGGCCTACCCCGGCGACATCCTGGGCCTCATCAACCCTGGCCTCTTCCGCATCGGCGACGTGCTCAGCTCGCAGGGGGCCGTGGAGTTCCATGCCGTGCCCCGGTTCTCGCCCGAGCAGTTCGCCTCCGTCCGGCTGGCGGATCCCGGCGCCCGCAAGGGCTTCCTGAAGGGGCTGGGCCAGATCGCGGAAGAAGGCGTGGTGCAGGTCTTCTGGCCCAAGGGCGGCGCGCCGCTGCCCATCCTGGGCGCCATCGGCCGCCTGCAGTTCGAGGTGCTCCAGCACCGCCTCAAGGACGAGTACGCCTGCCCCGTGCTGCTGGAGCCCCGCGGCTTCCAGATGGCCCGCTGGATCGAAGGAGGCTGGCCCGAGCCCAGCAAGTTCTGGGGCGAGCTGGTGGAGGAC
Organism: Geothrix sp.; assembly: GCF_030219325.1. Classification (NCBI taxonomy): domain Bacteria; kingdom Pseudomonadati; phylum Acidobacteriota; class Holophagae; order Holophagales; family Holophagaceae; genus Geothrix; species Geothrix sp. The sequence goes on along the minus strand of NZ_CP126625.1, from coordinate 2,069,892 downwards.
GTGGAGGGCAACCCCGCCATCCTCTTCGAGAACGACTGGCAGCGACGGACGACCGCAGAGAAATGCCCTGGGCTGTCGTTCCTGGAACATCCGCCCAAGTAGCTCGCCAGGCTCGGAATGCTTCGCATTCCGAGATAGAAAGACAACTGAATGCGAAACAGAAGAGCGGCGCTTTCACGCCGCTCTTCTATCTCGGAACGAGCAGCGTTACGAGCAACGCCCTACTTCGCGTTCTTGAACATATCCATGACCGTATGCAGCAGCTGGATGGCCTCGGCCTTGGGCCGCTGGAAGGCGTTGCGGCCCATGATGGAACCAAAGGCCCCGCCCGCTGCCAGTTCGGACACTTCTTTCAGCACCTCCTCGGTGCCCTTGGCCTCGCCGCCGCTGAAGATCACGATGCGGCGGCCGCCGAAGGCGCTGCGCACGACTTCCCGCACGCGGTCCGAGAGCGTGTCGATGGGAATGCCCGTCTTCTCGAAAGTGGCGGCGGCCTCCTTCACTTCCAGGTGCTTCTTGGGCGGCTTCACCTTGATGATGTGGGCGCCCAGCTGGGCGGCGATCTGGGCGGCATAGCCGGCCGCGTCCACGGCGGTCTCGCCGTCCTTGGAGAGGCCCGCGCCCCGGGGATAGGACCAGACGACGCTGGGCAGGCCCACGGACTTGGCCTCGAGGATCAGCTCGCGCAGGGCCTCGTACTGCTCGTTGCGGGCGCCGCTGCCGGGATAGATGGTGTAGCCGATGGCGGCGCAGCCCAGGCGCAGGGCGTCTTCCACGCTGCCGGTGATGGCGCTGCAGGGTTCGATGCCCTTGCTGAGGCAATCGCTGTTGTTGAGCTTGAGGATGAGGGGGATGTCCCCCGCGTAGTCCGAGGCCACGTGCTCGATGAAGCCCAGCGGCGCAGCGTAGGCGTTGCAGCCGGCCTCGATGGCCAGTTCCACGTGGTAGCGGGGATCGTAGCCCGCGGGATTGGGGGCGAAGCTGCGGGCGGGGCCATGTTCGAACCCCTGGTCCACGGGCAGGATCACGAACTTGCCGGTACCGGCGAGCCTGCCCGTGTTCATGAGGCGGGCCAGGTTGGCCTTCACTCCCGGCGTATCGGAAGCGTACCAGGAGAGGATTTCGCGGACGCGTGCGGTGGCCATTCAGAACCTCCTGAAGGTGAGGCGTTGGGGAAGATGGATTGGACTCAGGCTTTTGCGCTGTAGTCGTAGAATCCGCGGCCCGACTTCTTGCCGAGCCATCCGGCGTCCACGTACTTGATCAGCAGGGGGCAGGGGCGGTACTTGGGATCGCCCAGGCCCTCGTGCAGCACGTTGAGGATGAAGAGGCAGGTGTCCAGGCCGATGAAATCCGCCAGGGTGAGCGGACCCATGGGGTGGTTCATGCCCAGCTTCATGATCCCGTCGATGCTCTCCACACTGGCCACGCCCTCGTACAGTGCGTAGATCGCCTCGTTGATCATGGGCAGCAGCACGCGGTTGCTGACGAAGCCCGGGAAGTCGTTGCAGTGGATGGGGGTCTTGCCGAGCTGCTTCGACAGCGCCATGACCGCCTCGAAGGTGCCATCACCGGTGGCCAGGCCGCGGATCACCTCGATGAGCTGCATGACCGGCACTGGGTTCATGAAGTGCATGCCGATGAAGGCCTCGGGCCGCTTGGTGACCGCCGCCAGCTTGGTGATGGAGATGCTGCTGGTGTTCGACGCCAGGATGGCGCCGGGCTTGCAGACCGCATCCAGGGTCTCGAAGATCTGCTTCTTGACCTCCCACTTCTCCGTGGCGGCCTCGATCACGATGTCGCAGGCGGCCAGACCCTCGAGCCGGGTGGTGGTGCGGATGCGGCCGAGCACGGCGGCCTTTTCATCGGCGGTCATCTTGCCCTTGTCCACGCCCCGCTGCAGGTTCTTGTCGACGGTGGCCACGCCCTTGGCGGCGAAGGCCTCGCTGATGTCCTGCATCAGCACGCTGAAACCCGCCTGGGCGAAGACATGGGCGATGCCGTTGCCCATCTGGCCCGCGCCGATGACGCCGATGTTCTGGATGCTCATGGGATATCTCCTGGGAGTGCGAACAGAGTAGGTCGAGGGGAATGGACTGAGCACGCAGGGTGCTGCAGGCAGGTCTGCGCTGGTGGGGGTGGTCCAACCCCAAGGATAGCCTCCGCGGCCTGAGAAATCGGTCACCAGCCAGCCAGCAGGGCCGGAAGCTCGCGGATGGATTCCAGCACCGGGAAGGGGGCTTCCAGCGGGGTGGCGACCGCTTCATGGGCCCAGGTCAGGGCGTAGGGGATGTGGACGGCCCGGGCCCCCAGGGCCAGGACCGGCAGGATGTCCGACCTTACGGAATTGCCGACCATGGTGAAGGACCCAGGGGCCAGGCCGTGGCGGGTGAGGATGGCGGCGTAGGCGGCTTCGTCCTTTTCCGAGACGATCTCCACCTTCGAGAAGTGCGGCCCCAGTCCGGACCGGGCCAGCTTGGTCTCCTGGTCGAACAGATCGCCCTTGGTGATCACCATGAGGTCGAAGGACGTCGACAGCTCCTGCAGCACCTCGGCCACGCCAGGCAGAGGCTCCACGGGCTTTGACAGCATGGCCTTGCCCAGCTCGACCACCCGCCGGATGCCGGCGCCGTCCAGGCGTTCCTCGGTGAGCTCCAGGGCCGTTTCGATCATGGAGAGGGTGAAGCCCTTGATGCCATAGCCGTAGTGATGGAGATTCCGCATCTCCGTGTCGTGCAGGCGGGCGTCGATCCAGGCGTCGTCATGGTAGGCCCGCAGCAGGTCGCGGAAGGCCTCCTGACATTCGGCGTAGTGCGTCTCGTTGTGCCAGAGGGTGTCGTCGGCGTCGAAGGCGAGGACTCGGAGCATGGTGGTTCCTGCGGGGTGTCCCCAGCCTACAATGGACGATTCCCGGGGACACCATGGCTGCTTCTGTAGAGCTCATAACAAAACCCGACGAGGTCGCGATGAAGCCAGGCAGGATGCACAGCAAGGAAGGGCCCGCAGGGCAACGTGGTTCGTTGTTCAAGGGACCTGACGCCGCGGGGCGCCTGCCTGGCTTCATCCCTCCGGGCGAGGGCCGGCGGGCGTCGCGATGCCGCGTCACGCTCGTCGCGCGTAGTACCCGCTACGCGTCTCCTCGCGTTCCTCGCCTCGCTCGCCCGGCGACCCTCGCGCGACCCCGTGGGGTTTTGCTATGAGCTCTAAAACCCGCATCGACTGGGCGCTGCTGCTTCTGCGGCTGGCCGTGGGTGGCCTGGCCGCCGTTCAGGCCTTCGCCGTGCTGCGAGGGGCCCACGGGGCCATCACCTTCAGCCATGCCGCCGGCTGGGGCCTGGCCCTGGGCGAGCTGATCTGCGGCGGGATGATCCTCCTTGGTCTCTGGGTGCCCCTGGCGGGCGGGATCCTGGCTGCCATCCTGGGCTGGCCCCTGGTGCATGGCTGGCTGCACGGCAGTGGCCTGCTCTCGAACCTGGGCGGGCTCTTCCGCCTGCTGGCGGGCCTGGCCTGCGCCCTGGGCGGCGGTGGCAAGTGGGCCCTGGAAAGGTAGGTCCGTCATGCTGCGTCCCCCCCACCACCAGATCTTCGCCTTCGATGCCGAGTGGGTGCCCGATCCCGCCACCGGCCGCCGGGTGCTCGACCTGCCCAGAGACCTGACGGATGAAGCCGTCATCGAGCGCATGTGGGCCTACGGTGGGGCCACCGAGGCCGAGCCCCGGCCCTACCTGAAGACCATCCTGTGTCGGGTGGTCTCCATCGCGGCGGTGATCCGCACCGTGAAGCATGGCGAGGTCACGCACCGGCTCTATGCCCTGCCGGAGGGCTCCGAGGCGCTGCCGGAGGACGACCTGCTGCGCCGCTTCCTGGTGGCCATGGGCGACAAGAAGCCGCAGCTGGTGGGCTTCAACTCCCGGGATGCGGACCTGCCCATCCTGGTGCAGCGGGCCATGGTCCATCGCCTCTCGATTCCCGGCCTCGGCCGCAGCGCCGAGAAGTGGGCGGCCGGCGATTTCTTCGACCGCTACGGCAACCAGCACATCGACCTGCGGGAGATCACGGGGGCCTGGGGCAAGGCCTCCTCCACCCTGCACGAGCTGGCCACGGCCTGCGGCATCCCGGGCAAGCTGGGGACGGATGGCAAGAGCGTCGTCGACCTCTGGCGGGCCGGGGACATCACGGGCATCGTCCGCTACAACCAGTTCGATGCCCTCACCACCTTCCTGGTGTGGCTGCGGGCCATGACGCTCTCAGGCCACCTGACGCCGGAGCAGATGGAGGCCGAGGAGGCCCAGATCAGGGCCCTGGTCCAGCAGAAGGCGGCCGTCGATCCCGGGTTCAACCTGTATCTCGAGGGCTGGGCCCGGCTCGGCTGAGCCGCTTTTTCTTGCAAGCCTGAAGGCCGCCGTTAGACTGAGCGCGACTCACCCTTTCTTGCGCTTTTTCTTCCCAGGAGGCACGTGTGAACAAGCGGCTTGCGGCGGAATTTTTCGGAACGCTCTGGCTGGTCCTCGGCGGCTGCGGCAGCGCCGTGCTGGCGGCGGCTTTTCCCGGCGTGGGCATCGGCCTCCACGGGGTCAGCCTGGCCTTCGGCCTCACGGTGCTGACCATGGCCTATGCCATCGGGCCCATCTCCGGCTGCCACCTGAACCCCGCCGTGACCCTGGGGCTGGCGGTGGGCGGACGCTTCGCCTACAAGGACCTGGTGCCCTACTGGATCGCCCAGGTGTTGGGGGCCGTGGCGGCCTCGGCCATCCTCTACGTCATCGCCACGGGCAATGGGTCCGCCATCGGCGGGTTCGCCAGCAACGGCTACGGCGACCACTCCCCGGGCAAGTACGGCCTGGGTGCCGCCTTCCTGACCGAAGTGGTCATGACCTTCTTCTTCCTCATGGTGATTCTGGGCAGCACGGCCAAGAAGGCCGCCCCGGGCTTCGCCCCCATTGCCATCGGCCTCTGCCTGACCCTCATCCACCTCATCAGCATCCCGGTCACCAATACTTCGGTGAATCCCGCCCGCAGCACGGGCCCGGCCCTGTTCGTGGGGGGCTGGGCGCTGTCCCAGCTCTGGCTCTTCTGGGTGGCCCCGCTCGTCGGCGCGGCCCTGGCGGGAGTTGTGTTCCCCAAGTTGGAGGAATAGTCCCCCGGATTGGCATGGCTTGAGCAATGCCGGAAAGGGGCCGATACACTTTTGACCCAGGGAGTCGCCATGAGCCAAGAGATCCGACCCGAGGACCTCATCGTCACCGAGCAGGACGGCACCCGTCGCATCAACCACGACGTCATCGAGAGCTACGGCCTCTTCAACCTGCCGCGCGCCACCATGCGCCAGGCCCTGATGGTCTACTACGACAATGCCAGCCGTCAGGGCAGGGGGCCCGCCCAGACCGTCCGCACCTTCATCACCCTGGCCAGTTCCATCACCCGCTTCCCCCGCCAGGTGGCCATCAACTTCACCCGCGGCGTGGCTTACCGCAGGAACATGAGGATGTTGAGGCGCTTCAGTCGCTGAAGGGGTGGGCCCCTTAGAGAAACAGAATTTTGGAAATTGAATTACTTGACCCTCAAAGCTTTCGCAATATCCGTTCGATGCCCGTGGCCTTCTTGCCCTCGGTGGTGACCAGCACGGCGTGGAGCTGGAGGTCCCCTTCGGCGACCTCGTACTTCGGCCGGACCACCTTGAGGAAGCGGCCCAGGCTGGCCTCCTTCTTCATGCCGATGACGCCCTCGTAGGGGCCGGTCATCCCGATGTCGGTGACATAGGCGGTGCCGCCGGGCAGGACCTTGGCGTCGAGGGTGCCCACATGGGTGTGGGTCCCCAGCACGGCGGCGGCCCGGCCCTCCAGGTGGAAGCCCATGGCCTGGGCCTCGCTGGTGGCCTCGGCGTGCATGTCCACGAGCACGAGGTCGGCCCGCTCCTTCTGCAGAATGGCGTCGACGCAGCGGAAGGGGCAGTCACAGGGGGGCATGTGCACCCGGCCCATGAGGTTGATGACCAGCACCTCAGCCCCTGATGGTGTGTGCAGCTTCACCCAGCCGTTCCCGGCCGTGTCGGCGGGGTGGTTCGCCGGACGGAGCAGGCGGGGCTCCTGGCGGAAATAGCCCTCGATGCCCTTCACGTCGAAGGCGTGGTTGCCCGTGGTGATGACATCCACGCCCAGACGGTCGAACCACTCCCGAGCGATGGCCTCGGTGATGCCGTGGCCATGGGCGGCGTTCTCGCCGTTCACCACCACCAGGTCGGCCCCGGTCTCCCGGCGCAGCTCGGGCACGAAGGCCTCCACCAGCCGCCGCCCCGGTTCCCCCACCACGTCGCCCAACGCCAGTATCCGCATCCAACCAGCCTAGCGAATTTCCGCATGAAAAAGGCCCCCGGGGTGCGGGGGCCTCTTCATGCGGCGGATCCGGTCAGTACTTGAGGCGGATGCCCAGCTGCACTTCGCGGGACTTGGTCTTGTCCACCACGGTCAGGTACCCGAAGGAGGCATTCGGGGTGAAGGTGTTCGTGGTCGTGTTCAGGGACCCGGCCTTGTAGTTGGCGCTGGTCACGTTGAAGTCGGGCTTGTTGAGGACGTTGTAGATGTCGAGGATGGCATCGACGTGGAACCGCTTGGTGACCTTGAAGGCGCGGGTCACCCGAACGTCGAACTGCTGGTAGCTGGGCTGGCGCAGGTCATTGCGGGTATGACCGGCCAGGATGTGGTTGGCCATCCCATCGCCATTCAGATCATTGGAGTAGTAGGCGGTGTAGGGCAGGCCTGACTGGTAGAGGCCGCGGATGGCCACGTCGAGGTTCTCGCCGACGGGGAAGTAGAAGACCATGTTCGCCACCAGGCGCCGGTCGCTGTCGCCGTAGCCGAAGTTGGAGGCGGGGCTCTGGGGGTTGGGCGTGAGCGAGGCGCCCAGCTCGCTGGTGAAGTCGCTGCTGGCGGAGGTGTAGGTGCCGCGCTCGAAGGAGCCCGTGTCCTGGCTGCGGGACCAGGTGGCATTGGCGATCAGGCCCGTGCGGTCATTCCAGGTCTTCTTCGCGGACAGGCTGACGCCGCGGTAGAAGCCATAGCCATCAGTCTTGACCAGGTACACATCGCTGAAGCCGCCGACCGGGTTGCCCGCAGCGAAGGCGCCGGCGCGGAAGTCGACTGTCCGGCCGCCGATGGTGGCCTGGTTCGGCCGCACAGTGCCTGCGCCTCCCCAGAGATCCACGGTGCTGGCGTAGCCGTCGTTGTAGGGGGCGGAAGGACCGAAGCCATTGACGGCGGCGCCGGCGACCTGGCCCTGGTTCAGGTTGATGTTCTCGAAGCGCTGCAGGTGCTCGTACTTCACGTAGGTGCCGCTGATGCCCACCACGAGGTTGTTGCCCAGGTCGCGCTCAGCGCCCAGGTTCATCTTCTTGGACTGGGACAGCTTGTTGGCGGGATCCCAGAGGGAGGTGGGGGAGGCGCCGGCGGTGAAGAGCCCGCTGGTGGCGATGGCCGCCAGCTCGGCGTCCGTGGCCTTGCGGAGGCTGGTGCCGCTGAGCAGGTTGGCGGCGCTCAGCAGGCCCGAATTGAAGAGGGCGAGGTTGCCGGCGTTCGCGGTGTTCAGCGTGTACGAGTAATTGGTGATGATCTGGCCGTTGCCGGTCATGGTGTTGGAGTGCAGCAGCAGGGGCGTGGGGCTGGTGAAGACACCGTAGCCGCCGCGGATCACGGTCTTCCCCTTGCCGTCCACGTCGAAGCTGAACGCGAAGCGGGGATCCGTGGTGCTGCCGCCGAAGCCCTGGTCCAGGCCCTTGAGGTTCGGGTTCGGATGGGGATTGTCCGAGAATTCCTGCTTGTTGTAGCGGAACCCGGCGGTGAGGGTCAGCTGCTTGTTGAACAGGCCGGAGTACTGGGCCTGGCCGAAGAAGCCGTTGGTGTGCGTCCACATGGGAATGCGGCCGTTGTAGGGGCTCACGGCGCCGGCATAGGTGATGCCGCCGGGGGCGCCGGGGTTGGGGGCGGGCGCGGCGGGAGCGGGCGGGATGGTGCCCGTGGCCCAGGCGGTGGCGCCGGCGTAGGTGTCGAAGCGCCAGGAACCGGCATTGTTCTGGAAGAACTGGTTGTCCTCGTCGACCCGGAGGAGGTCCACGCCGCCCTTGATCTGCAGATCCCCGTGGGCCCAGGTGGTGGCGCTGAAGAACTGGGTGGTGATCTCGTTGCTCTCCCGCGGCGTGGAGGTCTTCGTGCCGAAGGACATGTTGGTGCCGGAGGTCGGGATGGCGATGGCCGGGACGCCGGCAGCGGCGTTGCCGGTCATGGGCCGGGCCTCCCGGGCCAGCTGCAGGCGGCTCTCGGTGAAGAGCTCAGGCGTCCAGATGTTGTTGGCCTCGAGCACCCAGCTGATGGACTGGACCCGGGTGGGAATGTTGTTGCTCTCGGCGTTGTTGGGATTGGCACTGGTGTTCTGCAGCGTGTCCGTCATGTCCTGGAAGTTGGCGCGGAGCACGAAGCGGTGGTTCTGGCTGGCCACCCAGTCCAGGCGACCGAAGTACACCGTGTTGGTGTTGGACATGGGGTAGGGGTGGGCCGGGATGCCGGCGCCGGGATTGCCGAATTCCTGGGCCAGGGTGAAGCCCGAGCGGTTGGTGATGATCCCGCCCAGGGGCGAGGCCAGGAAGGCGGTCAGGTCGGCAGCGCCCATGCCGGCGGCAGCGCTCGTCGTGGTGGCGATGGGATTCGCCGTGATCTTCTTGGTGTAGCGCTCCACGCCGAAGAAGTAGAAGAGCTTGTCCTTGACCAGCGGTCCGCCGATGTTGAAGTTGATGTTCTCGGAATCGTTGGTGCGGGCGGAGGCGGGGGAGCCGCCGAAGGGCGGGCGGTCGGAGGACTCGGTCCAGGCGGTCTTGCGCATCTGGTAGAGGGCGCTGCCGGTCACCTCATTGGTGCCGCCCTTGGTGATGGCATTGATGGTGGCGCCGGCCTGGGCGTACTGGGCGTCAAAGCCGTTGGTGACGACCTGCAGTTCCTTGATGGTGTCGGCGCCGAAGATGAAGGGCGTGTAGACGCCACCGCGCTGCTCGTTGAAGAAGGCGGAGTTGTTGCTGGCGCCGTCGATCTGGATGGCGTTGAAGATCTGGCGGCCGCCCTCCACCACCAGGCGGGCCGGGCTGCCGGAGCCGGCGGTCACGCCGGGGGCCAGCTTGGCCACGTCCGTGAAGTTGCGGGTGACCAGGGGGATCGTCTCCACCAGGTCCTGATCGAGGGTGGTCACCGTGCTCACCTGCTTGGCATCCACCGAACTGGCCGAGGCCACCACTTCCACCACGGCGCCGACCTCGGAGGCCTCCAGCGTGGGACTCAGGGTCACCGAGTTGCCGAGGGTGACGCGGACATTCTCCTTGACGGGCTTGTAGCCGGGGGCGGAGACGAGCACCTCGTAGGTGCCGCTGGGCAGCAGGGGGAAGGTGTAGTCGCCGGTGGCGCCGGAACGGACCGTGCGGCCCGCGCCGGTCTCAAGGTTGGTGACGCGGACGCTGGCGCCGCTGATGGCCTTGCTGCCGCGGTCCTTGACGGTGCCGCGAAGGGCGCCGGAGGTCTGGCTGGTCTGGGCGTGGGCCACGACGGAAAGGGCGAACGCCGTCAGGGCGACGGTCGGTAGGCGGCGGAATGGCATGTAGACCTCCAAGAAGGGCCGGGTGGCCAGCGAATTCAGGACCGGGGGGGGGATCCAAATCAGGATTGTGGAAATTATGTCCGAAGGAGGTCAAATTGGCACGACCCAGATGCAAATTCCGGATGACGCGAAGGGCATCTGCCGCCACTCGAAGGGGTCCCTCCACTTGAGGGGGCGGGCTTGGAAAAAACACCGACATCCGGTCCAAAGAAAAACGGGCGGCGCCGGAGCGCCGCCCGTTTGGTCGAACGGTGGGTGCTAGAAAGCGAAGCGGCCACCTACTTGAATCTGGCGAGCGGGCCAGTTGGTGGCGCTGTACCCCGTCCAGTTCTGGGTCTGGTCCTGGACCGGAGCCGCATCGGTGCTGCCGGAGTTGGGGCGGTAGGACAAGTAGGTGTCCTGCCGGTTCAGCAGGTTGAAGATGTCCATGGAGGCCGTGAACTTGACCTTGCGGGTGACCTGGAAGTCCCGGCGCAGGCCGAGGTCCATGTAGAGCTGGGAACCGGCGCGGTAGGTGTTGCGGCCCGAGTCCACGCCGTTGGCGAAGTAGCGGTCGTTGCTCGTGTTCCCGTCGTTGTTGACATCCTTGGTGTAGAGCAGGGTATAAGGCGCCCCCGTCTGGTAACGGATGGACAGGGAGGCAAGAATTCCGGAAATCTCCTTGTCCAGGAAGCTGAAGTAGCCGGTCAGTACCTGACGGCGGTCGGTGTCGGCGTAGCCCCACTGCTTGCCCAGCTGGCCGGCATCCTGGATCGAGACGCCGGAGTAGTTGCGCTCGTTGGAGTCAGAGTCCTTGTTGATGGCGTAGGTGTAGAAGAGCTGGGCGTCGAAGGCGCTGCCCTCCTTGTGGTATTTCAGGCTGGCGGTATAGGCGTGGTACAGGCTGGTGGCATCGGAATAGTACATGCCCATGGTGCCGTAGGTGGTGTTGGGCCGGGTGGGATACATCAGGCGGCCGTAGGCACCCAGAGTGGGCGTACCGAGGTTCAGGTCCGCGGTGCGCTCCAGCTGGTTGCTCTTGGCATAGGTGGCCGAGAAACCCAGCACAAGGTCCTGGAAGAAGGGCCGCTCGGCGCCCAGGTTTGCGCGGTCGGTGTAGGGATTCTTGAAGTTGGGATTGAAGGTCCAGATGTTGAACTTGGGCAGGGCGGCGCCTCCGGGGAGGGAGGAAATCCAGTAGGGATTTGCCGCATTGAATGCTCCACCACCGGTGTTGGTGGCGGCGCTGCCGCGCGGGATGCCGTAGGTCGTGGAATCATCCACGGCCGGGTTGCCACCGGAAGCCGGCTTGACGACGAAATCCACCTGTCCGGTGCGGATGCCGTTCGCGGCGAATACCTGGTAGAAGAAGACGGCGGGGGTGGTGCTGACGTAGCGGCCTACGCTGCCGCGCACCACGGTCTTGCCCTGGTCGAAGGCTGGCGTCCAGGTGAAGGAAGCCCTGGGCGAGAACTGGCTGTCGTTGGGGATCTTCGCGGTCACGGGCATGGCGGCGGCATGGCCAGCCGTGCCCGCGAGGGGATCGCTCATGTCCAGGATCGGGTAGCCGGGGTTCTGCTGGCGGTCCCAGCGGACGCCGAGGCCCAGCTTGAAGCTGTCGCTGAGGCGCCAGTCGGTCTGGACAAAGGCGGCCTGCTGCTTGTAGTTGGTGGCGAACTGTCCGGCGTCTCTCACATTGCCGCTGAGGCCGAAGTTCTGGCGGTAGGTGGACCAGTTCCCGGCCTCGAAGTTGGCCAGTGAGGTGAACATGTAGACGCCCTGCCAGTTGCCGGCGAAGAACTCGGCCACGTCGATGGCGTTCTGGTCGATGCCGGCCTTCAACTGGAAGGTGGGCGTGACGTAGCTGATGTTCTCCTGGATCTGGGTGCGCTTGGTGTTGTAGGTGCGGTCGAAGGGATAGGCCCCGTAGTAGCCCACGCTGGTGATGCTGACTTCCGGGAGGGTGGAGAAGGTCGACCTGGGCATGTCGTCCTTGGTCTGACTGGCGCGGAATTCGTTCATCCAGCTGCCACTGATCACCCAGTTCCACTGCAGGACGTAGGCGTCTGTTTTTACGACGTCCGAAGCCAGGTTTTCGTAGGCGGCATTGGAAGCTGCCCCAGTCACTCCCTTGAATTTGGAGTGGTTCACTCGGAACTGGATATTGTGGTCAACGGTGGGGTTGAAGTCGAAGCGGATGAAGTATGTGTCAGAGTCCTCAGGCACGGAGTAATTGCCGCTCTTGGTCAGCAGGGTCTGCACATTGACGTTTGCGAGGTCTGCGGCCGTGAACACGACCGGGGAGCCTCCTCCCCAGACTTGGTTGATGGGGGAATTCTTCCGCTGGGCATCATAGGCCACGAAGTAGAAGAGCTTGTCCTTGACGATGGGGCCACCGATGCTGAAGCCGAACTGCTCCTGCTGGAAGGCGCCCACGGGATTCGTGGTGGTGCTGCCATTGGGCTGGCGCAGGGTCGGACCGGCCTCCACCCAGCCGCGGGGACGCTGATAGTAGAAGAGGCTGCCGCTGAGGTCGTTGGTGCCGTTCTTGGTGATGGCGTTCACGTAGCCGCCGCCCATGCGGCCGAACTCGGCGCTGGCGCCGTCGGTGATCACCTGGTACTCGCGGATGGCTTCGATGGAAATGGTGAAGGGGGTCTTGCCCTCGGCCGCGCCAGTGGCGCCGCCAAAGAAGGGTTCGTTGTTGTCGCCGCCGTCGATGTTGACGGAGGTGTTCACGCCGCGCTGGCCGGCGATGGCCAGGTTGCCGCGGCTGCTGTCCACCACGACCTGGGGGGCCAGGGTGGCGAGGTTGGTGAAGGAGCGGTTCAAGACGGGCAGGCTGGTCAGGTTGTCGGGGGAGACGATGGCGGCGGCGCTGGCGCGCTCCGAATCCACCTGGGCGGTCGCGGCGACCACTTCGACCACGGCACCGCTCTCGGGGGCGAGTTTGATGGTCAGGGGGGCGGCATCGCCGAGGTTCAGGTTCACCTTGATGTTCGCGGCGGTCTGGTAGCCGAACTTCGTGACGGTCACCGTGTACGGGCCCACGGGCAGCAAGGTGGCCAGGTACCGGCCCTCGTCGCTGGTCTGCAGGGTGCGGGTGAGGCCGGTCTCGCCATTGCGGATGACCACGGTGGCACCGGCCACTGCAGCGCCCCGGGTGTCCAGTACTCGGCCACCCAGCTGGACGGATACGCCCTGGGCCATGAGAGGTGCCGCTGCCACCAGCAGGGCGACGAGGGATGAGCTGCTTAAGTGCCTTGAACGCATAGGAAGTTCCTCCATGATCCGAGGGTAGCGGGGCGGGGGATTCCAAAGAAGGGGACCTTTGGGTCATGGAACGAATGTGACGCCTGGGACACCTGATGGTCACAGGAGGGTCCGAGGGGGGCCGTCTGTTAGGCTTCTTTCTTTCCTTGAGATCCTCATGAAACTGGCCAGTCTTGCCGTCTTGTTCTTGTCCTTGACATCCCTTTTCGCCCAGGGCCCCGCCACCATGGGGGTCGGCGAGATCCGGGCCGGCATGAAGGGCTATGGCAGGACCGTCTTCCAGGGCGGGAAGATCGACCGCTTCGAGTTCGAAGTCCTGGGCGTGCAGAAGAATGCGGCCCCGGGGCGGAGCCGCATCATGGTCCGGGCCTCCGGCGGCCCCCTGGCGGAGACGGGGATCCTCGCCGGCATGAGCGGCAGCCCCTGCTACATCGATGGCAAGCTCATCGGGGCCTTGAGCACGGGCATCGCCTTCGAGAAGGAGCCCATCGGTGGCATCACGCCCATTGCCGAGATGCTGGACCAGCTTCGGGACATCCCCGAGCTCGCCCCCAGCCGGACGCCCCTCATCCTGCCCAAGCTGGAGCCCCCCAAGGTGCTCAAGGCCGCCCTGCTGGGGCAGATGCTGGACTTCAACACCCTAACCGGCGAGGGAGATCCCCAGGCCCTGCCCATGGCTCTGGTGGGGAGCGCCCTGGGTGCCGAGGCCCAGCGCCTCTGGTCCGGCTGGCCCGTCACCTTCACCGCGGTGCCCACGCTTTCCGGTGGCCGGGAGGACGCGAGCCCCATCGAGCCCGGGGGCATGGTGGCCATCACCCTCATGCAGGGGGACCTGGACCTGGCGGCCTCAGGCACCATCACCTACGTGTCCGGCAAGCGGGTCCTGCTGTTCGGCCATCAGCTGTTCAACCTCGGCCCAGTGGATCTGCCCCTGTGGTCGGCCACGGTGTCCACCACGGTGGCGAGCTACCAGAACTCCTTCAAGCTGGCCATGCCCGTGGCGCCCATCGGAGCTTTGCGGCTGGACCGCAGCTCGGGGGTGGCGGGCATCCTGGGCGCCGAGGCCCGCATGGTGCCCATGCGCATCGGCCTGAACCTGGGCGGCAAGCGCACGCTGAATTTCCGCTTCGAGCTCATGGACCACCCCACGGCCACCGCAGCCCTGGCCGCCACCGCCGTGGCCCAGACCCTGGACGCCCATACCCGGGGCATCGGGCTGCAGAGCCTCTCCATGCAGGGCAACATCAAGCTGGTGGGCCAGCCGGCCATCGTGATCGAGAACGTCATCGCGGACCTGAATCCCGGCCGCATGGCCCAGTACGTGGGGGCCATGCTGCAGGCGATCTGCCTGAACCCCTTCGAGAAGCCCGTCATCGAAGGGATTTCGCTCACCATCAAGGCCGAGGAGCGCCTGGACCTGACCGCCATCGCAGGCGTGCGCCTGCTCAAGGCCCGCGCCAAGCGGGGCGAGGTCCTGCCCGTGCTGGTGACCCTCCAGAACATCCAGGGGGTCCGCGAAACTGCGACCTTCAACATCCAGGTACCTTCCTCGGCCACCAAGGGGAAGGCCATCCTCATGGTCGGCGATGGCTACAGCCTCACGGCCGCCGACCCGGACGAGCGGGTGATCGAGACCGCCTCCCTCGGCGACGTGGTGCGGATCCTGAACGGGGCTCTGCGGAACAACCACGCCTATGCCCTCCTGGTGCAGGCCCAGCCCGGCGCCGGCCTGCGCGGCAGCCGCATCGAAGGCATCCCGCCCTCCGTGGCCAGCCTGGTCGGCGGCGATGGAGCCAGCAGCGACAACCGGCTTCAGCGCCGCATCATCGGGCGCGCCCTGCTGCCCCTCGAGCGGGAAGTACGCGGCCTGAGCCAACTGGAAGTGGAGATTGAATAAATGCGTTCGCGACGAGGTCCTATGCGCCTGCTGACTTTCCTCCTCCCGGCCGTGATGGGCGTGGCTGCCCTGGCCGACCAGCCCACCGCCACCTTCTCCGGGTTCAACGACTGGCTCGGCTCTGAGACCCGGGGCGTGCGCATCGGCGCCGATGGGCGCCTGCGTCTGGCCCCGAACCTCCGCCGGGTGGGCCAGCTCCCGGAAGGCGTGATCTGGGCGGCGGTGCCGGATGGTTCAGGCGGCGCGTACCTGTCCGCCGGCACGGATGGCAAGCTGTTCCACTACGTCGGCGGCCAGATGAAGCCCCTGGGCCAGGTGAAGGGCGGCATCGTCTTCGCCATGGCGCGGCTGGGTCAGGACTTGATCGTGGCTCCCACCGGGGAGGGGAAGCTGATCCGCGTAACGCCCGGCGGCGAGGTGAAGCCCTTCGCCGACATCGAGACCCGGATCGTGTGGGCCCTTGCCGTGGAGGGCGACGCCGTGATCGTGGCCGGCGGCTCCGAGAAGGGCGCCCTGCTGCTCCAGGCCCGCGAAGGCTCGAGCCGCCGCCTGGCGGAGCTGGCGGACGAGACGGCCTTCACGGCCCTGGCTCAGGATGGCCAGGGGGGCTGGTATCTCGGCAGCCATGGCCGCGGGCTGGTCCTGCGCTACAGCCGCCAGGGCGACCGCCTGGAAACCCTGATGGACACCCCCTTCGATGAGGTTCGCGCCCTGGCCGTGGCCGACGGCCAGCTCTACATCGGCGCCGACAACGGGCTCACGCCCAAGTTCAGCACGGGCCAGCTGGAGCGCCGGGAGGGCTACCTGCAGGCGGAGGCCAACGCCACCGCGCGTTCCGCCGTCATCCGCCTCGACAAGGACCGGGTGCCGGAAACCCTCTGGCAGAGCGCCCAGAGCCAGATCTACGCCCTCACGGCCTGGAAGGGCCAGCTGCTGGTGGGCACGGGCAACCGCTCCCGGCTCTTCTCCCTCCCCCTGGGCAAGGCCCGGGACATGGATCCCTTCGCGGTGGTGCAGGAGCTGGGTACGGCCCAGGCCACGGCCTTCCTGCCCTCCGGCGGAGACCTGCTCGTGGTGGGGTCGAATCCGGCCGAGCTGCACCTGCTGTCCGAGGCCCAGGCCACGGAGGGCACGCTGGAATCCAGGATCCTCAAGGGGGCCCCCATCGCTGACTGGGGGCGGGCCTACCTGGACGCCGACATGCCCACGGGGACCAATGTGGAGCTCCAGTTCCGGACCGGCAGCACCGAGACCCCCGACGCCACCTGGAGCCCCTGGACGCCGCCGCTCCGCAGCGGTGAGCGGCCGGCCCTGCCTGCGGCGCGCTTCGCCCAGTTCCGCCTCCGCCTCAGCAGCACCCGGGGTGGCGCCACGCCCACCGTTGAGACCGTGAGCCTCTTCTGGGCCCACCGCAACCTGGCCCCGGTCTGGGAGGGCGTGGACATCATGCCGCCGGGGCTGGTCATCACCCGCACCGCGCCGCCCGACGACATCGGGATCGAGCGGGTGCCCCTGGAGACGCAGAAGCTCATTCCGGCCCTGGGCTACATGGGCGCGGAGAAGCGCAGCTTCCGCCGCGGCGGGCAGAGCTTCCAGTTCCGGGTGAATGACCCCAACGGCGATACCCTGCAGTTCGCGATCCGCCTGATCCCCGAGCGGGGCGCCCCCATGCTCCTCGAGAAGGCCTGGAAGGAGAAGTTCTTCAGCTTCGATACCCTGCCCGTGCCCGATGGCCGCTACCGGCTGGAAGTCACCGCCACGGACGCGCCTTCCGTCCCCTTCAACGCCTCGCTCACCACCACGTGGCGCACGGCGCCCTTCACCGTGGACCACACGCCGCCCGTCATCGCGGAACTGAGCGCCACCGCCGAAGGCGAGGGCGTCCGCGTGCGTTTCCTGGCCCGGGACGAAACCTCCGTCCTCAAGGAGGCGGCCATCAGCGCCGATGGCGAACGCTGGCTCCAGATCGTGCCTGAAGATCGCGTCTTCGATCAGAAGGAGGAGCGCTTCGATGTCGTGGTGCCCCGCGAAGCCATCCGGGGGGACCGCATCCTCGTGAAGGTGGTGGATCAGCACAACAACGAGCAGACCGCAGCCGTGACGTTGGGCGCCACAGGCGCCAAGCGGTAGGAAGTTCCCCGTGTCAAAAAACAACGGGCCATGCGGCCCGCTGTTTTTCTGAAGATGGCAATGACTACAGGCCCTTGAAGGCCGCCTGACGCTTCTCCAGGAAGGCGCCCATGCCCTCCTGCATGTCCTGGGTGGCGGCGAGGAGGCCGAAGAGGGAGGCCTCGTACTGGAGGCCCTTGTCCTGGGCCATCTCCAGGCCATCGTGGACGGCGGCCAGGGCACTGCGCAGGGCCAGGGGGCCGCGAGAGAGAATGGTCTTCGCCAGCTTCTCGGCGGTGGCCCTGAGGTCGGCCTGGGGCACCACCCGGCTGACGAGACCCATGCGCAGGGCATCGGCGGCGGAGGTCATCTCGCCGCTGAGGATCAGGTCCAGGGCCACGCCCTTGCCCACGAGGCGGGGCAGGCGCTGGGTGCCGCCATAGCCGGGGATGACGCCCAGGCTCACCTCGGGCAGGCCGAAGCGGGCGTTCTCGCTGGCGATGCGGATGTGGCAGGCCAGGGCCAGCTCGCAGCCGCCGCCCAGGGCGAAGCCGTTCACGGCGGCGATGACCGGTTTGGGCAGGCCCTCGATGCGCTGGAAGACCGCCTGGCCGCTGAGGGCCTGGATGCGGGCCGCCGCGGTATCCAGGCTTCTCAGCTCGGCGATGTCGGCCCCGGCCACGAAGGCCTTCTCGCCGGCCCCCGTGAGCACCACCACGCCCACTTCGGCATCGTGCTCCAGGCCGGCGAAGATCTGCTCCAGCTCCTTCAGCACCTCGTTGTTCAGGGCGTTGAGCTTCTCGGGCCGGTTGAGGGTGACCCAGGCGATGCGGTCAGCTTTCTCGACGAGGACGAAGGACATGGGGGCTCCTGGTGTGCGGTCATTGTACGCTGGGGACGGAGTATCCGATGTTCCATCACCCGCATCCCGAAACCTACCGCGAGCAGCTGGGCGCCTTCCTCCGCGAGGACTGGGGCACCCAGGACTGGACCACGGCGGCCGTGCCGGATCGGCCCATGGTGGCCCGCGTCGTCGCCAAGGGTGACCTGGTGCTGGCGGGCCTTCCCGTGGCCCGGGAGGTCTTCCGCCTCACGGACCCCGCCCTGGCCGTGTCCCTGCGGGCCGAGGACGGCCAGCGCGTAGCCAGGGGAGCTGAAGTGCTGCACATCGAGGGCTCCAGCCACGGGATCCTGCTGGCGGAGCGGGTGATGCTGAACCTGCTGCAGCGGCTCTCGGGGACGGCCACGCTCACCCGGAAGTTCGTGGACGCGATCGAAGGCACCGGCGCCCGCATCCTCGACACCCGCAAGACCACGCCGGGCCTCAAGCTGCTGGAGAAGTACGCCGTGCGCTGCGGGGGCGGCGTGAACCACCGGCTCACCCTGGGCGATGGCGTGCTGCTGAAGGAAAACCACCTGGCGGCGGCGGGCGGCGTCCGGGCCGCGGTGGAAGCGGCGCGGCGAAGTGCGCCGAACCTGGTGAAGATCGAAGTCGAAGCCGAGACCCTGGGCCAGCTCAAGGCCTGCCTGGAATTGCCGGAAGTGGATGGCGTGCTGCTGGACAACATGAGCCTGGAGCACATGCGCGAGGCCGTGGCCCTGCGGGACCGCAGCGGGCGGCGCCTGTTCCTCGAAGCCAGCGGCAACCTCACGCTGGAGCGGGCCCGGGCGGTGGCCGAGACCGGCGTGGACTTCCTCAGCGTCGGGGCCCTCACCCACAGCGCCCCGGCGGTGGACCTCAGCCTGCGGATGGACTGAGCGCAGACACCCGGACATGATGAAGACCTCAAGTCACGAGGCAGGAGGTCCTATGCGTTCGATGCGGTGGGGTGGCGTTCTGGCGGCCCTGGTCCTGGCGGGTCCCATGTGGGCCCAGGAAACCCGGCCCATGACCTTCATGGACGTGATGGAGATGCGGGGCGTGGGCAGCGGCTCCCTCTCGCCCGATGGGGCCCGGGTGGTCTACACCGTGAACCTGCCCCATTGGAAGTCGGGCAAGAGCTACACGGACATCTTCGTGGCGGATGCCGCCAGCGGCGTCGCGCGGCAGATGACCTTCACCCGCGAGAAGAACGAGACGAGTCCCCAGTGGGCGGGGGATGGCCGGCGCCTGGCCTTCCTCAGCGACCGCGAAGGCAGCCAGCAGGTGTACCTCATGTCCGTGGAGGGCGGCGAAGCCCGCAAGCTCACGGAGGCCAAGGATGGCGTCCATGCCTTCGCCTTCAGCCGGGATGGGAAGTGGCTGGCCTTCAGCGCCGGCAAGGCCGAGGACCGGCAGCTCTCGCTGGTGGATCTGGCCACGGACGAACTGGCGGTCACGGCCCTGCCCAAGCACGCCACGCCCATCCGCGACTTCGCGTTCACCGAGGATGGCGGTCGCATCTTCTTCACCAGCCCCGACCGGATGGACAAGGATGACCTGAAGCGCAAGGAGAAGAAATTCGACGTGCGCCTCGCGGATCCAGAGCAGGCGCCGGCCCACCTCTGGTCCATGGATCTGAAGGACAAGACGGAGAAGCGCTGGACCGAGGGGGCTGACTTCACGATCACCGCCTTCCAGCTGTCGAAGGATGGCCGCTGGGCCTCGTACCGGGCCCTGCCCGCGGCCCGCGGCCTTGGGGACATCACCCAGGAGGAGGCCAGCCTCCACCTGCTGGACTTGGGCAGCGGCAAGGCACATCCGGTGCTGGAGAAATACGCACGGTTCTCGGCCTTCTCCCCGGATGGGCAGTGGGTGGTCTACGCCGCGCCCGAGCGCTTCGAGCGCCTGCGCAACGAGAAGCTGTGGGTGGTGCCTTCGGCGGGCGGCGCGGCGAAGAACCTGATGGCGGGGAAGGACCTGAGCGTGTCCGCGGCCAGCTGGAGCGAGGACTCGCGGACGCTTTACTTCACCGAAGCCGTGGGCGTGGACCAGCACCTCTTTGCGCTGTCGGTGGCGGATGGGGTGATGACCCAGCTGACGAAGCAGACCGGCGTCCTGGCGGGCAGCTACAGCCATGAAGCCAGGGCCTTCCTCCTGACCTACAGCCATCCCCGCAAGCCGCTGGACCTGTATGTGGCGAAGCCGCAGACCGTGGGCTCGGCGGCAGCCTGGGTGAAGGTGTCCGATGCGAACCCCCAGGTGGCGAAGCTGTCCCTGGCCACCACGGAGACCGTACGCTGGAAGGCCAAGGACGGCGTCGAGGTGGAGGGCCTGCTCATCAAGCCCCTGGGCTATGAGAAAGGGAAGCGCTATCCCCTCATCGTGCAGCTGCACGGGGGACCTGCGGCGGCGGAGATGAACAGCTTCCAGGGCCGCTACGTGACCTACCCCCACGTCTACGCCGCCGCGGGCTACGCGGTGCTCCAGCCCAACTACCGGGGGTCGACGAACTACGGGGAGGCCTTCACGCGCCAGATCGGCGGCAACTTCATGCGCCTGTCCTACGGCGACATCCTCAGCGGCGTGGACCACCTCATCCAGGAGGGGATCGCAGACCCGGACAAGCTCGGCATGATGGGCTGGAGCGCCGGCGGTCACCTGTCCAGCTGGACCCTGACCCAGACGGACTGCTTCAAGGCCATCAGCACCGGGGCCGGCGCCGTGAACTGGATCTCCATGTACGCCGAGAGCGACGTGCAGAGCGTCCGCGAGTTCTACCTGGGCGGGAAACCCTACGAGGCCTGGGACAACTTCGTGAACGAATCGGCCCTGAAATACATCAAGAACGCGCGGACGCCCACGCTCATCCACGTGGGGGAGGCGGACCAGCGCGTGCCCAAGCCCCAGAGCGACGAGCTCTACATGGCCCTCAAGAAGCTGGGCGTGCCGGTGGAGTACATCGTGTATCCCGGCATGCCCCACGGCCTCTCCGAGCCGCGCTACCAGCTGGTGAAGATGGTCAGCGAGTTCAACTGGTTCGAGAAGTGGATCAAGGGGAAGAAGGACTGGTTCGAGTGGAAGACGCTGCTGGACACGCTGCCGGTTGATGCGGAGGCCAAGTCTGAAACGCCCGCAGGCTCCGCCGCCCCACGGCGGAGGTAACTGAAAACGGGCCCCGTTCGGGGCCCGTTTTCAGCAGGGGATTGATCCCTACTTCACTTCCAGCTTCCGCGCTTCCAGCAGGTGGCCCAGGGCCTTCTCCAGGGCGGTGATGGCCTTGGCATAGGTGATCTGGGACTGCAGCTCGTTGCTCTTGGCGGTGTCGAGGTCGTTCTGCTTGGAGAGCACGAGGAAGTTGGTGCTCATGCCGTTCTCGAACTTCTTCTGCTCGGCTTCGAGGTCCTTCTCGCGGAAGTAGCGGGTCTTCTCGGCGGCGGCCACGCCCTTGGCGGAGGCGTCCACGTTGCGGAAGGCCTGCCGGGTCTCCAGCGTGATGCCCAGCTCCAGGTCGCGCAGGCCCAGCTCGCTCTGACGGCGGTTGGCCCGGGCCTGGGCCTGATTGCCACGGGCGGCCCGGTTCTGGAGGGGCAGGGCGAACTGGAGTCCCACGGTGTAGCCGGGGTAGGTGCCCTTGGTCAGGTCCTTGTTGACGGCCGCCAGGCCTTCCGAAGGGACCTGCGAGGCCGCGCTGCCGTTGTAGGTGGCGAAGGCGTCCAGCTGGGGCAGGGTGCGGTTGGCGGCGGCGGTCTCGAGGATCTGCTTGGATTCCAGATCCAGGCGGGCGCTCTTCAGCTCGATGCGGTTGGCCAGGGCCTGTTTCTCCGCCGCGGCCTCGTTCATCTCCAGGGCCTTCACGCTGGGGGTATCGGCCATCTCAAGACCGGCAGGGCGCTCGGAAGAGGGATAGAGGGCCCGGATGAGGGCGTCCTTCGCGTTCAGCAGCTGGGCCTCGGCAGCGATGATGTCCTGCTCGCGCTGGGCCACGGAGGCCTCGGAGGAGGTGACCTCGATGGGGGCCAGGGTGCCCACCTGCACGCGGATCTGGTTCTCCTTGAGCTGCTTCTGGGCCAGGTCAAGGGCCTGCTGCTTGTTCTCCAGGTTCCGCTGGCCGAAGACCACGTCCCAGTAGAGGGACTCGGTGCTGGCCACCAGGTCGATGATGGCCTTCTGGAAGCCGAGGTCCGCCGCCAGGGCGCTCTTCCGGGCGACGATGAGGCGGCTCTCGGTCGTGTCGCGGCCGAAGTTCCTCAGGAGGCTCTGGGTGTAGGTGGCGGCGAAACTGCCGTCATAGGGGTTGGTCGTATTGCCGGTGTAGAGGGTTCCCGCGTGGGAACTGTAGGTCGGGGCGTAGCTGAGGCTCAGGTTGCCACCCCAGCCGAAGGCCTTGGTGGACCCGACAGTGAGGCTGCGGAAGAAATTCGTTCCTTCCAGCTTGCCGAACGTTCCATCCGGGTTCTGGTACCGGATCCCGTCCTGGGTCTTGCTGATGCTCAGCCCGCTGGTCAGGTTCCAGTCGAAGGCCCCCTGCTCGATTTGCACACCGGCCCGGGTGAAATCGCGGGTCTCGACGGCGATCTGGACCTGGAGGTTGTTCTTCAGCGAGGTTTCGATGGCCCCCTGGAGGGTCAGCTTCGTGGGTGCGCCCGCGGGGGGCTGGACCTTGGGGGCCTCCTGGGCCACCAGGGAGAAGGCCACCAGCAGGGCCGGGAGGATCGGGAGACGCGTCATCACCACTCCTTGAAGATCGAAAAGAACTGCCTCGGGGACAGGCTGACTACGGACAAATGCAGGCCCCGGTTTAGATTAACCCTAATGAGGATCTCTCCCTCGCATCTTGAGGGCAAGGGCAATTTCATCGGTCGTTGAAAATCTTTACTTCAACAACTCCCGGGCGATGACCATGCGCTGGATCTCGCTGGTCCCCTCGTAGATCGTGGTGACGCGCACGTCGCGGTAGAGCCGCTCGACGAGGTACTCGCGGGAGTAGCCGTAGCCGCCATGGATCTGCACAGCCCGGTCACAGAGCCAGACGGCGCTCTCCGTGGTGAAGAGCTTGGCGGTGGCGGCCTCGACGGTGCAGGACTTCCCCGCCTCCTTGAGGGACGCAGCCCGGTAGACCAGCAGGCGGGAGGCCTGGAGGCGGGACTCCATCTCGGCCAGGTAGGTCTGGATCATCTGGTGTTCGCCGATGGGCTTGCCGAAGGAGATGCGCGCCTTGGCATAGGCCACGCTCTCGTCCATGGCGCGCTGGGCGATGCCCAGGGCCTGGGCTGCGATGCCGATGCGGCCGCCGTCGAGGCCGCCGAAGGCCACCTTCAGGCCATCGCCGGGCTTGCCGAGCATGGCGTCCTCGGGCACGAAGGCGTCCTCCAGGGCCACCATCACGGTCTTGCTGGAGCGAAGGCCCATCTTTTCCTCGGGTCGGCCCATGACCACGCCGGGCTGGTCCGCGTCGAGGATGAAGGCGCTGATGCCCTTCTTGCCCTTGTCGGGGTCCGTTCGGGCCATGGTGACGAAATACCGCCCCACGCCGCCATTGGTGATCCAGGCCTTGGCGCCGTTCAGCCGCCAGCCGCCATCCACGCGGGTGGCGCGGGTCTTCAGGGCCGCGGCGTCGGAACCCGCGTCCGGCTCGGTGAGCATGAAGCCGCCCAGCACCTCGCCGCTGGCCAGGGGCTTCAGGTACTTCTGCTTCTGGGCTTCGTTGCCAAAGGACAGGATGGGCGCGCAGGCCACGGAGTTGTTCACGCTCATGGTCACGGCCACGGAGGCGTCAGCGTAGGCGATCTGCTCCAGGGCCAGGATGTAGCTGAGGAAATCCACGCCCGCGCCGCCGTAGGATTCGGGCACGGTCATGCCGAGGAAGCCCATCTCGCCGAGCTGCTTCAGGATCTCCTTCGGGAACTCGCCGCTGGCGTCCCGCGCCGCGGCCCCCGGCTCGATCTCGGCCATGGCGAAGTCCTTTGCGGCCTCGCGGATGGCGGACTGGTCCTCAGTGAAATGGGGGAACATGGATACTCCGGAATTTATTCAAGATTACCAAGCGCGCGGCCGTCGAGGATCCGGGGCGGAAGGCCTCCGGACACGAACCACAGACCGCAAGCTCCGGGGATCGGGATCCCGCAGAAGGAATCCCGACTGGTCAGCCATCCACCAGCGGCAGCCGCAGGACGAAGGTCGTGCCGATCCCCGGCTGGGAGGCCACGGCCAGGGTGCCGCCGAGGTCGTGCATGAGCTGGCGGACGGAGGCGAGGCCCAGGCCCGTGCCCCGACCCGGCCCCTTGGTGGTGAAGAAGGGACTGAAGATCTTCTCCTGGACCTCGGGCGTCATCCCCTCGCCGCTGTCCTCCACCTCCACCCGGGCGATGGGCTTCCCGCCTGAGGCGGACCTCGAGAGCCGGATGAGGATGTCGCCTCCGTGGGGCATGGCATCGCGGGCATTGCCCACCAGGTTCACGAGGATCTGCTCGATCTGGGCGCGGGAGCCCAGCACCGGGATCCGGTCCTCGCCCAGCTCAAGTCGAAGGCTGATCTGCCGCCCCAGCAGCATGCGGAGGATGGTCTCCAGGTGGGACAGCTCCTCCCGGAGGCAGATGAGCCTGGGCGGAGCCTCCTCCATGTGCCCGAAGCTCATGAGCCGGCGGGTGAGGGCCGCGGACTGGTCCGCCGCCACGAGGATGTGGTCCAGGTCCTTGATCTCGGGGATCTGGCCATCCTCCAGCTTCATGCGGGCCAGCTCCGCGCAGGCGCGGACCGTGGCCAGGGTGTTGTTGAGGTCGTGGGCCATGCCCGCTCCGAGCACGGCCATGGCGTTCATGCGCTCGGTCCGCAACATGGCGTCCTGCATGACCTCCAGGTCCTGGGTCCGCTCCAGCACGCGGGTTTCCAGTGCCACTGACAGGTGCTGCAGGTCCCGCAAGGCAAGCCCGCCCCGGAACAGTCCGAGCCCGGCCATCCCCGCGGCCAGCGCCAGGATGACCGGGTCCAGGCGGGTCGGTGCCCAGGCCAGCGAGATCAGGACGAGGGCCAGGGATGTGGCCGCGGGCAGCATGGGCAGGATGCGGGCGGCGGGGGAGTGGTCCCGGATCTCCGAGCTGGGGGGCAGGCCCGGCTCGAGGGAGCGGGGGGCCAGGGGTGCCAGCAGGATGAAGAGCGCCGCAAGAAGGACCAGCAGATCCACCGGATCGCCGAGGTGATAGCGCCCGGCCAGGGCCAGTGGCACCTGGAGCATGACCTGCAGCATGGAGATCCCGAAGCCCAGCGTGATCCACCCGAGCGGGCCACGGAACCGGAAGGTCTGCCGGGCCCCCAGGTAGGCGCAGGTGCCCAGCACCATGGCGTTGCCCAGGAAGAAGGCCACCAGGGCCGTGCGTTCGAGACGGGAGGACTGCGACTGCCGGAAGAGGGGGCCCAGGGTGAAATACCAGCCCAGGAAGAAGGCCGACAGCGCGGCGCCGAGCCCATCCATGCCTTTGCGCCAGCGTTCGGATCCCGAGGCGGAGGTCAGGGGCCAGGCCAGTAGCGAGGCGATGATCAGGCCCAGGGACAGGAACGAGAACAGGTCCCCCCAGGCCGGGAAGGGTGGAGGGGTCCCGTGCCGGAACATGTGCAGGGTGGCCCAGCCCTGGTTGATGGCCTGGGCGAAGAGTCCCAGGGAGAACAGCCACCAGCCCCGCTGCGCGTCCGGCTCGCGCCGGGAGCGCTCCAGCGTCAGCAGGCCCGCATGGGCGAAGACGAGGGTGTTCAGCGAGTTCAGGCCCAGGCCCCGGGCGGCGGGGGCAAGCAGCAGCGTGCCCAGGCCCAGGGCGCCATAGCCCATGAGCAGCCATGCCGTGGACCTCGGCCAAGTGCCGAGTCGATCAGGCGGGGTGGCGGGGTCCAAGGGGGGCATGGTGATCTGGGACCTTCATCGGTCCCGGGGAGAGCGGCCATGAGTCCTTGGCGGACGAGATGGATCAGACGGCGAGGGCCTTCCGGAGGAGGGCCACGGCGGCCTTGGAGCCTTCCCACTTCATGCGCTCCTGGGCCTCGTCCAGGCCGCACCAGAGGTACTCGCTGTGCTCCAGGGGCTCGAGGCGGACCTGGGCCTCGGGTGCCACTTCCATGGAGAAGCAGACCTCGGTGTTGAAGCGCGGCTCCGCATCCGGAAAGCGTACGATGGTGGGATCCACCCAGAAACTGTGGGACAGCCCGAGGGGGCGCAGGGTCCCCGTGAGTCCCGTCTCCTCCGCCAGCTCCCGGTGCGCGGTCTGCTCGGGCGTCTCCCCGGGTTCCATCATGCCGGTGACGCTCTGCCACCAGAGCCCGTGCTCGGGCACGCGCAGCATCATGAGGATCTCGGGGCCGGCCGCGGTCCGGCGCCAGGTCAGGGCGGACACGCTGCGGCTGGGTGACCGCGCAGGCTGGAGGTCCAGGGCCAGCAGCTCGACGAGGTGGGCCTGGAGGCGGTCGGCGGCTGCTTCCCAGGTGGGGCTCGCCTCACCCAGAAGGGAAGCCAGGCTGCACACGCCCTTGTCGGTGAAGCCGCAGGGCGTGATCCAGCGGAAGTGATCCAGGTTCGGCCGCACGTTGAAGGCGATGCCATGGGTGCTGATCCACCGGCTCAGATGCAGGCCGATGGCGCCGAGCTTCTCTGGCCCCCGCGGCGTGTGCACCCAGATGCCGGGAGCGCCCTGCAGCCGGTCGGCCACCACGCCGAAATCCCGCGCCGTGCGGATCATGGCCTCCTCCAGGCCACGCACGAGGCGACCCACGTCCTCGCGGCCGCCGCGCAGGTTGCAGATGGGGTAGGCCACGATCTGTCCGGGCCCGTGGTAGGTCACCTCGCCGCCGCGGTCCGTGCGGTGGACGCTGACCCCCTGGGTCCTCAGGAAGTCGTCGCTCATGTGGATGTCGGCGGGCGTGGCGTTGCGGCCCAGGGTGAAGACCGGATCGTGCTCCAGGATCACCAGCTGGTCGGGCCGGTCCTCGGCGCTCACGTGCTCGGCCAGGGCCTTCTGCATCCGTAGACCCGCGGGGTAGAACACGCGGCCGAAGCGGCGGAGCTGGGCGGGGCGGGGGACGGAGAAACCGAAGGCGGCCATGGATCGAGTGTACCCGGATGGTACGGCCTACAGCTGCCCAGGGCCCGCCTGCCCTTGAAGCGCGGCCTGGGCCATGATGGAGCCATGGCAAAGGTCATCGTGGTGGGCGGCGGGGCGGCGGGGCTGGTGGCCGCCTGGCGGGCCGCCTCCCTGGGGCACCAGGTGCGGCTGCTGGAGGCCAACGGCCGCCTGGGCGTGAAGCTCCGCATCAGCGGCGGAGGCAAGTGCAACATCACCCACGACGGTTCGCCGAGGTCCCTGCTGGAGGCCTTTTCCAAATCCCAGGCCCGGTTCCTCCGGCCCTCTCTGCTGGCCTTCGACAACCAGGCCGTGCTGGAGCTGCTGCACCGCGAAGGCGTCGAGACCTACAGCCGCGACAACGGGCGGATCTTCCCGGCGGATCGCCCGGGCAGCGCGGGCGCGGTGGTGGCGGCCTTTGAGATGCTGGTCCGCCGGGCGGGGGTCGACGTGCACACCGGCGCCCGGGTGACCGCGCTGCGGGGACAATCGCCCCGCCTTGACGGCCTGGTGCTGGACGGGGCCCCCATCGCCGGGGAAGTGTTCATCCTCGCCACGGGGGGCGCCAGCTACCCCGAGACGGGAACCCGCGGCGAGGTGCTGGGCTGGCTCAGGGGGCTGGGCGTGCCCGTGCGGCCGTGGTTTCCGGCCCTGGCGCCGATCCCACTGCAGCGCCCCCGTCCGGCGTGGGAAGGGGTCTCTCTGCGGGACGGCGAGCTCCGCCTGACAGCCGGTCCCGAGGGACGCAGGCTTTCAGCCTTCCGGGGGGACGTGGTCTTCACCAAGGCGGGCATCAGCGGTCCTGCCGCCCTGGAGCTGAGCCAGGCGACTGAGCAGGCGCGCCGCGAGGGGGCGGCCTGGCTGAGCTACGCCTCGATCCTGCAGCCAGCCGAGACCGTGGATGCGGCCGTGCTGGAAGAGCAGCGGGCCAACCCCAGGCTGCTGGCCGCCACCTGGCTCCAGCGGCACCTGCCCGAGCGGCTGGTGGCGCCCCTGCTGCAGGAGGCAGGGCTGGAGCGGACCCTCATGCTCAAGGATCTGCCGAAGGCCGGCCGGAAGGCCCTGGTGGCCCTGGTCACGGCGCTGCCCCTGGGCGAGCCCCAGCCCGTGCCCCTGGCCCGGGGCGAAGTGGCCGCGGGCGGGGTGGACCTCGCCGCCGTGGACCCCAGGACCATGGCCCTGCGGGGCTGGGAGAACCTGCGCGTCTGCGGCGAGCTGCTGGACGTGGACGGCCCCGTGGGCGGCTACAACCTGCAGGCCGCCTTCAGTACGGGGTTCGCGGCGGGGTCGATCTAGATCTTTCCCGCCAGATCCTCGACGAGCTCGCACAGGCGCGCGGCGTAGGCGGTCTCGTTGTCGTGCCAGCCGAAGACCTTCACGAAGCGCGACCCCAGCACCATGGTCAGATCCAGGTCCATGACCACGCTCTCGGGGCGCCCGGTGATGTCGCAGCTGACCGTGTGGGGTTCGGCGAGGGCGACGATCCCGCGCCAGGGACCGGCGGCCGCGGCGGCGAAGGCGGCGCGCAGACCGGGGACATCCGCATCCCGCCGCAGCGTGGCCACGAGGTCCACGAGGTTGACGCTGAGGGTGGGCACGCGCAGGGCCACGCCATCAAAGCCCGGGGGCAGGCCGGGCATGGCCCGGTGCAGGGCCCCGAAGGCGCTGGAGGTGGTGGGGATGATGCTCTGGAAGGCCGCCCGCCCGCGCCGCCGGTCCTTGTGGGGCAGATCGAGCAGGCGCTGGTCGTTGGTGACCACGTGGACGGTGCTCATGCCCGCGTGCTCGAGACCGAAGGCCTCCTCCAGGATCTGGAGCATGGGCGCCGTGGCGTGGGCCGTGCAGCTGGCATTGGAGATGACCCGGTGCCTCGCCGGATCCAGCTCGGCGCCATTCACCGGGGCGATGACCGTGAGGTCCGCGTCGGGGCTGGGGGCACTGATGACCACGTGGGAGACGCCGGCCTTCATGTGCCGCGCGGCGTCGGCCCGCTTCGTGAAGCGGCCGCTGGCCTCCACCACCAGCCGCGTCTCCGCCGGGAAGGGGATCAGCTCAGGATCCCGGGCGTGGAAGAGCGGCACGCGGCACTCGCCGAGCAGGAGGAAGTCCTGGCCCGCTTCCGTGCAGCCATCGACGGCGAGGGCGCTGCGCCCATGGACGGAGTCGAAGCGGAGCAGCTGGACCACCTGGTCGAGGGGCGCGGGGTCGTTCACCGCGCCGAGCAACTCGGGCCGGGACGCGCCGAAATGGCGCACCGCGAGTCGGCCGATGCGGCCCAGGCCGTTGAGGGCGAGGCGCCTCATCGGCCGCTCCCTTCCAGCACGAGGAGGCAGAGGTCCTTCAGTCGGGCCGCATAGCCCCACTCGTTGTCGTACCACCCGAAGACCTTGGCGAGCCGCGGGCCCAGCACTTTGGTGAGGAAGGGATCGTAGAGGCAGCTGGCGGTGCTCCCCACCAGATCCGCGCTGACGAGCTCGGCGTCCAGCACCTCGAGGTAGGGCGAGAGCGGACCCGCCTCTGCGGCCGCCCGGAACGCCGCGTCGATGGCGGCGGGGGTGGCATCGCGGTGCAGGGTGGCCGTGAGGTCCACGATGCTCACGTCGGGCGTGGGCACCCGCACGGCGAGGCCGTCGAGGCGACCTTCGAGGTGGGGCAGGATCAGGCCGAGGCTCCGGGCGGCGCCGGTGCTGGTGGGGATCATGTTCAGGGCGGCGGCCCGGGCCCGGCGCAGGTCCTCATGGGGCAGGTCCAGGATGCGCTGGTCGTTGGTGTAGCTGTGGACCGTGGTCATGAAGCCGTATTCGAGGCCGAAGGCGTCGTCCAGGACCTTGACCATGGGGGCCAGGCAGGTCGCAGTGCAGCTGGCGCCGGAGAGGATCCGGTCCCTATCCAGATCCAGGGTGCCTTCGTTCACGCCGAGGACCACGGTGCGGTCCGCGTCCGGCGAAGCATCGCTGATGAGTACGTGGCCGACGCCATCCCGCAGGTGGCGGCCGGCCTCCTGCCTCCGGGTGAACCTCCCCGTGCACTCGAGGACCAGCTCGGCGCCAAGCGATCCGAAGGGCACCGATCCGGGATCCGGTTCGGCGAAGACGCGGATGCGCTGGCCATCCAGGAGGAGGAAGTCGCCCTCGGAGCCGACCGGGACCTCGGCCCGGCCATGCACCGTGTCGTACGTCATGAGGTGGGCCAGGGTGGCGGCGTCGCTGAGGTCGTTGACGGCCACCACCTTCACGTGGGGATGCCCCACCAGCTGGCGCAGGGTGAGGCGTCCGATGCGCCCCATTCCATTGATGGCCACCTGCTTCACGATCCCCCCGGAATTCTTTGTTGTAGCGGCCCCGGTCCGGCCTGTCGAAAGAAAAGCCCGGCGCGGGGCCGGGCTTTGACACATGGACAAAGGGAGATCAGCTGGCGAGACTTACGCGGCGCAGCCGGCTCGGCGGGGCCTCGAGCTTCTTGGCCAGGGTGTTCCGGTGGATGCCCAGCTCGCGGGCGGCGGCGCTGTGGTTGCCCTCATGGGCGGCCAGCACCTCCTCCAGGTAGACCCGCTCGAACTCGCGCCGGGCCAGCTCCAGTGGAATGCCGCCACGCACCATTTCGGCTACGAGCGTTCGCAGCTTCTCTCGCATTCCGTCTTCTCCAACAACCGTATCGGGAGAACGAAGGTATCACCGCGATGACGCAAGGGAAAGGGCCTGTGATAACTTTGTAACGCGGGCCCAGCATGTGGAAAAGTGTGTGGAATGCCTGTGCAAGCGATGGGGGATGATGTGCGCAAGACCAAACTCGTGATGACCTTGGGGCCTGCCCTCATGCAGGGCGACCGGCTGCGGGAAGCCTTGAAGGAGGCGGATGCGGTCCGCTTGAATGCCAGCCATGGGGACCCGGAATCGCGGTCCGAGGCCCTGGAGAAGGTCCGTTCCATCGCCCTGGAGCTGGGCCGCTCGATCCCGGTGTTCCTCGACCTGCAGGGACCCAAGTGGCGCGTTGGCCTGCTGGAGGCGCCCGTGGACCTCGCCGAGGGCAGCGAGGGCGTGTTCTACACGCCGGGCACGCCCGTTCCCACCGGCTTCGCCTGGGCGGCACCCCTGCCGCACCCCGAGCTCTTCGAAGGCGCGGAGCCCGGCCAGCACTGGCTGCTGGATGACGGCGCCATCACCGTGAAGATCCTCGCCAAGGGCACGGACCTCCTGAAGGCCGAGGTGGTCATCGGTGGCCCGCTCAAGGCGCGGAAGGGCGTCCATCCCATCGGCATGGACATCAACATGGATCCGCTCACCGAGAAGGACCACGTCGACATCAAGTGGGGCGTGGAGCACAACGTGGATCTCTTCGCCCAGAGCTTCGTGCGCCGGGCCTCGGACGTTCAGCAGCTGCAGGCCATCATCCACCACCTGGGTGGCACCCAGCCCATCATCGCCAAGATCGAGCACCCGACGGCCCTGGCGCACCTGGGCGAGATCCTCGACGTCAGCTGGGGCGTCATGGTGGCCCGGGGCGACCTGGGCGTGGAACTGGGCGTGGAGCGCGTCCCCGGCCTGCAGAAGCAGATCATCAAGGCCGCCCGCAAGGCGCTGAAACCGGTCATCACCGCCACCCAGATGCTGGAGAGCATGATCGAGCACGCCCAGCCCACCCGGGCCGAGGCCAGCGACGTGGCCAACGCCATCTGGGACGGCACCGACGCCGTGATGCTGAGCGCCGAGAGTGCCTCGGGCGCCCACCCCGTCGAGGCCGTGCAGTGGCTGGCCCGCATCGCGGCGGAGGCGGACGCCAACGTGAAGCAGCGGGCCACCACCCTGCCCGAGGACCTGGCCGAGAAGGTGCTGGCCCGCACGGACATCTCCGTGGCCTTTGCCGCCTGCCGCACGGCCGAGGAGATCAACGCCCGCTGGATCGTGGCCTTCACCGAGGGCGGCGGTACGGCCCGCATGGTGAGCCGCCTGGCGGGGCGGACGCCGGTCCTGGGGGCCACCGTGGACGAGCTGACGGCCCGCCGCATGGGCATCCTGCGTGGCGTGACCGCGCTCATCATCCCCCGCGTGGCCAGCACGGACGAGATGGTGGAGGCGGTCCGCGAACTGCTCATCGCCAAGCACGGCGTGGGCAGCTTCGATCGCGTGGTGATGACCATGGGGCTGCCCCTGTGGAAATCCGGCACCACGAACACCATGAAGGTGATGACTTTCTAGGAGGTAGCCATGGGCCTCAAGCGACCCCTGCCAAGCGAATATGGCGAAGCCTACGCCCACTACCTGGGGGCCACGCCGGAGGGTGACCTCCTGGCGGTGCTCCAGGCCCAGGGGGCGGAGGTGGCGGCCCTGTTCGGGGCCCTCACCGAGGTCCAGGGCGCCTACCGCTACGCACCCGGCAAGTGGAGCCTGAAGGACCTGCTCCAGCACCTCAGCGATGCCGAGCGCATCTTCGCGTACCGCACCCTGCGCCTGGGCCGGGGGGACGCCACCCCCCTGCCGGGCTTCGAGGAGGATGACTACGCGGCGGCGGCCAAGGCCGATGAGCGCACCCTCGCCGACCTGCTGGCGGATTTCCGCGCAGCGCGGGAGGCCACCCTCACTCTCTGCCGGAGCCTGCCGGAGGCGGCCTGGGACTTCAAGGGCACCACCAGCGGCAAGCAGATCACGACGCGCTGCATCCCCTACATCATCCACGGCCACGCGGCGCACCACTTGGCCGTGATCCGGGAGCGCTACCTGCCGGGATTGAAATAGTCCTTCCAGTCCTCGAAGGCTCCCATCAGCTTGTCCAGCTGGGTCGTCTCCGTGGTGCGGAAGCGGCTCACCAGCTTCCAGCCCTGGGCCACCTTCTGGTAGCGGTGCAGCCAGAGGAAGGGGCCCTCCCAGTCGCCCTCGGGATCGGTCTTCGTCTGCACCAGGAAGGCCACCGTGGTCCAGGGGCCCCGGGCGAGGAAGCGCCGCCCGAGCTCCCGGATGCCCGACTCCTCGTCGGATTCCAGCACCAGGTCATCGAGGTCGGGCACGATCATGGGAACACCTCGGGCAGTCCCCTCATCCTATAACCCCGGAGGCAGGTCATGGAAAAGCTGATGGGCTTCGTGGGTGCCACCGTGGGCAGTCTGGCGGGCTGGTATCTCGGTGCCCTGGTGGGTTTCACCACCGGGGTGGTCCTGAGCATGGTGGGCACCGGCTTCGGACTCTGGGCCGGGCGCTGGGTGACGCAGCGGTGGCTGGAGGGCGGAAGCCTTTGAGCTTTGCCCGGCCCCATGGTTCCATTCCATCCATGCGCATCGAATGCATCGCCATCGGCACGGAGCTGCTCACCACGCGGCGCCTGGACACCAACTCGGTCTGGCTGGGGGAGCGGCTGGCCGGCCTGGGCCTGGCCTTCCACCGCAAGACCGCCGTGGGGGACAGCCGCGAGGAGCTGGCCGGGCTGTTCCGCGAGGCGCTGACGCGCTCGGACCTCATCCTCACCACGGGCGGACTCGGCCCCACCTTTGACGACTTCACGAAAGAGCTGTTCGCGGAGATCCTCAGCGTGGACCTGGTGGAAGATGCCGCCAGTCGGGCCGACATGCTGGCCTTCTATGCCGCCCGCAACCGGGTGCCGCCCCAGGTGAACTTCAAGCAGGCCCTCATCCCCGTCGGTGCGGAGCCGCTGCGGAACCAGGTGGGCACGGCCCCCGGCGTGTGGTGGCAGGACCCGCCGGGCCACCCCGGCGTCCGGATCGTCATGATGCCGGGCGTGCCCCGCGAGATGAAGACGATGTGGGAGGAGCGGGTGGAACCACGGCTCCGGCCCCTGGCGGGCCAGCCGGTGCACACGCTGCGCATGGTCGTGTGTGGCGTGCCCGAGAGCAACCTGGACGAGCGCACCCGGGAGGCCCGCGAACGGCATGGCCACCTCGACTGGACCATCCTCGCCAACCTCACCCAGGTGGAGCTACTGGCCCGGGGCCCCGAACCCCGGTTGCTGGAAGCGGCCCGCCTCGATTTCGAGCCGGTGCTGGGCGATGACCTGGCCAGCGTGGGAGACGGGAACCTGGAAGACGCCATCCTGGATCAGCTGAAGGCCCGGGGCGAGACCCTCGCAGTGGCCGAGAGCATGAGCGGGGGCCTGCTCGCCTCACGCCTGACGGCCATTCCCGGCGCCAGCACGGCCTTCCTGGGGGGCGCGACGGCCTACACCGTGGCGGCGAAGACCGCCCTCCTGGGCCTGGATCCAGCCTGGCTCGCCCAGGTGGGTACGGTCTCCGAGGCCTGCGCCGTGGCCATGGCCGAGGCGGCGCGGCGACGCCTGGGTTCCACCTGGGCCCTGGCCATCTGCGGCAATGCCGGACCTGGCGCCGAAGGCGGGGCTCCCGTCGGATCGGTCTTCATCGCCCTGGCCGGTCCGCACGGAACGCAGGTGCGCGCGCCGAGGATGGCGGGGGACCGGGCGGAGATACAGCTGCGCAGCACCGCCCAGGCGCTGGATCTGCTGCGGCGGTCCCTGCGGAACGGCTGATACACTGGCTCCATGCCTCTGATGTCCCTGCCTTCCCTGGTCCTGTGGTGCCTCGGCGCCTTTCTGTGCGGAAGCATCCCCTTCGGCCTCCTGCTGGTGAAGCTGGCGGGGAAGGGCGATGTGCGCGAACACGGCAGCGGCAACATCGGCGCCACCAACGTCAGCCGCGTGGGCGGCAAGGCCCTGGGCATCGTGACCCTGCTGCTGGACATTCTGAAGGGCTTCCTGCCGGTGTACCTCGCGAAGCAGCTGGGGATGGGGGAATCCGTCCTGTCGCTGCTGGCCCTCTGTGCGGTGCTGGGGCACGTCTTCACCCCCTGGCTGAAGTTCCAGGGGGGCAAGGGCGTGGCCACGGCGCTCGGCGTGGCCCTGGCCTTCCGTGCCGCCATGATCCTGCCCGCCCTGGGCGTGTTCATCGTGCTGCTGCTGATCTTCCGCTACGTGAGCCTGGGCAGCGTGGTGGCCGCCCTGACGCTGCTGGCCGTCCTGATCTGGAAGGGGGCCACGCCCGTGGTCCTGCTGCTCTGGGCGGACATCGTGCTGATCGTCGTGGCCAAGCATCACGAGAACATCCGGCGCCTGCTGAAGGGCACCGAGTCGCCCCTCTGGGGTGCGAAGAAGGAGCAGGCCCATGGCTAAGGCTGACATCGGCGTCTTCGGCTCCGGTGCCTGGGGCACGGCCCTGGCCATGACCTGGGCCCGGAAGGGCGCGAAGGTGGCGCTCTGGGGGCCCTTCGAGGAAGAGATGGCCCAGATGGCCGCCACCCGGCGGCACCTGCGGC
The DNA here is from genome assembly GCF_030219325.1 of Geothrix sp. Taxonomy (NCBI): domain Bacteria; kingdom Pseudomonadati; phylum Acidobacteriota; class Holophagae; order Holophagales; family Holophagaceae; genus Geothrix; species Geothrix sp. The sequence goes on along the minus strand of NZ_CP126625.1, from coordinate 2,034,771 downwards.
TCAAGGACGTCGAATTCCCGGAAGGCCTGCAGACCTCCGACAATCCCACCCACGCCTTCGAGGCGCCCCTCTGGATCTCGGCCATGCCCACTCAGGTGTCGCCCGAGGCCTGGCGGGGCCTGCTCTCACGGACCCCGCAGCGCCCCGAGCTGGTGGTCCACGTGAGCAAGGGCATCCTGCAGAGCACCCACCAGACCCTGTCGCAGGCTCTCACGGGCGTCTTCGACGTGCCGGTCGGCGCCCTCTCCGGCCCCTCCTTCGCGGACGAGGTGTCCCTGGGCGTGCCCACGGCCATCGTGCTGGCCCTGCCGCTCACGGTCTCAGAGGAGCGCGCCAAGGCTCTGCAGGCGCAGCTGGCCTCGGAGAAGCTGCGCATCTACCTCAGCCGGGACGTGCTGGGCACCGAGCTCTGCGGCGCCCTGAAGAACGTCCTCGCCATCGCGGCGGGTCTGGTGGATGGGCTGGGCCTGGGCTACAACGCCCGGGCCGCCCTCATCACCCGGGGCCTGGCCGAAATGTCCCGACTGGTGGAAGTGCTGGGCGGCCAGCCATCCACCGTGATGGGCCTCGCCGGCATGGGCGACCTGCTGCTCACGGCCACGGGCCCCCAGAGCCGCAACCGCACCTTCGGCGAGAAGGTGGGGAAGGGCCAGAGCGTGGAGGCGGCCCGGAACGCCCTGGGCGGCCAGGTCATCGAGGGCATGTTCACCTGCGAGGCGGCCCTGGACCTGGGTCGAGAGCACGGCCTCGAGCTGCCCATCGCCGCCGAGGTGCTGCGCCTCCTCAACGGCGAACGGCCCGAAGAGGCCGTGCGGCGGTTGATGACGCGATCCCTGAAGTCGGAATAACCCGGAGGCTGCCATGGCCGAAGCGTTCCGTTTCCGCATCCGCGAGCACGGCCCGGCGGGCTCCCCGGTGCACGAGCCGTTCACGCCCGCCGACCCCAAGCCGGGCTGGGTGCGCCTGTCTTTGAAGGCCATGGCCCTCAACCGCCTGGACCTCTGGACCACCGAGGGCATCCCGGGCTTCCCGCTCCCCCTGCCGCTCACGCCGGGTTGCGATGGCGCGGGCGTGGTGGAGGCCGTCGGCGAGGGCACGGCCCTGCCGCCGGGCGTGGAACTGGGCGGCAGCGCCATGATCGCGCCGGGGCTCAGCTGCAGCGTGTGCCCGGCCTGCCTGCGCGGCGACGACATGCTCTGCCCGGCCTACGGCATCCTGGGTCACGTGTGCGATGGCACGGCGGCCACCCACGTGCTGGTGCCCGCCGCGAACCTGCTGCCCATCCCCGGCAACTGGAGCTTCGAGCAGGCCGCGGCCTTCCCCCTGGTCTTCCTCACGGCCTGGGAGATGCTCGTCCACAAGTGCCAGCTGCGCCCCGGCGAGACCGTACTGGTCTGGGGCGGCGGCAGCGGCGTGGGCAGCGCCGCCATCCAGTTGGTGAGGGCCCTGGGCGGCAGCGCCATCGCCGTGGTGGGCAGCGAGGCCAAGGCCATGCAGTGCTGGGACCTGGGCGCCGAGCACGTGCTCGTCCGCGGCGACCTGAAGAGCCTGGCCGGCAAGGTGCGCGAACTCACGGGCAAGCGGGGCGTGGACGTGGTCTTCGAGCACACCGGGGCCGCCACCTGGACCACCAGCATGGCCGCCTGCTCCCGCGGGGGCCGCATCGTCACCTGCGGCGCCACCACGGGGCCCGAAACACCCTTCAATCTGCAGGCCCTCTTCGCCAAGCAGATCCAGATCCGCGGCTCCTACATGGGCCGCCGGGAGCACCTCTGGACGCTGCTGTCCCTGATCCAGCGGAATCCCACCAATCCGCCTTTCCGGCCCGTGCTGGACCAGGTCTTCGCCCTGGAGGACTACCCCGGAGCCCAGCGCCATCTGGCCGCCGGGCAGGGCTTCGGCAAGGTGGTCTGCAGGATCTGAGCAGGACACTGTCGCAGGGTCCTGATAAACTCAACCGTTTGCGCAAGGAGTCCACGTGAAGGTCCTCATCCTCGGTGTCAACGGCTTCATCGGTTCCCACCTGGTGGACCGCATCATGCAGGACACGGACTGGGAGGTCTACGGCCTGGATCTGGGCGCCCACAAGGTGGCGGACCACCTGGCCAATCCCCGCTTCCACTTCGTGGAGGGGGACGTGACCATCTCCAAGGAGTGGATCGAGTACCACATCAAGAAGTGCGACGTGGTGCTGCCCCTGGTGGCCATCGCCACGCCGAAGATCTACGTGACCGATCCCCTGCGCGTGTTCGAGCTGGACTTCGAGGAGAACCTCCGCGTGGTCCGCCAGTGCGTGAAGTACAAGAAGCGCGTCATCTTCCCCAGCACCTCGGAAGTCTACGGCATGTGTCCGGACGCCGAGTTCGATGAACACGAGTCGCCCCTGGTCACCGGCCCCATCCCCATGAACCGCTGGATCTACAGCACCAGCAAGCAGCTGCTCGACCGCGTGATCTGGGCCTACGGCTTCCAGCAGGGCCTGAAGTTCACGCTGTTCCGCCCCTTCAACTGGATGGGCCCCAAGCTGGACAGCCTCAACACCGCCAAGGAGGGCAGCAGCCGCCTGGTGACCCAGTTCAGCTGGAACCTGTTCAACGGCGAGCCCCTGCAGCTGGTGGATGGCGGCACGGCCCGCCGCTGCTTCATCGACGTGGCCGATGCCATGGACGGCCTCATGGCCGTGCTGCGCAACGAGGGCGGCAAGGCCGACGGCCAGATCTTCAACATCGGCAACCCCAAGAACGACTACAGCGTGCGCGAGATCGCCGAGATGATGATCGCCATCTGGAAGGACCATCCCTTCCGCATCGAGCGCGGCATTCCCGAAGGCCGCATGGTCGAGACCGGCAGCGGCGAGTTCTACGGCAAGGGCTACCAGGACGTGGCCCGCCGCACGCCCAGCATCAAGCGCATGCAAAGCACCTTCGGCTTCGCGCCCAAGGTCTCGATGATGGATTCGCTGAAGAAGACCATCGACTTCTTCGTGGAAGAGCACAAGGCGCAAGAGAAGGTCATCGAGACCGAGAACTAGCCGCCCGTCTGCGCCCCATGTCGCGCCGCGAACGCAACACACTCCTGCTCCTCTGGCTCTTCCTCGGCCTGCTGCCCCTGCTGGTCCGTCCGCTGTGGGAACCGGACGAGGGCCGCTATGCCGAGATCCCCCGGGAGATGCTGGCGACGGGCGACTGGCTGACCCCACACCTGAACGGCGTCCTCTACTTCGAGAAGCCGCCCCTGCAGTACTGGCTCTCCGCCATCGGCATGAAGCTCTTCGGCCTGAACGGCGCCGCGGCGCGCCTGCCCCTGGCCCTGGCCTCGGGCCTCATGATCTGGGCCGCCTGGCGGCTGGCCAGGCGCCTGGGCGCCCGGAACCCCCTGTGGGCGCCCTTCATGGCGGCCACGGGGCTGCTGGCCTTCCTGGTGGGGCAGCTGCTCACCCTGGACGCCCTCTTCAGCGCCTTCCTGGTGGCCGCCATCGCGGCCTTCGTGGAGGCCGTGGCCCGGCGCCGGGAAGGCCGCCCGGCCCTCGGCTGGACCCTGCTGACCTTCGTCCTGCTGGCGGGCGCCATGCTCACCAAGGGGCTGGCGGAAGTCATCCTCACCGGCGGCATCCTCCTCTTCTCCCTGGCCTTCGCGTGGAAGGATGCGGCACTCCGCCGCGCCGTGCTGCGCACTGCCCTGGATCCCCTGGGCTGGCTGCTCTACCTGGCCCTGGTGGTGCCCTGGTTCTGGGCCGTGAACCGCGTCAATCCTGGCCACGCGGACTTCTTCTTCATCCACGAGCACTTCCGCCGCTTCCTCACCCATGAGCACGCGCGGCAGGGCTCCAACAACTGGCTGCTGGACAAGCTCTACTTCCTCGGGGTCCTCGCCCTGGGGCTGCTGCCCTGGCTGTCGGCGACGGTCGTGGGCCTGAGGCGCAGCTGGACCTTCCTGACGGGTCGCGGTCCCCAGGGGCAGGATCACCTGGCCCGCTGGATCGTCGGCACCACGGTCCTGGCCTTCCTCTGGCCCCTGGTCTTCTTCAGCGTGTCGGGCTCCAAGCTGCCCCCCTACATCCTGCCGGCGATCGTGCCGCTGGCGGCCCTGGCCTGCACCTTCGAGCGCGATGGCGAAGAGCGCCTGGCCCTGCGCCGCATGGGCTGGGAGCTGATCCTGCTCGGGGGCCTCTTCCTGCTGGCGGCGGGCCTCTTCCGCAAGGATCTCGGCGGTCTCGGCTGGATGCTGGCCCTGGGCGCCGGTTTTGCCGGCCTCGGCGCCTGGGCGCTGCGGCCCCGGGGGCTGAGCGGTCCCCGCCTGATGGCGGCCCTGGGGACCGCCCTCTGGCTGCTGGTGCTGGCCGCCCAGGCGGCGGCGGGACCCGGCAAGTCCGTGGCGGAGCTGGTGCGTGGCATTCCGGGTGAGGCCCGGTGGATCAGCTACGGGACCTACTTCCAGGGCCTCCCCTTCTACGCCCGCACGCGGGTGGTGGTGGTGGCGGGCACGGGCGAGCTGGCCTACGGTCGGGATCGGTTGGCCGACGCGGGCCGCTGGTTCAACGAAGACCCAGCCTCGCTGGGTACCCTGGCCGACTGCCTGAAGGCGGAGGACCCGTCAAAGCCGGTCCTCGTGCTGGCCAAGGCCGCCAACTGGAAGCAGCTCAGCGCCGACGAGAAGGCGCGGTGGGAGGAAGTGGCGCGGAACCCCGCGGCAGTGGTGGCGCGCAGGCGGTAGGGCAGGCCCCAGGCTCGACCTACTTCTTCACCGCCTCTTTAACCCCTTGCGCGGCCTCCTTCGCGCCCTTGGCCACGCCCTTGGCGGCGGTCGTCGCACCGTGGCCCACGGCTTTGCCGCCTTCTTTCGCGGCGTGGCCCACGGCCTTGCCACCTTCCTTCGCGGCATGCCCGATGGTCTTGCCACCTTCCTTGGCCGCGTGGCCCACGGCCTTTCCGCCTTCCTTGGCAGTCTGGCCCACGGCCTTTCCGCCTTCCTTGGCAGTCTGGCCCACGGCCTTGCCCGCCTGCTTGAGGTCCTCCTTCACGCCGTCGGCGGCGAGGGGAAGGGTCAGGAGCAGGGTGGCGAGCAGGGTGGGTGTCATGGCCCCATTCTACTCCCTGGGCGGGGAGGCGGCTTCCAGGGGAAGATGGAGGGATGGACGCACCTTCACCCCAGCTGTCTTCGCCCTCCCGCCTCGCCCTGTGGCTGCGCGCCCACGCGCCGGAACTGCTCTTCGCGCTCCTGCTCCTGGCCGTGCTCCCCATGCGCGACCTCTGGGCACCGGATGAGCCGGACTTCGCCCAGTGCGTGAAGGAGATGCGCCTGCGGGGCGACTGGATCCTGCCCTACCTCAACGGCGTGCCCTACAGCGAGAAGCCGATCCTCTACTACTGGGTGATGAAGGCCGCCTCGGTGCTGCTGGATGCGCTCACCGGCGGCCTCGGCTTCACCCAGGGCGTGGCGGCCTGGGCCCTGCGCCTGCCCTCGGTGCTCGCCGCCGTGGCCTTCCTCTCGGCCTTCCGGCGCTGGGCCGCGCGTTTCCTGGAGCCCGACCTCGCGGAGCCCGCGGCGCTGATCCTGGCCACGACGCCCCTCTGGTTCTGGCAGAGCCAGTTCATCCAGATCGACCTGCTCTTCTCGGCCCTGCTGGCCTGGAGCTGGCTCTGCTGGCTGGGGGGCTACCTGCTGCTGCAGCGCCCCGGGGAGCCAGGGCAGCCCGATGAGCCGCGCCGCTGGTTCCTCAAGGCCTACTTCTGGCTGGCCCTGGCCTTCCTGGCCAAGGGACCGCTGGCGCCCCTGCTGTCCGTCCTCGTGCTGGCCGCCTTCCTGGCCTGGCAGCGGGACTTCACGGTCCTGCGCCGGGCGGGCATCGTGGCCGGCCTGGCCATCACGCTGCTGCTGGTCTCGCCCTGGTACATCGCGGCGGGCCTGAAGGGCGGGGCCCACTACGCCTATGAATTGATCATCTTCCAGAACTTCGAGCGGGCCACCCGGGCCTGGGACCACATCCACCCCTGGTGGAAGTACGGCGAGTACATGCTGGGCGACTTCTTCCCCTGGGTGCTGTGGCTGCCGGCCCTGGCCCTGCACCTGCGCCGGGAGCGCCGCCTCGCGGATCCCGCGAAGCGCTTCCTCCTGCTGGCCTTCGTCGTCCCCTTCGTCTTCCTGAGCCTGGTGCAGAGCAAGCAGGGCAAGTACCTGCTCATGGGCTATCCCTTCCTGGCTCTGCTGCTCGCGGACCTGATCCGCGGGGCGGAGGCGGCTCGGGCCCGGCGCCTGGGGGGGCTGCTCGCCGCGGGGCTGGCCTTGCCCGCGGCCGCCCTGAGCGCTTTGGCCCTGGGCATGGGCGGCGCCAAGGTGCAGGCGCAGCTCGCCTCCTTCCTCGGCCCCCTGCGCCTCATGGCCCTGGGCATGGTGGCCGGTACGGTCTTCGTGGTGGTGCAGGCGGTCCGCGGCCGGGGGGCGCGGCTTGTTCCGGGCGCGGCGCTGTCTCTGGGCCTGCTCTACCTGGTGGGGGGGACCTGGGGTTTCCGGCTGCTGGATCCCCCCAAGTCCTACCGGCGCTGGACCGCGGCCGTCCAGCCCCTCATCGCCGGTCGCCCCGTCTTCTACTGGCAGACCATCCGCAGTGGCGTCATGGTCTACACCGATCACCTGATGCCCGAGCTGCGCTCGGCCCGGGCCCTGGAAGGCATGGATGCCGAGGCCCGTCTCGTGGCCCAGCGCGGCGAGTGGGAGCAGGACGCCTGGGGCATGACGCCGGCCCTGCGAGCCCGCTTCGAGGTGCTGCTCTCGGTGCCCACGGGCGGAGGTGAGATCCTGCTGCTCAGGAAGCGACCGAACCCCATCCCCGAGGAGGCCCCGTGAGCCCCAACCTGAAGGCCATCCCCCTCATCGTGCTGGGCGTGCTGCTCAATGCCGCGGCGCAGATCTGCCTGAAGAAGGGGCTCCAGGCGGCGGGGGGCATGCAGCTGGCCGCGGGGCCGCTGTTCCGGCTGGTGCTCGAGCCCTGGGTGATCGCGGGCCTGGCTTGCTATGCCGTGAGCGTGGTCGTCTGGCTGGGCGCCCTCTCCATGGTGCAGGTGAACTACGCCTATCCCTTCCTGGCCCTCGGCTTCATCGCCAACGCCCTCATGGCCCGCGCGTTCCTCGGCGAGGCCATGACGCCCATGCGCTGGGTGGCCCTCGCGGTCATCGTGGTGGGCGTGGGCCTGCAGGCGCTGAGCGGGCGGGGGCAGTGAGGCGGATGGAACCCGTCAGGCCGGTGCCGGACCGCCATCCTCCGGAATCAGCGCTCCTCTTGGTATCCTGACCTTCCGTCCGCTCCGGAGGCTGTTCCGGTACTGGCGGCGTTTTCATCTCCGGAGGTCCAGCGTGTGCGGCATTGCAGGTGTATTTGAAGCTGAAGGCGCCACCGGACTCGTCGCGTCGATCCTTTTTGCCATCCAGCACCGGGGCCAGGAGAGCTGTGGCGCCGCCGCCCGGGACGCCGGGGGCCGCATCGTGGGCCACAAGGGCATGGGCCTGGTGAAACAGGTGCTGGACGAGGAAGTCCAGGGCCGGCTGGCGGGCACCACGGCCATCGGTCACGTTCGCTATCCGACTGCAGGCTGCAGCGACGTGGTCAATGCGCAGCCCCACCTCATCGAGCTGGCCGAAGGACCGGTCATGGCCATCTCCTCCAACGGCGACCTCATCAACTACGGGGAGCTCCGCGCCCGCCTGGAGGGCGAGGGTGTGGTCTTCAAGAGTGACAACGACGCCGAGCTCATCGGCCGCCTCATCGCCATGTACCATGTCCGCGGCCTGGCCATCGAGGCGGCCATCGCCCGGGTGCAGGCCGAGCTGAAGGGCGCCTTCTCCACGGTGCTGATGTACCGCGACCGTCTCTACGCCTTCCGCGATCCCCACGGCTTCCGGCCCATGGTCATGGGCCACCTGACCCACGAGGGCGAGGGCGAACCCCCCAGCGAAGGCGCGGTGTTCTCCTCCGAGTCCTGCGGCTTCGGCATCGTCGGCGCGCGGCTCCTGCGGGAGGTCCTGCCCGGCGAGATCCTCCGGCTGGAGCGAGGCCAGCCCCTGCAGTCCGTGGGACGCGCGCCCCTCCAGCCCCGGCACTGCGTCTTCGAGCTCATCTACTTCTCCCGGCCCGACAGCAGCCACTTCGGCGAGAGCGTCTACCAGACCCGTCAGCGCATCGGGGCCTGCATGGCCGCCAAGGACGCGGCCCTGGCCAACGGGGATGACCTGGTGGTGATGCCCGTGCCCGATTCCTCCAACTTCATCGCCCTGGGCTATGCCAAGGCCAAGCAGGCCGAGTTCGGCATGGGGCTCCTGCGCAACCACTACGTGGGCCGCACCTTCATCAAGCCCACCCAGGCCAGCCGGGACGAAGGCGTGAAGCAGAAGTTCAACCCGCTGCCGGACTTCTTCCCGGGCAAGCGCGTGGTGCTCATCGATGACTCCATCGTGCGGGGCACGAGCCTGCGGAAGCTCGTGCGGATGGTGCGCCAGGCCGGGGCGAAGGAGATCCACGTCCGCATCGGCTCGCCCAAGGTCATCGGCCCCTGCTTCTACGGCATCGACACGCCCACGCGGGAGGAACTCATCGCCAACCGCATGTCGGAGGCGGAGATCCGGGACTACCTCGGCGCCGACAGCCTGCGCTGGCTGGAAGTGGCCGACTTCGAGGAGCTGCTGCCCGGACGCCGCCAGGACTTCTGCACCGCCTGCTTCGACCTGGACTACATCTACCCACCCGAGGGCTTCGCCACCAAGACCAATGCGCCCTCCCTGAGGGAGTTCCAGCCTGCCCACTGAGGGCTCCGATCCATAAGTGGACTCGCTGGGGCCAGCTTCCGATGAGGATGTCTGGACAGGGGGCATCGATGGTGGATCTGGCGGCCAACCATGAGGCGATCACCATCGGCGTGATCGGTGGCGGGCGGGGCGGCATGCAGCTGTTCGGCTTCTTCGACTCGAGCAGGCTCGCCCGGATCCGCTTCGTGGTGGACCGGAGCGTCACGGCCCCGGCCATGGTGGCCGCCAAGGCGAAGCAGATCCCCATCTACACGGATTTCGAGCAGGCCCTGAAGCGGGAGAAGGTCGACTTCGTGATCGAGACCACCGGCATCGAAGGCTTCGATGAGCTGCTGGCCGAGCGTCTGGCAGGCACCCACACCGGAATCCTCACCCACGGCATGGCCCGGCTGATGATCCAGGTCATGGCCGAGCACCGCCAGCACACCCAGGACGAGGTGTCCGATGTCGTCCACCCGATCAAGGACCGGCTGGCCACGGGGCTCCAGGGCAGCCAGGCCATCGTCAAGGAGATCAACCAGGTGATGTCCAGCATGCAGATGCTGGCCCTCAACGCCAGCATCGAGGCCGCCAAGGCGGGCACCCACGGGCGGGGCTTCGCGGTGGTGGCCGATCAGATGGGCAAGTCCGTGGACACCGTCCGGGCCCTGACCCAGGAGATCGAGAGCGTGAACGCCAACATCATCCAGGTGTCCACCCAGATCGACTCCATCCTGGAGATGCTCAGGTAGGTTCGGATCAGCCGCAGACCCTGGCCAGCACGCCCGAGCGAAGCTCATCGGCGCTGTACACGCCGCGATCCAGCACCAGGCTGGTAACGAGGTCCACGGGGGTGACGTCGAAGCTGGGATTCCAGGTGGGCATGCCTTCGGGGGCCCAACGCAGGGCGCCGTAGCCGCGGACTTCGGTCTCGCCGCGCAGCTCGATGGGGATGGCGGCGCCGTCCGGGCAGGCTAGGTCCACCGTGGAGAAGGGGGCCACGGGATGGAAGGGCACGCCGTGGTGGCGGGCCTGCACGGCGAGGCCGTAGGTGCCCACCTTGTTGGCGAAGTCGCCGTTGGCAGCCACCCGGTCCGAGCCCACCAGCACCCGCTGAACTCTGCCGTCGCGCAGCAGCAGGGCCGCCATGCTGTCGGTGATCAGGGTCGAGGGGATGCCCAGCTTCCGCAGCTCCCAGGCCGTGAGGCGGCCGCCCTGGAGCAGCGGGCGGGTCTCGTCCGCGTACACGTGGATGCGCTTGCCCTGCTCGTGGGCCCGGCGGATGACGCCCAGGGCCGTGCCGATGCCCGCAGTGGCCAGGCCGCCGGTGTTGCAGTGGGTGAGCAGGCCCTCGCCGTCCTGGATGAGCTCCGCCCCGTGCCGCGCCATGCCTTCGCAGAGCCGCACGTCCTCTTCGAAGATGGCCTGGGCCTCGCGAACGGGATCGGCGGCGCCCCTCATGCGGTCCATGGCCCACATGAGGTTCACGGCCGTGGGGCGCGCCGCGCGGAGGGCCCCGCAGGCGGCGGCGTACTCGGTGGCCGGGGCGCCCCGGTGCGCGAAGGTGGCCAGGCTTGCCGCCGCCGCCACGCCGATGAGGGGCGCGCCCCGCACCGCCAGCCGCTGGATGAGGGCGATCATGGCCTCAGGCTCGCTGCCATCCAGCCAGACCTCCGCGTCGGGAAGCTGCGTCTGGTCCAGCACCCAGAGGGTGCGGCCGTCGTGCCGGAGACCGAGGGATTCGAAGGGATTCATGGAAAGCCTTTTCTTTAACCGCAGATGACGCAGATTTCGCAGATGAAATGCTGGATGATCGTGAATTCAATCTGCGTCATCTGCGCCATCTGCGGATTCAAATCAAATGATTTTTGGCCCGAGCCTGGCCCTCAAGGCCCGCAGTTCCTCAAGCTCAGGGACAGAGAGCGGCTTGGCGCCACCGAGGGTCTCGGCCTTCCAGAGGATGGTGGCCACCTGCTCCAGGCGTTCCATGCCACCAGCGGCCTCGTCCATGTGCCCGCCCCAGCAGAGGCCGCCGTGGCGGGCCAGGATCATGAGGCGGTGCGCGGGCAGGAAGGGCAGGAGATTCGCACCCATGGCCTCGGTGCCGGGCAGGGCCATGGGCACGATGGGGATGCGGCCCGCGGCGAGGATCACCTCGGGCAGACCGTCGGAAGGAAGCTCCTCTAGCTCAGGCCGGGCCAGGGACCAGGCGATGGCCGTGGGCGGGTGGGCGTGGACGATGGCCTTCGCCTCAGGCACCGCCCGGTAGATGGCCAGGTGCATGGCCCGCTCGCTGCTGGGCCGGCCTGCTTGAATGGTGCCGTCCAGCTGCAGGTAGGCCAGGTCGCCCAGCTGCACCTTCGCCTTGGGCACGCCGCTGGGCGTCATGGCGATGAGGCCGTTGGGCAGGCGCATGGACAGGTTCCCGTCCGAGGCCGCCAGCAGGCCCCCGGCATGGAGGCGGCGGCAGGCATCGAGAAGATCGTGGAGCAGGGCGTCGGACATGCGACCAGTGTAGGAGATCCGGCTACCGTTTCCTGGGCGCCGGCGCGGGCTTCGGCGCCGGCAGGGCGGCGTAGCGTTCGGCCTGCCGCAGGTTTTCCACCAGCAGGAGGTTGTCCGGCTGGAGCGCAAGGGCCGCCCGGAAGTCATCCCGGCTCTCCTTGTAGCGCTTCAATTCGAAGAGGCAGCGGCCGCGGTTGAACAGGGCTTCCAGCTGGTTGGGCTCCAGGGCCAGGGCCCGGTCCAGCGCCTCACAGGCCTCGGCCCAGGCCTTCTTCTCATTGAGGCAGCGCCCCAGGTTGTTCCAGGCGTAGGCGATCTTCGGATCCTTGGCCAGGGCGGCCCGCAGCATCGGTTCGGCTTCGTCCAGCCGATGGAGGCGGGCCAGGGCCTCGCCTTTCCAGGCCATGCCGTCCGCGTCCTCGGCCTGCCTGGACAGCAGTTCCTCCGAGCAGGCCAGCAGGGTGGGCCACTCCTGGGCCAGCCGGGCCTCGGTGCAGGCCTGGGCGAAGCCGGGGGCGTACCCGAGCCGGGCGTTCTCGGCGTGCGCGATGGCCGCTTCTCCGTGGCGCCCCAGCTGGCCGAGGGCCTGGGCCCGGTACAGGCGGTAGGTGCCGAGACGGGGACCGGATTTCGCCTCCAGCTGGGGCTGCAGCGCCTCGCACACCGTGAGGAGGCGAGCCCAGCGCTGGCTCCGGTTGAGGCTCTGGATCCACTGCTCATAGAAGGTTCCCCGGGTGGCAGGCGGGACCGTCTCGAACCAGTCCGCGAGTCCCGCCCAATCCTTGGCCTTGAGCAGCGCCTCGGCCTGCGGGGGCAGGGTGGGTGCGAAGCCCTGGGTCTGGATCTGGGTGGGCATCAGGAGCAGCAGGTAGGTGAGCATGCGGGGATCCGGATCGGGGGAGCGCCGGTCGGTGGAATCCCACGTCCAGGCTGGCTCATTTTGATTGGAAAAGCAGGAATGGAAGAGCCTATAGGCTACCACTCCGGTTGTGATCAAATATTTAAGACAATTTGGTATGATTTATTTTTCGCAGGGGGTTCCATGTCCTTCCGCCGCATCCTGCCCGCCCAGTTCTGCCTGCTCCTGATGGCCGTGCTGGCCATGCGCCTGGGCTTCCCGCTGATCATGATCGTGCCCCTCACCGGCATGCTGATGGTGGCGCTGTTCATCCCCTGGGCGGAGATCCGCTTCCTCATGACGGGCGTCCTGGGCCTCTGCACGCTGATCTGGACCGTCATGACCGTCATGCGGGTCGAGCTGCGCATGGCCTATGAACAACCCTTCATCCGCCTGGCGGCCATCCTGGGCGGCGTGGCGCTGTTCAACGCCTGGGCCGCCTGGCTGGTGTGGAGCAGCCGGAAGGCCTGCGCCGAGGAGCAGGCGGAAACCCGGACTGCCACACCACTCGCGCAGTAAGGCAGCAGCCGGGAACAGCCCCCGGGGCAGGGGAGCCTGCCACCGGGGGCTGCGTGGGTAAGGGATCTATTTCGTCAGGTTCTGCCGCAGCGCCGCTTTCAGGGCTTCGGCCTCGGCATTGGGTGCGGTGGTGGGTACCACACCCGCCAGCTGACCAGCCTTCTCACTGAGCAGGAGGCCCAGCAGGCTTTCGATGAGGCTGCCGCCGCCCTTGTCGCCACCACCCATGTGGATCTTGGGAACGACGTCCACCTGGGACTTCTCGATGGCCTCGGCGAAGCGGTTCATGACCTGCTGCACCAGCTGGAACTGCGGGCCGCCGTAGGCTCGCACCTGCTCTTCGATGGCCATGGCCTGGGCGATGCCCACCCGGGCGGCCTGCTCGGCCTGGGCTTCCGCCATGACCTTGATGCGCTTGGCCTCGCCCTCGCCCATGAGGCGCACCTTCTCGGCTTCGGCGCCGGCGAGGGTCTGGATCTGCGCCGCCTGCTGCTGGGCCTTGGCGTAGTCGGCCTTGCCCTGGTTGCTCTGCACCTCGATGCTGATGGCAGATTCTGTGAGCATGGTCTGCTGCTTGGCCTTGGCCTCGGCTTCCCGGAGCTCCCGTTCCTTGACGGCGGCGTTCTCCTGGCGGCTGTAGGTCTCCACCTGCTCATTGGCGATCTGGCGGCTGCGGAGCTGCACGAGGATCTGCTCGATCTGGCCACCGGGGGCGCCGCTGGTGGGCGTGCCGATGAGCACTTCCTGGAGTTCCAGGTTGTACTGGGTGAATTTCTCCTTCATCTGGACGCCGCTCAGCTCCTGGATGGCGCTGCGGTCCTGGATGAGCTGGATGAGGGTGCGGGTCTGGCCCACGTTCTTGAAGTAGGCGCTGACCATGGGATCGAGGGTCTGCTCCACCAGCTTCTTGATGTCGCCGAAGCGCTGGATGACCAGGGGCGCCTTGCGGTAGTCGATGTGCACCACGACGCTGAGGGGCAGGTTCGGCTCGAAGGCGTCCTTGGTGATGAGGCTCACTTCGGAGAGGTTCTCGTCGAACTTGTGGCTGCCCACCTCGCCCTTCGTCCATTTCAGGATGAAATTCGTGGTCGGCACCATGAGCACCTTGCCGGCGTAGGTGTTGAAGGCGTACTTGCCCGGCAGCAGGGGATCGCTCCAGACGCCGCGCTGGCCGTTGGTGACCAGCTCGCCGTGGCGGTACTCCTGGCCGCTGATGTCGGCGCCGATGGCGCCGGTGTAGCTCACCACCACGCCCACGGTGCCCACTTCCACCACGGTCTTGGGAATCATCTCCACGGTCGCGAAGAGCCGGTTGATGTAGTAGGTGCCTTCCACCAGCACCTGGTACTGGCGTCCCCGCTGGCCCCCGGCCACCAGGAACTTGTCGGCGTCCTGGAAGTTGTTGTGGTAGGTCGAGGCCTTCTGGGGATCCTCGCCCACGGTGGAGGCGATGATCTCGCCGCTCTGGAGGCTCGGGCCGTCATGCACGGTGACGATGCCCACGGCGTCGTCCGCGCCGCGGATGATGACGGGCCGCCAGCCGGCGCGCTCCGCGATGATGGCGCTCATCTTCTGGAAGGTCTCCAGCTCGCTCTTGTCCAGGGGCAGGTAGTAGAGCTGGTCTTCGGTGAGCACCACGAACTGGGCCAGGTTGATGGCATAGATGCCCTCGCGGAGGATCTGCCGCTGGGGTCCCTTCTGGCCGCCGTTCTGCAGGAAGGCCACCAGATCCTGGAAGTCAGCCCCGTGGCTGTTGCTGGCCAGGGTCTGGGTGGGCGGCAGGTCCTTGCCGTCCCGGGCGAAGATGTAGCCGATCTTGCCCTGGGGGATGGTCACCAGGGGCATCTTGTGGATGCGGTACTGGAAGGGCGTGAGCAGGTGCCAGCCGCCGCGCAGGAGCTGGGGCTGGAAGCCCGCCTCGCCGCCCAGGGCGATGAGGCCGGTCTTGACCGAGCCCTTGCCGCTGATGAGCTTCTCGACGATGCCCACGCGGTTGTTGGGGATGTAGCGGATCCACTTGCTGAGCAGGAGCACCGCGAAGGCGGTGCCGAGCAGGGCAAGCAGGGTCAGGCCGGGGTTGGCGGAAAGCCAGGTGAGGTCCATGAGGACTCCAGGGGACGGGGTTGGGTGTGTAAACCGGTCCGAGGCGCCGTCCCGCCCGGATACTGGGGTTCTTCCTTGGTCCGGCGCCCCGGCTCAGCTGTTTCAGCTAGGAGCGGGCGGCTTGGATCCAGGGGGAAAAGAACCATACGAAGGCTCGAAAGATAGGCTGGGCTGTCCCCGGCGCCGTGACGGGCATCACCATTCTCCGGCAGGTATGCTGGCGGGATGGACGATCTCCGGGAGTGGCTGAGGGAACGCTGGGGACTGCTGGCCCTGGGCGTGGCCGCCGTCGGCATGGGCCTCTGGTGGTGGCAGGGGCGTCCCCTCGTCCAGCCCGCTGGCGTATTGGCGCCGGAGGAGCCCCTGCAGACCGCCGCGGAACCCGCGGCCCCGTGGACCTTCCGGAACCACACGATCACACCCCTCGCCCGCTTCGAGCTCCGGGCCCGGGTGCTGGGCGTCGAACGCTACCGCTTCGATCGCCCCGCAGAGCTGTCGCCGGTGGACTTCGCACTGGGCTGGGGCCCCATGTCCGATTCCCGGGTCCTCCAGGACATCACCGTCACCCAGCGGGACCGCTGGTTCTTCTGGAGTGCCGAGCATCTGTCGATCCCCGCCTCCGAAGTCATGATCCACGCGGCGAACATGCACCTGATCCCGGCGACGGCGGCGGTGGAACGGCGCCTGCTGTCCGTGCGGCCCGGCCAGCTCGTGGCGCTCCGCGGGCAGCTGGTGCGGGCCGATGGGCCGGACGGCTGGCACTGGGTCAGCAGCCTCACGCGGACGGATACCGGGGATGGTTCCTGCGAGGTGGTCTGGGTCGAATCCGTGGGCAGCGCAGACCGCTGAGGTCACATATGACCATCAGGTAGAAAAGCGGCTGCGGAGCCCTGATAGACTCGGCGGGCGAAGGCCCCTGAATGGTCTTGGAGTCCCATGTTTGACATCGAAGCCTCCCTCGACAGCCGCCTGCTGGCGGAGCCCCGGAACCGCCCCACGGTGGTGTTTCCCGAGGCCCTGGATCCCCGCACGCTGGAGGCGGTGTGCTTCCTGGCGCGCTTCATCCGCCCCGTCTTCCTCGCACCCGAAGCAGAGGTGCGGGCCCTGGCGGCCAGCCAGCTCGCGCACCTGGG
Source organism: Geothrix sp. (assembly GCF_030219325.1). Lineage (NCBI taxonomy): Bacteria > Pseudomonadati > Acidobacteriota > Holophagae > Holophagales > Holophagaceae > Geothrix > Geothrix sp. The sequence continues at coordinate 2,018,838 of NZ_CP126625.1, read as the reverse complement.
CGAGGACCGGGTCGCCTACACCCTGTCCGAGAGTGCCTTCGTCGACCCGGCCTCTCGCCCCGACCTCCTGACCACTTTCGCCACGGCCTGCGTGGAGTGGGGGCACAGCCATGGTCGCTACCAGAGCCTGGAGGAGGTGCGGGGCAGCATGGCCGATCCCTGTCTCTTCGGCATCTGGGCCGTGAAGCTGGGTCATGCCGACATGGTGGTGGGCGGCGCCATCCACGAGCCCAAGGCCTTCTTCCGGCCCATGGTGGAGCTGCTGGCCCAGCGCAGCGTGGCCTGCGAGGCGGGCGTGTTCGTGCTGCCGGACTCCCATCCGGATGACGTCTATCCCCACAACATCGTGGTGTTCGGCGACGTGGGCGTGAACGCCTCCATGAACCCGCGCACCCTGGCCGAGGTGGCCGTAGGCACCTGCGCCGTGGCGCGGGATCTGATCCCCGAGGACGTGCTTCCCGAGATCCGCTGCGCCATGGTCTCCTACTCCAACCGCGGCAGCGACGAGGGCCCCTCGCCGGAGCTGGTGCGCCAGGCGGCGGACCTGGTGCCCGGCATCCTGGCCGAGCGCGTCAAGCACGCCGCCCGGTACGGCACCATCCACATCCGTGGCGAGATCAAGGTGAGCGTGGCGCTGTCGCGCCGCTCGGCAGACCTCTACCACGCCGACGGCCTGCCCTGGGAGGGCGGCCCCAACGTCATCGTCTGCCCCAACCTGGACATGGGGAACCTGCTCTACCACCTGTATTCCACCCGCTTCCCGGATGCGAAGAAATTCCCCGTGATGTTCGGCCTCTGGTTCCAGGGCGTGGACCTGCCCATGGACTGCACGCCCGAGGACATCCGCCTGGCCGTGAAGGCCTCGGTCATGCGCCTGCATCACTACGGCGAGTGGAAGCGCACCCCGAAGGACACCTTCTTCCGCCGCCACCGCGTGCTGGTGCTGAATCCCGGCTCCACCTCCACCAAGACCTCCGTCTTCGAGGGCGACGAGGAGCGCTGCACCGAGGAGATCCAGCACACCGCCGAAGAGATGAAGCCCTTCGAGGGCCGCCCGATCACGGAGCAGTTCACGTTCCGCAAGGAGGCCGTGCTGCGCTTCCTCGCCGGGAAGGGGCTCAGCCAGGAGGATCTGGACGCCGTGGCCGGCCGCGGTGGCCTGCTGCGCCCCATCCCGCACGGCACCTGGAATGTCGGGGCCCCCATGCTGGAGGACCTGATGGCCGGGAAGCGCGGCGAGCACGCCAGCAATCTCGGCGCCCTCATCGCCTCCGAGCTGGTGGCGGGCACGGGCAAGCCCGCCTACATCGTGGATCCGGTCGTGGTGGATGAGGCGGATCCCAAGGTCAAGATCACGGGCCTGAAGGAGCTGCCCCGCCGGGTGATCAGCCATGCCCTCAACCAGATCGCCACCGCCCGGCGCTACGCCGAGGAGCACGAGACCTTCTACGAGCGCGTCAACGTGATCGTGGCCCACATGGGCGGCGGCATCACCGTGGGGGCCCACCGCAAGGGCCGCTACATCGACGTGAACAACGGCCTGGACGGGGAGGGACCCTTCTCGCCCCAGCGTTCGGGCAGCCTGCCGCCGGGCCAGCTCATCGACCTCTGCTTCTCCGGCAAGTACACCAAGGCCGAGCTGAAGCTTCTCAACAAGGGCCGCGGCGGCATGATCGACCTGCTGGGCACCGCCGACATGCGCGAGGTGGAGCGCCGCGTGGAGGCCGGGGATGCCGAGGCCGGCCTGGTCTACGCAGCCCTGACCTACCAGATTGCCAAGGCCATCACGGCTCTGGCGCCGGCCTTCGAAGGCGAGCCCATCGACGCCATCCTGCTGACCGGCGGCATGGCCCGCTCCGCGAAGCTGGTCGCCGAGCTGGATCGCCTCACCGCGGCCCTGGGCTGCGGCGTCAAGGTCTACCCCGGCGAGAACGAGATGGCCGCCCTCGCCAAGGGCGCCCTGCGCGTGCTCTCCGGACGGGAGACCGCCCGCGACTACCCGCCGGCCTGAGGCACCCCTGGTCGGAGCCGGACCACCAAGGATCCGGCGGTCCGGTCCCCGACCGTCTAGACTGGTCGGATCCCCGTCCTGCTGTGTCCCTGGAGGAATGCCGTGATGCGATGCCGCTTCGCCACCCTGCTTCTCACCGGCTTCGTCGGCCTCGCCGCGCCGACCTTGAAGGCCGCCCAGGCTGAGCCTCCCGCCAAGGCGAAGGTCCAGCCCGAGGCCATCCTGAGCCAGGCCCGCGGGGCCTATGTCGGCCTGTCGGACAAGGGCTTCCGCGGCTACCGCTTTGCCGTCACCCCCGACTGGCCCCTGACGCTGGTGGAGCTGGCCAAGACCAACCCCGCCGGCTACGAGGCCGCGGTGAAGCTCCTGAAGCAGATCCGCTACGAGGGGCGGGTGGGCGCCCACGGCCAGTCCCAGGTCACCCACAACTTCGTGGATGCCCCCAACGAAGGCGCCACCAGCGGCCTGAACCAGGTCAACCAGGGCGTGGAGCAGGCCATCAACGGCTTCTTCCAGACCTGGGCACCCTTCATGGTGCACTCTCCCATTCCGCCCTCCGGCGCGCCCTGCAAGGCCGAGGACCTGGGCACCCACTTCCAGCTGAACTGGGAGGAACGGGGCGGCGTCAGCGTGGATCTGCGCCTGGACCGCACCTTCGCGGTGACGGAGATGAAGGTGATCGCACCGGCCTTCCACGCCGCCATCCGTCCCACCTTCGACCGGCAGGCGGGCACCTTCGTGCTCACCGGCTACGACGCCGACTTCACGCCCCAGAACGGCGGCGCCGCGATGACCCTGAAGGTGCTCATCGTGAACCAGGCGCTCGACGGGATGCCCGTGCCGGCCAACCTGGACGTCACGGTCTGGACCCAGGGCCGGAAGGAGCGCATGACCTTCGCCTTCACGGAGCTGAAGGCCGAGGGGAAATAGCTAGGCGAGGAGGGCCGCCAGGGCGATGGAGCTGAGCTTGGTCTTGGCGCTGTCGCCGCGGCTGCTGAGGACGCAGGGGACCCGGGCCCCGGCCACCACGGCGGCGATCTCGGCGCCGCCCAGCTTGGTGCCGGCCTTGTAGAAGGTGTTGCCCGCCTCGAGGTTCGGGAAGAGCAGGCAGTCCGCGTCCCCGGCCACGGGGCCGCCCATGCTCTTGATGCGGGCGGAATCGGGATCGATGGCACCATCCAGGGCCATGGGGCCGTCCACGAAGGCTCCCTTGATCTGGCCCCGGTCCGCCATCTTCGAGAGCAGGGCCGCCTCGGCGCTGGAGCGCAGCTTGGGTTGCACCTGCTCCGAGGCCGACAGCACCGCGACCTTGGGCGTCTCGATCCCCAGCGCCTTGGCGGTCTTCACCAGGTAGCCCAGGATGGCCACCTTCTCCTTGAACTCGGGTTCGGGGATCACGGCCACGTCGCCGGCGATGAGGAGCTTGGGATGGCCCGGGTGCTCCATCACGGTCACGTGGCTGAGGATGGCGCCGGGATCCAGGAGGCCCTGCTCCTTGTTCAGGATGGCCCGCATGTACAGCTCCGTGCTGAGCAGGCCCTTCATGAGCAGGTCGGCCTCGCCCGAGCGGACCATGGCCACGGCCTTGGCTGCGGCATCGCGATCCGTGGCGGCGTGGGTCATGCGGAAGCGCTCCCGCGGGAGGCCCAGCTCCTGGCAGCCCCTGGCCATGACCGGCTCGTCACCCACCAGGAAGGCCTCCACCAGGCCCGCCTCCACGGCGGCGTTCACCGCCTCCAGGGTGTGGGCGTCGTTGGCCCAGGCCACCACCAGGCGCTTGCGGGGGCGATCCTTCACGGCAAGGAGCAGCTCGTCGAGCGTGTTGATCCGCATGGCTGGATCCTGTCAAAAGACGCCGGGACAGCCCAGCTTCAGGGAAGGTAGCATGGTCGCCATGGCCGTCTCAGTGAGCTTCCGCACATACCTCCTCGAGCAATTGGGGCAGATCCGTCCGATCACCACCCGACCCATGTTCGGCGGTCTGACCTTCTTTGCGGAGGGCCGCGCCTTCGCCCTGGCCGATGATGGCGTGATCTATTTCAAGGTGGACGACAGCAACCGCCCGGACTTCGTGGCGGCGGGCAAGGGGCCCTTCCTGCCCTTCGGGGATCCGGACCGGCCCATGCAGTACTACGAGCTGCCCGAAGAAGTGCTGGAGGACCCGGAGGCGCTGGCCCAGTGGATGGCCAGGGCCATCGCCGTGGCCATGAAGGCGAAGCCGAAGGCCAAGTCCAAAGCCAAGTCCAAAGCCAAGACCGCCAAGGAGAGGTAGCCGATGGTCTCCGACTTCACCATCCGACCCGCCACGCTGGACGATGCGCCGACCCTGGCGGCACTGGGTGCGCAGACCTTCCGCGAGACCTTCGAGGCCATCTGCTCGTCCCAGGATCTGGCGAATTTCCTGGCGGACGCCTACGGCGACGCCATCCAGCGCACGGAACTGGCGGATCCCTTCCGTCCCGCCCTGGTGCTGGAGGCCGAGGGGCGGCCCGTCGGCTTCGCCCAGCTCCGCCTGGGCCACCGGGAGCCCTGCGTCACCGGCGTCCGCCCTGTCGAGCTGCAGCGGATCTATGTGCTGCGCGAGGCTCACGGCAGCGGCTTCGGTGCCGCGCTCATGGAGGCCTCGGTGATCCAGGCCCGGGCCTGGGGCGCCGACGTGCTCTGGCTGGGGGTCTGGGAGCACAACGACCGGGCCCTGGCCTTCTACGCCCGCCAGGGTTTCCGCGAGGCGGGCGACCACGTGTTCCAGATCGGCCAGCAGATCGACCGGGACCTGATCCTGGTCAAGGACCTCTCCTGAACCTGGTGCTGCTGCTCCCCGAGGACCTGGTCGCTCCGGACCGGGCGCACCTGACCGGACGGCGCCTCGAGCACGTGCGCGAGGTGCACCGCGCGCAGGTCGGCGACGACCTGGCCGTGGGTCTGCTGGGTGGGGCCATGGGCCGGGGCAGGGTGCTGCGACTGGAGGAGGGAGTCCTGGACCTGGCATTGACGCTGGACCTGACCCCGCCCCCGAAGCTGCCGCTGACCCTGGTCCTCGCCGTGCCGCGCCCGAAGGTGCTCAACCGCGTCGTGGCCGCCGCCGCCAGCCTGGGCGTGGCCCGCATGGTGCTGCTCAATGCCTGGAAGGTCGAGAAGGCCTACTGGACCAGCCCGAAGATGCGGCCCGAGAACCTGCGCGACCAGCTGCTCCTGGGCCTGGAGCAGGCCAAGGACACGGTATTGCCCGAGCTGCGCCTGGCACGGCTCTTCCGGCCCTTCGTGGAGGATGAACTGCCCGCCCTGCTGGCGGGCGGCACGGGCCTGCTGGCCCACCCGGGCACCGGCGGGACCGCCCCCAAGGCCCTGGCCGCTCCCATCACCCTGGCCATCGGCCCCGAAGGCGGCTGGATCGACGCCGAGGTGCAGAGCCTGCTGGACGCGGGCCTGCAGCCCCTGGACCTGGGTCCGCGCATCCTCCGCACCGAGACCGCGCTGGCGACGTTGGTGGGAAGGTTGTTCTAGGCCAGGAACAAGCGGTAGGCGGGGTTCTCCCCCTCGTCCACGAAGCGGTAGCCCAGGCCGTCGAGGTAGGCCTGGAAGGCCGCCTGGTCCCCGGGCGGCACCTGGATGCCCGCCAGCACGCGGCCGTAGTCGGCGCCGTGGTTGCGGTAGTGGAAGAGCGAGATGTTCCAGCCGCGGCTCATGCGCTCCAGGAAGCGCAGCAGGGCGCCGGGGCGCTCCGGGAACTCGAAGCGGTAGATGCGCTCGTCCGTCGCTGCAGGCGCCCGGCCGCCCACCAGGTGGCGCACGTGGAGCTTGGCCATCTCGTTGTCGCTGAGGTCCTGGGCTTCCAGTCCCTCGGCCCGCAGGCGGGCCAGCAGGGGCTCCAGCTCCGAGCGGTCCGCCATCTGCAGGCCCACGAAGATGTGGGCCTGCTGCGGGTCCGCCAGGCGGTAGTTGAACTCGGTGATGGAGCGGTGGCCGATGAGCTCGCAGAAGGCCTTGAAGCTGCCGGGCCGCTCGGGGATGGTGACGGCGAGGATGGCCTCGCGCCGTTCGCCCAGCTCCGCACGCTCCGCCACGAAGCGCAGGCGGTCGAAGTTGGCGTTGGCGCCCGACAGGATGGCCACCAGGTTGCCGGTGTCTGTGTCAGGCCCCTGGCGCGCGGCCCAGGCCTTCAGCCCCGCCACGGCCAGGGCCCCGGCGGGTTCCAGCACGGAGCGCGTCTCCTCGAACACGTCCTTGATGGCGGCGCAGATCTCGTCCGTGTTCACCAGCACCACCTCATCCACGAACTGGCGGCAGAGGTCGAAGGTGAGCTCACCCACCTGGCTGACGGCCACGCCGTCGGCGAAGAGCCCCACCCGGTCCAGGCGCACGCGGCGGCCCGCCGCCAGAGACTGGCTCATGGCGTCGGCATCCACGGGCTCCACGCCGATGATGCGGATGCCCGGCTGCAGGCGCTTGAGGTAGGCGGCGATGCCCGCGATGAGGCCGCCCCCGCCCACAGGTACGAAGACGGCCTGCATGCCCCGGGGCATCTGGCGCAGCAGCTCCAGGCCGATGGTGCCCTGGCCGGCGATGACATCGAGGTCGTCGTAGGGGTGGATGTAGACCCGGCCCTCGGACTGGGCCAGGGCCTGGGAGTGGGCATAGGCCTCCTCGAAGGAGTCGCCGTGCAGGACCACCTGCGCCCCCAGGGTCCGCACCGCGTCCACCTTGATGCCGGGCGTGGTGACGGGCATGACGATCACCGCCTGGCAGCCCAGCTTCCGCGCCGCCAGGGCCACGCCCTGGGCGTGGTTGCCGGCCGAGGCGGCGATGACGCCCCGCTCCCGCGCCGCCGGCGTGAGGTGGGCCATCTTGTTGTAGGCCCCCCGCAGCTTGAAGGAGAAGACCGGCTGCAGGTCCTCCCGCTTCAGCCACACCGGGCTGCCCACGCGGCCGGACAGCTTCGGCGCCGCTTCCAGGGGCGATTCGATGGCCACGTCGTAGACCAGGGCCGTGAGGATGCGTTCGAGGATCTCTCGGGAAGGGGCTGGGGCTTGATTCAAGGGTGGCTCCGCATAAAGAAGAACCCCCCGACCTGATGGTGCGGGGGGTGGCTTGGAATCGGGATGAGATCCGGCCTATGCCCCCTCGCGCGAAATAATCGCGATGGCGGCAGGGATGAGGCGGGCGGAAGGTGTCATGGCGGCTACTGGGATCAGCCAAGCTAGCACCGGCCCCGGGGTTGCACAAGGCTGGGGCGGAAGGTGGGGCGAGCCGGAGAGCTGGCTCCTCGTTAAACGATGTATAGTGGTGGACCCGTTCTCGGAGTCTTTGATGCTGAGCCGCGCTTCCCTCCTGCTGGTCCTCGCCTGTGGTCTCGTGGCCCAGGACCGCACCCCCCGCTTCGTCAGCTCACCGGACGTGAACGGCGACCGCGTGGTGTTCACCTGGGAGGACGACCTCTGGCTCGGCTCCCTCAAAGGCGGCCCGGCGCGGCGCCTCAGCACCCATCCCGGCGTGGAGACCGCCGCCCGGTTCAGCCCCGATGGCAAGTGGATCGCCTTCACCGGCCAGTACGACGGCGGCAACCAGGTCTACGTGATGCCCGCGGAGGGCGGCGCACCGAAGCGTCTCACCTGGGGTGGCGGCGCCACCGTGCAGGGCTGGACGCCCGATGGCAAGAAGGTGCTCTTCAAGACCGTCGCGGACTTTGACCGCCGCCCCGTGGAGCGCTTCTTCACCGTGGACCTCGAGGGCCACCAGCCCGAGGCCCTGCCGATCCCGCGCGGCACCTCGGGCACGCTGTCCCCCGATGGCCAGCGCTTCGCCTACAACGCCAAGGGGCGGGCCGAGTACTACTGGAAGCGCTACAAGGGCGGCGACCATCCGGACCTGTGGCTGGCGGACCTGAAGAGCGGGCGCTTCGAGAAGCTCACGGACTTCGTGGGCCGCAACGGCGCCCCCATCTGGGCCGGCGGCAAGGTCATCTTCGAATCCGATCGCGGCACCACCGGCATCACCAATCTCTACGCGGTGGATCCCGCCACGAAGGCCGTGGAGCCCCTGACCGACCTCAAGGACTTCGACGCCCAGCAGCCCAGCACCGATGGCCGTACCGTGGTCTTCGTGCAGGGCGGCCACCTGCAGGCCCTGGACCTGGCCACCAAGGCCGTGCGGCTCGTGCCCGTGACCACCAGCAGCGACGGCTGGAAGGCCGCGCCCCGGCCCGTGAATCCCAAGGACTGGATCCAGGCCATGAGCCTCGCGGCCGGGCAGGCCGTGTTCGAGGCCCGGGGCGAGGTGTTCCTCCTGCCCACGGATGCGACCAAGCCCGCCCAGAACCTCACGAAGACGCCGGGGGTGCGGGAGCGCATGCCCCGCCTGTCGCCGGACGGCAAGCGCGTGGCCTACTTCAGCGATGCCAGCGGCGACTACGACCTGGTTGTCCAGCCCGTGGACGGCGTCGCGGAGCGCATCCCCACGGGCCTGAAGACCGCCCTCTACCACCTGGAGTGGAGCCCCGACGGCACCAAGGTCCTCTTCGGCGACAAGAGCTTCGCCCTCTATGTCATGGACGTGCCCACGAAGAAGCTCACCAAGGTGGACGAGTCCCATGAGCTGAAGAACGACCAGTTCACCTGGGAAGCAAGCGACTACGCCTGGGCGCCGGATTCCCAGTGGGTCGCCTACAGCTTCGTGGAACCCAACCACAACAGCCGCATCCACCTCTTCAACCTCGCCTCGAAGCAGAAGGTCACCCTGACGGACGGGTTCTACGACTGCCTGAACCCCCGCTTCGATCTCGATGGCAGCACCCTCTACTTCCTCAGCTACAGCAACTTCCAGACCCGCCTCGACCCCAGCCAGGACAACCACATCCAGTCCGCGCCGGTGCAGGTCATGGCCGTGAAGCTGAAGGCCGGCGAGGACAAGGCTGCGTCCTCGGCGTCCGCCAGCAACGCCTTCCGCATCGACGTGGCCGGCCTGGCGGAGCGCATCGCGCCGCTGCCCGTGAAGCCCGGCAACCTGTTCCACCTCAAGGCCGGCAGGGGCCTCGTGGGCTGGGACGAGGTCGAGGGCTGGGACGACAGCGTGGTGGAGGAGCTCTACGGACCCCGCGGCGCGGAGAAGTGGAAGCTGCATCTCTACGATCCCGCCGCCAAGAAGGACAAGGAGGCCGTGCTGGTGGAGCCCGTGAGCGACTGGGTCTTCGACGCCGAAGGCAAGCGGCTCCTCATCCGCAAGGGCCCGAACTTCCACACCGGCGAGGCTGCCGCCGTGTTCACCACCAAGGTCCTGCCGGAGAAGCTGGACCTGGAGCGCATGACCATGACCGTGGATCCCCGCGCCGAGTGGAAGCAGATCTTCGAGGACACCTGGCGCTGGTACCGGGACTTCTTCTATGACAAGGACATGAACGGCAACGACTGGAACGCCATCGGCGCCAAGTTCCGCGCCTGGCTGCCGGAGCTGAACTCCCGGCAGGAGCTGAACTGGCTGCTGAGCCAGATGGTGGGCGAGCTGTGCGTGAGCCACACCTACGTGGGCGGCGGCGACGCCGGTCCGGGCCGGCCCCTGCCGAACCCGGTCTTCCCGGGCCTGCTGGGTGCCGATTTCACCGCAGAGAACGGCGTCTACAAGTTCGCCAAGGTGTATGGCCCCACGGCCTATGCCCGGGACCTCAAGGCCCCCTTGGCGGACCCCGCGCCCAAGGTGAAGGAGGGCGAGTACCTGCTCGCCATCGACGGCAAGCCCCTGCGCGCCCCTGACGCCATCCAGGCCCGGCTGCAGGTCATCAAGGGCCAGAAGGTGACGCTCACCGTGAACGCCAGGCCCACGATGGAAGGCGCCCGCACCGTCGAGGTGGAGCCCGTGCCGAACGACTGGGACCTGCGCTACCACCGCTGGATCGCGGGCAACATCGCCACCGTGGACAAGGCCTCCAACGGCCAGCTGGGTTACATGCACATCACGGCCATGGGCGACCAGAACATCGGCCAGTTCGACAAGTACTGGCGCGCCTTCCGCTACAAGAAGGGCATCGTCATCGACGTGCGCGGCAACGGCGGCGGCTGGACCGAATACTTCATGATCGACAAGCTGGAGCGCAAGCAGGTGGGCTTCAACGTCATGCGCGGCGTCGAGCCCTTCCGCTATCCCAACACCGCCTCGGACGGCCGCTACGTCTTCCTCACCAACGAGCAGAACGGCAGCGACGGCGAGGCCTTCCTCATGCACGTGAAGGCCCGCAACCTGGGCACCATCGTGGGCGTCCCCAGCTGGGGCGGCCTGGTGGGCATCATCAACACCCAGTTCACGCTGGATGGCGGCACCGTGGAGCAGAGCAACAACGGCTTCTACGGCCGCGAAGGCAAGTGGTGGGTGGAGAACCATGGCGCCGACCCCGACCTCACCGTGGAGAACGATCCCGCCAGCCTCATGCAGGGCCGCGACCCGCAGCTTGAAGTGGGCATCGCGACCCTCCTCAAGCAGCTCAAGGAGAATCCCACCCCGGCCTTCCCGGCGGTGCCGGCCTATCCCAAGCGCTGAGTAGTACCGGGTCTAGGCCCCGGTCGATTCCAGATCCGCCACCTCGCCTGCCAAGCCTGACCGCTTGCGCAGGGAAGGGGGGAATTCGATGCGGAAGCGGGTGCCGGTGCCGGGTTCGGATTCGACTTGGATCTGCCCGCCGTGGGCGGCGACGATGTTGGCGACCATGGATAGCCCCAGGCCCGTGCCCTTGCCCGCCTCCTTGGTGGTGAAGAAGGGCTCGAAGACCCGCTGCTTCACCTCTTCGCTCATGCCGCAGCCGCCGTCCTTCACCTCCAGGCAGGCGCCGTCGCCGGCCCGGCAGGTCCGCAGCAGGAGCAGCCCGCCATCGGGCATGGCGTCGCGGGCGTTCAGCCCCAGGTTCACCAGCACCTGCTGGAGCTTCACCGGCTCGCCGAACAGCAGGGGAAGGTCGGGGGCAAGCTCCGTCTCGATCCGGACGGCCCTCCCCAGCACCCGCCGCAGGAGCGCGGCTGCCTCCTGCACCACGACGTTCAGGCTCAGCTGTTCCCGGCGGCCCAGGTCGGGCCGGCTGTAATCCATGAGCGCGCGGAGCACCTCTGCGCACTTGATGGTGGCGCCCTCGGCCGCGTGGAGGTGCGGCTGCAGCTCGGGGTGGGCTTCGAGGAGGGTCTGGCAGATGGTGATCTGGCCCAGCACCATGGTCAGCTGGTTGTTCACGTCATGGACGATGCCCGGGGCCAGCATCCCCACGGAGTCCACGCGCTGGCTGTGTTCCACCTGATGCAGCAGGCGCTCCCGCTCGCGGTCGGCCCGGCCCGCCAGGCGCAGCTTCTCACCGACGCGCTGCAGCTCCCAGATGTCGGAATCGAAGTCCATGGCCTCGGCGGAATCCCCCGGGGACGAGGTCGCCGACTTGGCCAGCTGGCTCATGGGTCGCACCACGCGCTGGTGGAGGTCCAGCATGGTCCAGGCCACGCCGAGGACCGCGGCCAGGGCCAGGAGGAAGGTGAAGACCGCGAAGCGCCGCTGGCCGGGAAAGAGATCCTCCGTTGGGATGGCCATGTGGAGGTTCATGCGGGGCTCTCCCTTGGTGGCATAGGTGCCCGAGGCGCTCACATAGGACTTGCCGGCATCGAGGAAGGTGAGCCCCTCCCCGGGCGGCGCGGCCACGGTCCCCATCAGCAGGTCGCCCCTGGGCCCCGGGGAGAGGGCGGCCAGCTGGTTCCGGAACCGGGTGCCCTGATCCAGCATCCCGGGCAGGCGCGGGGGCACGAGCAGGCGGCCGGCGGGGTCCGTGGCGATCATCCGGGAACCCGGGGTGGGCCGGTTCTCCCAGATCAGGTGGGTCAGCTCCTCCAGGGAGACATCCACGCCGACGACGCCCACCAGGGCCCCCCGGGCATTGCGGACGGGGACCGTGAAGGTGAACCCCGCCACGGTGGAGGTGTAGTACCGGTAGGCCTCCGGGGTCCAGGCCGGGGCCGTCTGGGCCGCCCCGAACCGGTACCAGTGGCGTTCGCGGGCCTCGTAGACCTCCCGTCCGTCGATGGGGCCCGGCACCCAGCGGCCCTGCTGCACCAGGTAGCGCCTGGGATTCCGGCCGCCCTTGAAGAGCACCAGGTTCCAGGCCCCGTCCTTCCGCACGACGCAGGCGGAATCCCCATCCTCGCGGCTGAGGATGAGGTTCGTGATGATGGCGCCCTTCTCCAGGAAGGGGATGACGCTCTGGAGGCTGCCGGGGCCATCCAGGCGGCCCTCCTCCCGGGTCCACCACAGGCCGAAGGCGGTTCCGGTCTCTTCGGCCCTCAGGAACTCGCGGGTGATGATCTGCTGGACCTGGGCCAGGGAGCCCTCAGCGCGGGCCTGGCCCTGGGTCTCCACGGAGTGGACGAGCCCCCACCACCAGAGGCCGAAGATGGCCAGGGCGCAAAGGGTGGTCAGAAGGATCGACTTCCACAGCACCATGCTCTTGAGCCGGGACATTCCGATGGCCTCCCTGGGAAACGGATCCTTCTCTCCAGGCTCCTGATTCCTTCAGGTCCACGGTGGTCAGGCATTCGATCCAGGCTAGCAAAACGGAACAGGAAAAAGATGGAAATTTGTTAGATATTACCAATTGTTATTTTCGCCAAGGGTTGGCTTATTGGTTTGAAAACGCAACATTTATAAATTGATATCGACACATGGACCGATCGATCAGCTGCCCGGTGTCATGAAAGCGACCCATCGCCTCCTCAGGCTCAGAATCCCACTGCGTACTCGCCATCCCGCATGAGCGCGACCGTGCCGCCATCGGCCATGGTCAGGTCCACACCCAGGACCCTCACGTCCGGCTGGGTCTCGGGGACGTAGACGCGGTCGATGTGGATGACGGCGTCGGGACCGGAGAACTGGGCGGGTCCCACCTGCCCGCCGAAGTGGTCGCTGCGGCCGAAGGCCAGGTGCAGGCCCAGCTTCTCGTCCAGCAGGATCTCGCCGATGGGCTTCACGCCGAAGGCCGAGAGCACGCCCAGGCCCAGCTCGGCGAGGTTGCCGTAGGCGGGCTCCTTCGCGAGCAGGGCGGCCTCCTCGCGGGACTTCGGCCCTTCGCTGAGCACCTCCAGGGCCTGGTTCGCCACGATGCGGTAGCGCACGATCTCCGCGCCGAACTGCACGGGCATCACCCCCGCCGTGCGGCTGGGGTCCTCCGGCAGCTCGCCTTCGTAGGGCACGATGTAGGCCTCGCCCGAGGGCAGGTTGCCGGCCACGCCGGGCTGGGGCAGGAGGCCGCCCGAGGCGTGGCCCGTGCGGTGGCGCAGGTCCACGTGCAGCTCACAGGGCCCCGCCGGGGTGGCGAAGCGGAAGTCCGCGCCCTCGGCGCGATCCAGCAGGTCCTTCAGCAGGTTCACGCGGCGGTTCACCTCGGTGTAGTCCAGGCGCAGGGCCGGGATCATGTCGGCCCGGAAGCCGGGCATGGTGGCGGCGCGGATGGGGTGCTTCTTCGCGGCCAGCTTCAGGGGCGCCGTGGCCGAGAACTTGGTGATGGCGATGAGGATGGGGTGCGTCGCATAGAGGTCCGCGAAGCTGATGGAGGCCGCCGGATCCAGCGCCTCGGTGGAGGGCAGGGGGCCGCCTCCGTGGAGCCAGGCCCGCTCCGGCAGGTCGCCGTTGTTGGTGTGGACGTTGGGATAGACCACCAGGTGTGTGTCCAGGCCCAGCTCGGACCGGTGGGCCTGGAGCTCCTCCACCCACTGGGCGGCGATGGTGCGGCGCTCGGCCCAGCTCGGTTCGTCCGGCACCCGGGCATCGGGCAGGTCCACCAGGATGGCCAGGGCCCGTTCGCCCGGCTGGGGTTGGAACACCCGCTGTACCAGGGCCACCAGTTCCATGCCGCTCAACTGCTCCGTCATGCCGTCCTCCCACCGGGAGGATGCCGTGGACCGGTGCCGGCTGTCGAGCCGTCAGGCTGCGGAACCCTCAGCCATTCGCCTTCTGGGCGAGGGCCCGGGCGGCGGTCTGCAGGGGGGCGAGATCCTCGGTGGGCACGGTACCGGAGGGCCGCTTCTCGTGCAGCGTCTCCTGGATGAGGCTGGCGAAATCGACCCAGGAGGGACGGTGTTCCAGCTGCAGGGCCACCAGGGCGTCCCCGAGCCGGCGGCGCAGCGACCAGGAGGGGTTGCGGGCATTCCAGGCGGCGCGGACCGCCCCATCCAGGGCGCGGGTCTGGGTCAGGGGCAGGGGCTGCTGGGCGGTGGCGTGGGCCCGGGCCAGGGCCTCCACGGCCAGCGTGTGGAGCTCCGGCGAGTTCAGTTCAACGGCCTTGCCACAGAGAGCGATGGCCCCGGCGGGATCGCCCAGGTCGCGCAGGGCCTGGGCCAGGGCCACCTGGACGCGGGCGCTCTGCCCGGAGTGGAGCAGGGTCAGGAGCGGATCCACGGCCTGGGCGGAACCCAGGGCGCCGAGGGTCTCCAGGGTGGCCACCAGGATCACCTCCTGGGGCTCGGAGCTGACCAGGTCAAGGAGCCTGGGCACGAGCGCATCCAGCTGGTGCATGGCGATGAAGCGCAGCCCCACCTTGACCTCTTCGGGATCGGCCAGGGCCAGGCGATCCAGGGCCAGGCCCTCGGGATCCGGCAGCTGGCCCAGGTGCCAGAGGGTCCGCTGGGCCAGGTCCGAGATGGGATCCCGCCGCAGCTTCAGGAGCGTGGCCCGCAGGGCGGGATCCCGCCGCTCGCCCAGCACCTCCAGGGCCGCCACCCGCAGGGCGCCGTCCGGCTCCTGCACGAGCAGGTCGAGCAGCTCCTCCGACGTCACCGGCACCAGGCGCGCCAGTGCCGAGGCGACCCCGGCCCGACCGGTGTTCCTTCGGAGACACTCGGCCAGGGGATTCAGCAGCCGCTGGGGATCGATGCAGCCCTGGTCGGCGAGATCCGCCAGCCCCTGGGATGTCGCATCCAGGGCGAACTCCAGGCGCCGGGCGCGCTGGGCAGCCTGCTCGCCCGCCTGGCCCAGGTGGCGGGCGAGGTGGGCCGGCTTCTCCTCCTGCGAGGCCACCAGGGTGTCCAGCAGGAAAGTGTCGAAGAGCCCGGGCTCCCCGTCGCGGATCGTGCGGATCGCACTCTGGACCCGATCGGGTTGGTCGGAGCCCAGGTCCACGGCGATGGCGGGATCCCTGGCCTCCCAGCGCTGGGCCAGCAGCTGGATGACCTGGGCCTGCACGTCCGGCCGGGCCATGGAACGGAAGGCCGTGAGCTGGGTGCGCACCTCCCGGTCCGCCAGGGCGTCCTGGTGGGCCTCCTCCAGCAGCTCGAGCAGGCAGTCCGCGGCCTCCGGGGACTGGATCTGCCCCAGCAGCCGGAGGGCGTGGCGATAGACCAGCAGATCCGGATGGCTGGCCAAGGTGCGGATGGATTCCAGGGCCTCCGGGCTGAGCAGCTTCGCCAGCTGGTGGGCGCCCTCGTTGGCGTCGGCGGGCTGGGCGCTGCCCTGGAGCAGGCGGGCGAAGTGGTGGTGGAAGGCCTCGGTGGGATCCGACTCGCGGAGCACGAGGTCGAGGATGTCGCGGAAAGGTTGGGTGGCCCGGGTCTGGGCCAGCTCCCGCAGCGCCGCCAGGGCCTCCGGCGTGCCCATCCGGCCCAGGGCCCGGGCGCCGGATTCGAAGATGGCCGGATCCTTCTCGTGGCGCAGCAGGCGGCTGGTGATGGGGATCCACTCGGGCCAGGGGCGGTAGAAGCTGGCCTCGAGCACCAGCTGCCGCATGGCGGCCGGGCAGGAGGCCTTGAGGACGCGCTCGGCCAGCTCGGGCACGGCCCCGCGGCCCACGTCGGCGAGGGTGCGGAAGAAGGCCAGCTGATCCCCGCGCCAGGTCGGGTCCAGGCGGTCCAGGAACATCTCGAAGGGGTTCTGCCTCATGGCCGAGCCTTCCCGCTGAGCATGCCGACGGTCATGCCTACTCCCGCGCCAGTTCGGCGGTGACGTGGCCCGCGATGAGCTCCCGGACGAAGGGGGTGATGTCCTGGAACTCGACCCCGATGAGCACGTAGCCGGTGGTCTTTCCGGCCACCTTGCCCAGCATCCGCAGGATGGTGGCGGTGAGGGGCACGAAGGGCAGGTCGGGATGGTCGAGCACCAGGAACTCGATGGCGTCCCCCACGTCCAGGTGGGCCGCCTCGTGGAGCTGCACCTCCAGGCCGCAGCCGCCGGCGCTGAGGTTGGCCAGGTTCGCGTCGAGGATGTCGGCGTCCTTCGTCCTGAACCGCACGCCGTACTCGCCGCCGGTGGTGCTCAGCCGAGGGTACCTCCGCTTGTCCTGCTCCATGGTCATGCCGGTGGATCTCCAGGCCCCGACCCTGCGGAGGGGTGGCTCCACAGGGCCCGATGCAGACCTATCGGCCCCGGGGCTGGCAGACTGAATTGCAAGAATGGGATGGGACGGCATGGCGAAGCAGAAGCGGGGGTGGAAGCGGCGGATCCTGGTGGGGCTGGCCTGGGCCCTGGGCCTTTTTCTTGCGTTGAACATCATCCTGGTGCTGGTGTTCCGGTTCGTGCCGGTGCCGACCTCGGGGCTGATGGTGCAGCGGCGGGTGGAGTCCTGGTCCAGCGGCAAGCCTTATGCCTCGCGTCACCGCTGGGTGCCCCTGGAGGAGATCGCCCCCAGCCTGGGCGTGGCGGTCATCGCGGCGGAGGACCAGAACTTCACCGACCACTTCGGCTTCGACTGGCAGGCCATTGAGAAGGCGGTGCAGCACAACGAGAAGAGCCGCCGCAAGCGGGGCGCGTCCACGGTCTCGCAGCAGACGGCCAAGAACCTCTTCCTGTGGAACAGCCGCTCCTGGACGCGGAAGGGGTTGGAGGCCTGGTTCACGCTGCTCATCGAGGCCGGCTGGTCCAAGAAGCGGATCCTCGAGGTCTACCTGAACATCGTGGAGTTCGGCGATGGCATCTACGGGGCGGAGGCCGCCGCGCGCACCTACTTCGGCAAGTCCGCCAGGCGGCTGACGCCCTCGGAGGCGGCCCTCCTGGCGGCGGTGCTCCCCAACCCCCGCAAGTTCAAGGCGAACGCCCCCAGCGAGTACATTCGCGGACGGCAGGGCTGGATCCTCAACCAGATGCGCCAGCTGGGCGGCGATCAGGTGGTGAAGGACCTTGAAGCCTGAGGGCGACTCTCCACTGGAGTGCCGGAGGGACCTTGGTCACGATTACCGACCCGCTGGTTTCCAGATCTGGCGCGGGGTATAGAATGAGCCAAATCTCCCAGGAGGATCGAGTATGAAGACCCCCGTTCGCGTGGCCGTCACCGGCGCTGCCGGTCAGATCGGATACAGCCTGCTCTTTCGCATCGCCAGCGGCGCGATGCTGGGCAACGACCAGCCCGTGATCCTCCAGCTGCTGGAGATCACCCCGGCCCTGAAGGCGCTCAACGGCGTCGTCATGGAGCTGAACGACTGTGCCTTCCCCCTGCTGGCCGGCATCGTCACCTCCGACGACCCCATGGTGGCCTTCAAGGATGCCGACTATGCCCTGCTGGTGGGAGCCCTGCCGCGCAAGGCCGGCATGGAGCGCGCCGACCTGCTGAACGCCAACGGCGGCATCTTCAAGCCCCAGGGTAACGCCCTCAGCGAAGTGGCCAGCCGCAACGTGAAGGTGCTGGTGGTGGGCAACCCCGCCAACACGAACGCCTTCATCGCCCTGTCCAATGCCCCCAAGCTCAAGGCCACCCAGTTCCACGCCATGGTGCGCCTGGATCACAACCGCGCGATCTCGCAGCTGGCGGAGAAGACCGGCAAGCCCGTCACCGCCATCAAGAACATGACCATCTGGGGCAACCACAGCGTCACCCAGTTCCCCGACCTCTACCACGCCACCGTGGACGGCAAGAACGCCTACGACCTGGTCAATGACCACGCCTGGTACGATACGAGCTACATCCCCACCGTCGCCAAGCGCGGCGCCGCCATCATCGAGGCCCGCGGCCTCAGCAGCGCCGCCAGCGCCGCCAATGCCGCCATCGACCACATGCGCAGCTGGGCCATGGGCACCCCCGAGGGCGAGTGGACCAGCATGGCCTTCGTCTCCGACGGCAGCTACGGCGTGCCCGAGGGCCTGGTCTACGGCTTCCCCGTCACCGTGAAGAACGGCCAGGTGGAGATCGTGAAGGGCCTGGAGATCAACGCCTTCAGCCGCGCCAAGATGGACGCCACCGCCAAGGAGCTCGACGAGGAGCGCCAGGCCGTCAAGCAGCTGGGCCTCATCTAGGCCGATCCAGCCGGACCGGACCACGCAGGGGGGCGACCCCCTGCGTTTTTTTTGGCCGCGGTGAGCCCCATCGCCCTCGTGCTCACGGCCCTGCCCTGTGCCTGGCTGGGCGGCGTCCTCCACCTTCGGCTGGTCCGTCAGGCCTCCGGGGAGGCCTGGGTGGCGTCGCCCCGGGCTCGACCTATCCTGGGTTAGCAGCCGGAGGTGGACCATGATGAGTCCCGTGGAACGGCGTCAGACGTGGAGCAGGATCGTCGGGGTGGAACGGCGCGCCGCGCCGGTGCATGTCCTGGACGGGCACCCCCTTCCCGATCCCACCCGGCTCGAGGACGAGGACTTCCTCGAGGCCCAGAGGCAGCGGGAGCGGGAGAAGCAGCAGATCCTGGCGCACATGGAGCGCTGGGACGATCCCACCCGGTTCGATTAGCCCGACTAGCCTGTCTTGACAGGAAGGTTTGCCGGAGACACAGTGGCAGGGCCCTCCCGGAGCCCCATGCCCCGCGTCGCGTTCACCCGCAACCTCCAGCGCCACGTGGCCTGCCCGCCCTGCGCGGTGGCGGGCGCGACCGTGCGCGAGAGCCTGGAGGCGGCCTTCGCCCTCTACCCGAGGCTCCAGGGCTACGTGCTGGATGAGCACGGTGCGCTGAGGTTCCACATGTCCATCTACGTGGATGGCGTGCCCATCGCGGACCGCAAGGGGCTTGCGGACCCCGTGCCCGAGGGTGCCGAGATCTTCGTCATGCAGGCCCTGTCTGGAGGTTGAGATGTCCGACCAGCTGCTCGTGTCCACCCGCAAGGGACTCTTCTCCGCCCGCCGCAAGGGAAAGGGGAGCTGGGCCCTGGACGAGGCCTTCTTCCTGGGGGACAACGTGTCGCTCAGCATGCGGGATCCCCGCGATGGCGCCTGGTACGCGGCCCTGGACCATGGCCACTTCGGCGCGAAGCTGCACCGCTCGCGGGACCGCGGCGCCACCTGGGAGGAGATCGGCGTGCCCGCCTATCCCACGCCGCCCGAAGGCCACGTGGAGAAGGACTTCCTGGGCCGCGAGATCCCCTGGCGCCTCATCCGCTTCTGGTGCCTCACGCCAGGCCTCGCCTCGCAGCCGGGCCTGCTCTGGGCCGGGACGCTGCCGGGCGGCCTCTTCTGGAGCGAGGACCTGGGCGCCACCTGGCAGATGGTGGAATCGCTCTGGACCATGCCCGAGCGTCGCAAGTGGGCCGGGGGCGGCGCCGACGTGCCGGGCATCCACTCCGTCTGCGTGGATCCCCGGAACGGCGACCGCGTGGTGGTGGCCGTCTCCAGCGGCGGCGTATGGCACACCACGGACCGCGGCCAGACCTGGACCGCGCACACCAAGGGCATGCGGGCGGACTACGCGCCGCCCGAGCTGGTGGAGGCCCCGGAATCCCAGGATCCCCACCGCCTGGTGCAGTGCCCCGCGCAGCCCGATCACTGGTGGGTGCAGCACCACAACGGCATCTTCCGCAGCACGGACGACGCCATGAGCTGGACCGAGATCACGGAGGTGCAGCCCTCGGTCTTCGGCTTCCCCGTGGTGGTGCATCCGAAGGATCCCGATACGGCCTGGTTCGTGCCCGCCATCAAGGACGAGAAGCGGATCCCCGTGGAGGGCAGGGTGGTGGTGAACCGCACCCGGGACGGCGGCCGCAGCTTCGAGACCCTGCACCGGGGCCTGCCCCAGGGCTGGGCCTACGACCTGGTCTACCGCCATGCGCTGGATCTGGATGCCAGCGGCGAGCGCCTGGCCTTCGGCTCCACCACGGGCTCGGTGTGGATCAGCGAGAACCAGGGCGACGACTGGCTCACCCTGGCCGAGCACCTGCCGCCGGTGCATGCCGTG
Source organism: Geothrix sp. (assembly GCF_030219325.1). NCBI lineage: Bacteria > Pseudomonadati > Acidobacteriota > Holophagae > Holophagales > Holophagaceae > Geothrix > Geothrix sp. Next base: position 1,998,744 of record NZ_CP126625.1, on the reverse strand, counting down.
ACTTTTGTGTGAGGGAGTAGGATCAGGGTTCATCGCGGCGGGGATTCGGCACTCTGCCAGACCCCGCCGAGGGAGGACCCCATGACCCGCTTCACCCGCACCCTCGTGGCCATGCTGTTCGGCGGTTCGCTGCTGATGGCCCAGCTCCCCAATCCGCTGAACCTGCCGGATCCCCTGGGCCTGTCCAAGAAGCCGGCTCCAACTCCCCGTCAGCGGGAGGGCCGCCGCGTCGAGCGGAAGCCCGGGCGCGAAGGTCATCACGACAACGGCAAGCACAAGGGGCAGCGCAAGCACGAGGATGGGGACCGGCGCGAGGGACGTGAGCGCAAGGACCACGATCGCCACTAGACGTAGAGGCAGTCAGGCGCGGAGGAAGGGCTGCTGGTCCGCACCGATGACGGGTCGGTTCTGCCCCAGATGAGTGAATTCCGACCCGGCCGTGACCCCGGGGGCCGGCCGGAGGCCAAGGTCGTGACGACCAATGGTTTGCAAATGAGTCTCGCAAATGAAACAAGGAAAAACAGTCTTTGATTTTAAAAATGCAAAATTTTAAATATTTATAATAAATAAGTTAAAAGCATCATTCGAATGGCATGGGACTTGTTTGGGAGCGTGTGACTCTGGCCCTGCACGTGGGGCCGGAGCGGCGTTTTCTGGACCGGTGCCAGGAAAGGCTGGCGCGAGACACGAAATCCACGGGAGGCACGACCATGGCACTGAAGAGTGACGGACTCACGGACATCGGCCAGGGCGCCGGGAAAACCACCAACTTCCTGGTGCAGTACGAGGACACCCTGCCCAACCAGGCGACCGTGATCGCCAATGCCAACGCCCTGCTCTCGGTCATCGAGACCGAGTTCACCGTCACCACCGGGTGGTTCAATACGCCCGGAGGAAAATTCGGCACGGGCCACCGGCAGGTGGTGAACCTCAACCTGGGCGACACGACGACCCCCACCGGCATCAGTTTCCCGGGCGCGAACAACAGTGGCTACGGCAGCGCGATCAACCTGGATGCGCAGAACATTCCTGGCACCGCGAGCGCCGCCGCTGGGCGCGTCGAGATGGTGTTCATGAACGAGTGGGTCGAGATCCTGATGTCCCTCTCCAGCGGGAAATGGAATGCCGGCGACAGCAGCGGCGAGGGCCTGTCCCAGTACTGCGGCATCGTGCGCTTCCAGACCGGCCACTACAACTACTACGGCTCATGGGTGGACCAGTGGCTGAACAAGCAGCCCCGCCAGGACTGGGTCAACCAGACCAAGGCCACTGACACGGACATCCCGAGCTTCGGCTGCGCCCTCGCCTTCATCTACTACCTGAACACGCAGCTGGGCTTCAGCATCAACCAGATCCTCGCCGCCGGGGCTTCCAACCTCGCGACCACCTATCGCACCTTGACGGGCGATGCCGGCGATCCCTATCCCTTCTTCTCGGCCCTGCTGGAGCACACCTATCCCTCCTCTGGCACCGCGGCCATCCCCGGTCCGGTCGTCGACAATCCCTTCCCCCTCGGGCTGCTGTCCTTCTGGATGAACAAGAACACCTTCGGCAAGGACGAGGTCCAGGATGTGATCAACACCAGCGGGGGGAACTGGCCCAAGGCCTTCTGGCTGGTGGTGGAAGGCTTCAGCAAGAACTCCTTCAATGCCCTGGGGGTGGCCATCCCCGCACCCACTGGGCCCTTCGCCGGGCTCTCGGGCATTACGATCTCGCAGAATCCGGACATCGATTTCGAGAACGCGGCCAATCCCCAGGCGCCCCAGCGCATCCGGATCCCCTTCGACATCCAGTTCACCAGCCAGGCCCTGACCCACTTCCCGGGAACGGGAAGCCTGACCTTCGAACTCGATGCCTGGCTTGCCGCGGGCGGAACCAAGGTCCCGGGCTCGAACACCTCGACCCAGTTCGAGCTGCTGGCCGGCGCGGATCCCTACTTCACCAACATCGACCCGGCCCACAACAACGTGTTCTACCTGAGCCAGGATCTGCGGGTCTTCACGGCCATCCCGGGCAAGAACCCCACCCCCGTGGCCGGGGGGCCCACCTTCGCCACCGACAGCGTGGCGGGGGCCTACAGCTACATCCAGAACCTGTTGGCCTGGCTCAACAATCCCGCCAACCACTTCACGGATGGCTCGAACGATCCGTTCGCCTCCGGCGTCATCCCCCAGCCGGGGAATGCGCTGGATGGCGACTCCTCCGTGACCCCTCTCACGGTGGAACTCGGGGGTGGCTTCCCGCCCATTTTCTCGATCTACAACAACTACAACTTCGCCCTGGCCCGGGTGCGGCTGCGGGGCACGGCGGGATCCACGGGCAAGGCATCGGGGGTGCGGGTCTTCTTCCGGCTCTGGTCCACCGAGACCGCCGACACGGACTACCAGACCGGCTCCACCTATCCCTTCACGCCGGATGGCAAGGGCCTGCCGGGTTCGCCCCTGGTGGGCACGGACCACCACACGCTTCCCTGCTTCGCCAGTGGGAACCTCAACGCGAATACCGACTACGGAACGGGCGGCGCCAACATCCGCGACATCGAGATCCCGACCGTGCCCGCCGGGCAGGACAGCGTCTGGGCCTACTACGGCTGCTTCCTCAACCTCTACGACACCGGCTACGTGATCGACGGGAAACCGCTCCAGGCCTGGCTGAATGGCACCCACCACTGCATCGTCGCCCAGATCGCCGATGACGATGCCCCGGTCATCCCCGGCGCCAGCCCCGAGAACACGGACAAGCTGGCCCAGCGGAACCTCCAGGTCACGCGCTCCGACAACCCCGGTCCCGCCTCGACCCATCGCATCCCGCAGACCTTCGACTTGCGTCCCAGCGGGGCCGTGGGATTCGCCTCGCGGCCGGACGAGCTGATGATCGACTGGGGCGGCATCCCGGTGGGCAGTGTAGCCTCCATCTACTGGCCACAGGTCCAGGCCTCCGACGTGGTGGCCCTCGCGGCCCAGCTGTACAGCACGCACACGCTCTCCGCCTCGGACAGCCACACCCTCCAATGCAAGGTCACGGGAGGCGTGACCTACGTGCCGATCCCGGCCGGTGGAACCGAAAACTTCGCGGGATTGTTCACGGTGGACCTCCCGACCACGGTGGTGACCGGGCAGGAATTCGATGTGGTGGTGCGCAGGATCACCACCCGAGAAGACCCCCAGATCAACCTCCGGACCCACTCCATGCCCGCAAGCCTGGAGGAGGATGCCAAGGGCGCGAAGCTGAAGACCGGCCGACACCCCGAGGTGAAGCCTGGGCAGGATTCGGTCCAGCCCCGCAGCTGGCGCTACGTGGTGGGCACCTTCTCCGTGAAGATCCCCGTCACCACCGCCGAAGTCATGCTGCGCCCGGAGGAGAACACGCTGGCCATCATGAAGTGGCGGCTCCTCCAGATGGCCCCGTCCAGTCGCTGGTATCCGGTGCTTGAACGGTACATCACCTACATCTCGGCCCGCGTGGATGGCCTCGGTGGCGATTCCAAGGGCGTGCTCCCCTCCCCCACGGGCGTTCCCGTCAAGCAGCCGGGGAAGGAAACCGAACACACCTATACCGGCAAGGTCTGCAAAGTGTGCTTCGACTGCTTCGGCGATTTCGAGGGATTCGTGCTGGCCGACTGCTGCGGCAGCCAGACCTTCCACTGCCGCCACCGCGGTGTCGAGGCGATCGTGCTCCGGGCCTGCAAGGAGGGGCTGCGGCTCACGATCCACACCGAAGGGCACTCCCACCATGAGCTCCGGATCTGCAAGTTGGAGATCCAGTGTTGAGGGGGGCGGTCAGCTGACCCGGACGAAATCGCCCGGCCAGGTCGAGGGTGGCGGGGGCGAGAGGATCGGGTATGAAGGTCTCTTGCGGCGGGAAAGCTGGCGCGACCACGGGCAAACGCGAATGCCCAAGGCTGAAACACAGAGGGCGGGATTGCTCCCGCCCTCTGCCTTGGGTCGGGTGTGTTGACTAGCTGCAGCCCGTGGTGGCCCCGCAGGTCTGGCACTTCATGCAGGCGCCGTTGCGCACCAGGGTGAGGTGGCCGCACTCGGGGCAGGGATCGCCGGTGTAGCCCTTCTCGCGGGCGGCCTGGGCGGCGCTGACCGCGGTCCTGGCGCCGGAGACGGCGACGAGCACGGGCTCGAGTGCCGGGGCGGGGCTGGACGGGGCGCCGGTGCCCGTGGTCTCGGGGAAGGGCAGGGGCGTGCCCGTGGGCAGGCTGGGCATGGCGGCGGCGAGGCCGGGGGCCTGGCTGCTGGGCCGCAGCCCCGTGGTGGGGTTCACCACCTGGTCGGCGTCCACGTGGGCCAGGTCGTAGCGGCCCAGGTAGCTGATGGCCAGCTCGCGGAAGACGAAGTCGATGAGGCTGGTGCTCATCTTGATGGTGTCGCTGCCCATGACCATGCCGCCCGGCTCGAAGCGGGTGAACAGGAAGGCATCACAGAACTCTTCCAGGGGCACCCCGTGCTGCAGGCCCATGCTCACGGCGATGGCGAAGCAGTTGAGGATGGCGCGCAGGGCGGCGCCTTCCCGGTGGATGTCGAGGAAGATCTCGCCGAGGCTGCCGTCCTCGTATTCGCCGGTGCGGAGGTAGATCTTGGTGCCGCCCACGCTCACGGCCTGGGTGTAGCCGCCGCGGCGGTTGGGCATGCGGCGCCGGTAGGTGCGCACCAGCTGGTTCGTGAGGGCCTGGGCCACGGCGGGCGTCTTCTCCGCGGCGGTGGCCTGGTCGTCCATGAGCGTGTCGGCACCGTCCAGCAGGTCGAGGTTGGTGGCCATGGCCTGGCTCATCTTCGAGCCGTCGCGGTAGAGAGCCACGGCCTTCAGCATGAGCTGCCAGCTGGCCTCGTAGATGCCGCCGATCTCGTTCACGGTGGCTTCCGCAGGCAGGTTGATGGTCTTGCTGATGGCGCCGCTGAGGAAGGGCTGGGCCGCGCCCATCATGCGCAGGTGGCCCATGGGGGCGATGTAGCGCCGGCCCGTGCGGCCGCAGCGGTTGGCGCAGTCGAAGATGGGCAGGTGCTCATCCTTGAGGTGGGGCGCGCCCTCCACGGTCATGGAGCCGCTGAGGCCAAGCAGGAAGGCCTCCACCTGCTCGGAGCTGAAGTCCTTCTTCAGGCGATCCACGTCGATGGCATAGGCGGGATCGAAGGCGGTGGGGAGCTTCTGCTCCACCAGGGCGATCTCCTCGTCGGCCCAGCCGTTGCCCTTGAGCATGCTGCGGGTGATGCCGGGCGTCTCGTCGGTGATCTGCAGCCAGCCCACCACGTGCCGCTCGATCTCCTGGATCTGCTTCGGGCTGTAGCCCAGGCGCGCCAGGGCCTCGGGGATGGCGCGGTTCACCAGCTTGAAGTAGCCGCCGCCGGCCAGCTTCTTGAACTTCACCAGGGCGAAGTCGGGCTCGACGCCGGTGGTGTCGCAATCCATGAGCAGGCCGATGGTGCCCGTGGGGGCCAGCACCGTCACCTGGGCGTTGCGGAAGCCCCACTGCTCGCCGTAGGTGAGCGCCGTGTCCCAGCTCTCGCGGGCGGCCTCGACGATGCGCTTGGGCACGCCGGCGCCATGCAGGCCCTGGGGGCGGATGGAGAGCTGCTCGTACTCCGAGGCCGGGGCGTTGTAGGCGGCGCGGCGGTGGTTGCGGACGACCCGCAGCATGTGGTCGGCGTTGCGCTGGTAGCCGGGGAAGGGCCCCAGCTCCCGCGCCATCTCGGCGCTGGCGGCGTAGGCGTCGCCCGTGAGGATGGCGGTGAGGGCCGCGCACCACTGGGTGCCCTCGACGCTGTCGTAGGGGATGCCCATGCGCATGAGCATGGCGCCCAGGTTGGCGTAGCCTAGGCCCAGGGTGCGGAAGTCGTAGCTGAGCTGCGCGATGGCCTCGCTGGGGAACTGGGCCATGAGCACGCTGACTTCGAGCACCACCGTCCAGAGGCGGATGGCGTGGCGGTAGCCCACCAGGTCGAAGCCGCCGTCCTCGGTGAGGAAGGTGCACAGGTTCAGGGAGGCCAGGTTGCAGGCCGTGTCATCCAGGAACATGTACTCGGAGCAGGGATTGCTCGCGTTGATGGGGCCGTCCTCGGGGCAGGTGTGCCAGTCGTTGATGGTGGTGTTGAACTGGATGCCGGGATCGGCGCAGGCCCAGGCGGCGCGGTTCACCTTCTCCCAGAGGTCCTTGGCGCGGAGCTTTTTGCTGGTCTTGCCGTCGATGCGACGCTTCAGCTCCCAGTCGCCATCCATCTCCAGGGCGCGCATGAAGGGATCGGGCACGCGCACCGAGTTGTTGGAGTTCATGCCGCCCACGGTGAGGTAGCCTTCGCCATCCCAGGAGGTGTCGTAGCCCTCGAGATCGCGGGCGAAGTCGCCCTCGGCCAGGCGGCCCAGGCACTGGGTGAGGAATGCGGCGGGCACGCCCTCGCGCTTGGCGCGGGCCAGGGCCTTGCGCAGGGCCTCGTTGGTCTTGGGATCGGCATCCTTGGTGGTGGAGCCCTCCACGGACTTGCAGATGGCATCCCAGTGGCGGCGCACCACGGCGCTGCCGGCGGCCATCATGGCCACCTTGCGTTCCTCGGTGACCTTCCAGTCGATGAAGGCCTCGATGTCGGGGTGGTCCAGGTCGAGGCAGACCATCTTGGCGGCGCGGCGCGTGGTGCCGCCGCTCTTGATGGCGCCGGCGGCGCGGTCGCCCACGGCCAGGAAGCTCATGAGGCCCGAGCTGCGGCCGCCGCCCGACAGCGGTTCCTCGGAGCCGCGCACCTTGGAGAAGTTGGTGCCCGTGCCGGAGCCGTACTTGAAGATGCGCGCCTCGCGGGTCCACAGGTCCATGATGCCGCCCTCATTCACGAGGTCGTCGGCCACGCTCTGGATGAAGCAGGCATGGGGCTGGGGGCGCTCATAGGCCGAGGTGGACTTCTCGAGCCCGCCGGTGACGGGATTGACGAAGCTGTGGCCCTGGGCCGGTCCGCTGATGCCGTAGGCGTAGTGCAGGCCCGTGTTGAACCACTGCGGCGAGTTGGGCGCGCACATCTGGTTGGCGAGCATGTAGGTGAGCTCGTCGCAGAAGGCCTGCGCGTCCTCGGTGGTGTCGAAGTAGTGGTGCGTCTCGCCCCAGTGGCGCCAGCAGCCGGCCAGCCGGTGGAACACCTGCCGCGCGTCCTTCTCGCCATTGTTCTGGGCGTCGATGCCCTTCCGGCGGAAATACTTCTGGGCCAGGATGTCCACGGCCACCTGGGACCAGGTCTCGGGCACCATCACGTCCTTGGCCTCGAACACCACGGTGCCGTCGAGCTTGGAGATGCGGCTGGTGCGCGGGACGAAGGGAATTCCTTCCAGGGGATCGTGACCTGCCTTGGTGAAATGGCGGGCAATCTTCATGTGGCTGTCCTGCGCAGTGGGTGGAGAAGGACGGATCGAAAGACATGGCTTTTCCGCGAGGCGTACAAAGCCCTCCCCGGGGGGTGGGGGACTTCGAGGTAACCTCTATGGGTTGTGCCGGGAGAAAAGGATGGCCCCAAGATGTAGGGGTGTCAAGGGGTGGTAACCGGATTTTTCCATCGTTTAAAAAGACCCCGGAAATCAGGGACTTTGAGCAGGGATGCCCGCTTGCGCCATTCCCTTCCGCTGGTGTGCGCGGGGTCATCGCGGCTAGGCTGATTTCAAGCCGGGCCCCATGCATCGGGGTGCGATGAACCGGGTCAGGTCGGAAGAAGCAGCCCTAAGTCGTTCCCCCGAGTGCCGTGGTCAGCCCGGCCCCTCCTTTTACGTCAAGCGCGAAGCGCGAGTCGGACGCGGCTAAATGCCGCGTTCGACAGTAAAAGGAATCGCCGCAGCCCACGAGGCCGCGCAGCGGATTCGTGGTTGAGGAGATCGCCCGGCAGGGAGCGGCTGATCGCGGCGCCTTCGGCTTGGCTGGGCGAATCGGCACTGGCCTGCGCTCCCAGTGGGTCCCCGCTCCGCAGAGCCCCCCGGGCTCTGCTCCGCGACCCACTTTGGTCGCGCACATGGTCAGCCCGGCCCTTCTTTTGCATGGAGCGCGTAGCGCGTGGCCGACGCTGCGGGGCAGCGTTGGCCAGCAAAAGGGAGGCTCCATGTCCACGAGCGGAGCGAGTGGGAGGCTCGCTCCGCGAGCCGATCCATGGAGGGCCGCAGCCCACGAGGCCGCGCAGCGGATTCGTGGTTGAGGAGATCGCCCGGCAGGGAGCGGCCGATCGTGTCGATTCCTGGCCCGCGGATTCGAGAATCCACCCCAGCGGGGGCTCGACAGGGCGAATGGTGCACCTAGCCTTCCAGTCATGGACCCGATTGGCCTGGCACCACCCCCTTCCGACCAACCTGCTCTGGGTGCCCCCTGGCCCCGGAGTGGACTTCCCTGCCTCAGTCCGGAAACCGGGGTGGCCGCGACCGCCCCGCCGGAGCTGGGAATGAACAGGAGCCGACGATGACCAAGGTGACCCCCTTCCTGATGTTCAACGATCAGCTCGAGGCTGCGATCGCGTTCTACACCGCCACCTTCCCGGATTCAGAGGTCCGGCAGCTGTCCCGCGCGGGTTCGGACGGTCCTGTCACCGCGGCCCAGTTCGTCGTCGGCGGCCAGGCCTTCATGGGCTACAACGGCGGGCCGTACTTCACGTTCTCGCAGGGCTTCTCGCTCTTCGTGGATTGCGAGGATCAGGCCGAGGTCGACCGGTACTGGGACCGGCTCATCGCTGCGGGAGCCACGCCGTCCCAGTGCGGCTGGATCACCGATCCCTTCGGTGTCACTTGGCAGATCGTCCCCCGGCGCTTCATGGAGCTGATCGCCGACCCGAACCCCAGGAAGGTCCAGGGGGTCATGGCAGCGATGATGGAGATGGTGAAGCTGGACGTGGCCGCGCTGGAGAAGGCCTACGAGGAGGCCTAGGAGCCTGCCCGGCACACCGAATACAACGGACACGCTGCACAGGTGCTGCGTTTGCGCACGCCCGGGCAGTCGCCCAGGATGCCCAGGTGGCTGAGGGCGAAGTCGTAGCGCAGGGGATCGGCGGGATCGAGGCGGCGCAGGGCCTCGGTGATCTCCTTGGCCATCTTCCCGTCCGGGGTGGCGCGACGGCTGAGGCCGATGAACCGCGACACGCGGGCCACGTGGGTATCCAGGGGGATGACCAGCCCGTGGGCGGGGTAGCGGGTCCAGAGGCCGAGATCGGGCCAGCTGGTGCGCACCATCCAGCGCAGGAACATGCGCCAGCGCTTGCAGGCGGCCCCTTCCAGGGGATCAGGCAGGGAGAACCGGGCCCCGTACGAGGCCGGTAGCTCCACGCGGAGCCGCTGCACCAGGCGGGAGAGGGCCTCGTCCGGCTGTTCCCCTGGGCGAGGCAGGAGCTGGGCCTCCAGGCCCGCCCCGGTTTCCGCATCCAGCTGCTTCCATGCCAGCAGCCAGGCCGCCAGGTCCGGGCCCGTGTGGAAGCGCCAGGTCCAGTCCGCCAGGGCGCGGGTGAGCCCCTTCCGGGCGGCCGTGACGCTGCGTTCCCGCAGCCAGTCGGCTGGCCGGGCGCCCAGGGGTGCCAGGACGCCCTTCACGGCCCGGATCATGGGCTCCACCCGCCCATAGGCCAGGTGGGCGGCCACGAAGGCGGCCACCTCCCGGTCCAGGGGGGACTCGTAGGCGAGGACGACGCTGAGGGGGTCGCTCCCGAGGGCCCCGGCGGTGTCGTAGCGGACGCAGAGGCCGTCCAGGCGGGCCTTCAGGGCAGTGGTCGAGGTCGCCATGGGGCCAGTGTCCCAGGATCGCCAGCGTCACGGCCCGGGAAAAACCCCGCCTCGTGCCTAAAATCACTATGTAGATGAAGCACTTCCCGTTAGTCTGGTGAGCGGTGGCCCGTGGCCCCTCTGGAGAAACAACCGCACATGATGAACCTGCGTGGCCTTGGCAACCTGGCGAAGATCCTCGAAGAAGCCGCAAAGCCTGATTCCGTGTTGCGGGAAGACCGTGAAAAGCCGAAGCCGAAGGTTCTCAAGAAGGGTGAGAAGGCCGGGAACATCCGGGTCATCGATCCCAAGCGGAAGGTCTGGTACGAGAAGCGCCTGAAGGAGATCACCGCGAAGGCCGCTCCCGCCGAGGAATCCGCCTCCGGCCCCGTGAGCGCCCCCGTGGTGCCCGCCGCGCCGGCCCTGGCCAAGAACGTGGCCTCCCTGCTGGGCGGCTCCCTGCTGCAGACCCTGGCCGCCGCCAAGGACGCGAAGCCCAAGGCCGAAGGCCAGAAGCGCTCCGAGGCCTGGCGCCGCAAGCCCGGTGAATCGATCTTCTAGGCTCTACTCCCCACGCTTCGACAGCAAAAACATGGCGGCCTCGGGCCGCCATGTTTTTGTTAACGCGGGGCGGAACGCCCCGCGCGGCTACAGGCCACTGCCGACAGGCCTCAAGTACTTCCGCCCGATCCAGGTGGCCGCGAGAGGCCGCTCGAAGCGGCCCTGGCGCAGGTCGCCGAGGGTCAGCAGGGCCAGGTCGAGCACCGGCGTGGCGCCGTCGAGGGTGCCATCCCCCAGCCGCGCTTCGAGGTCGGTGCGGGGCAGGGCGTGGACCCCGTCCGCCAGCCGCACGATCACGGCCTGGGGGTCTTCGAGGGCCAAGCCCAGCTTTGCCGTGAGCTGGTTCACGCCGCGCAGCATGCCGTCGATGGCACAGCCGGAAGGCTGGGCGGCGAGGGTGGGTTCCGCCACGGCGAGGATGCGGCGCTCCAGGAGCGCCCAGGCACCCTGGTACTGCACCCCCTTGTGCCGCCAGCGCCCCAGCAGGGCCTCCACCTCCGGAGCCAGGACCGAGGCCTCGGTGTCGTGCGTCAGGGCCAGCAGCCAGAGCCGGGCCTCATCGGGCAGGGTGGCGAAGGCGGACAGGTCGGCAGAAACGGGCATGGGCACTCCAGGTGTCGGAACAGTCTATGGGATGCCGGCGGTCCCGCGGCCATGCCCGCCTCTGTCACGCCGCGTCCAGGCTTCCGTGACGAAAGTGACGGGCTCCCTCGCGTAAGGTGGAGGACGATGCGTGATACGGCCCTTCTCCTCCTCAACCTCGGTGGTCCCGTGAACCTGGGCCAGGTGGAGCCTTTCCTGGCGGCCCTCTTCGGGGACCGGGACCTCATCAAGCTGCCGGGGCCGGCCTGGCTGCAGCCGCCCCTGGCCCGGCTCATCGCCCGCCTGCGGGCCCCCAGCGCCAAGGGCCGCTACGCCGAGATCGGCGGCGGCTCGCCCCTGCTGGCGGAGAGCGCCTACCAGGCCTCGGCGCTGCGGGCGGCCCTGCGCGCCGCGGGCCGCGAGGAGGCCGTGAAGCTCTGCTTCCGCTGCACCGCCCCCCGGGCCAAGGGCCTGCTGCAGGCCCTCAAGCGCCAGGGCATCCGGAAGCTGGTGCCCGTGTCGCTCTACCCCCACGACTGCCGCGCCACCACCGGCTCGAGCCTGCGCGAGCTGGCCGTCGAGGCCGCGAAGGTCGGCATGGAGCTGCTGCCGGGCGTGGACCACTACGCCACGGATCCCGACTACCTGGATGCGCTGGAGCGGCCCCTGCGCGCGGCCCTCCAGGAGCTGCCGGGCGCCACGGTGATCTTCAGCGCCCACAGCCTGCCCGTGCGGCAGATCGAGGCCGGCGATCCCTACGAGAAGGAGATCCACGCCACCTGCGAGGCGCTTCAGGCCCGCATCGGCGAGCTGCCCGGCGGGTACCTGCTGGCCTACCAGAGCCGCACGGGACCCGTGCGCTGGCTGGAGCCACCCCTTAAGACGGTGCTGGAGTCCATGGGCGGCAAGGACGTCATCGTGGTGCCCGTCAGCTTCGTCACCGAGCACATCGAGACCCTCCACGAGCTCGACATCGAGTACCGCCACGTGGCCGACCAGGCCGGCATCCGCACCTACCGCCGCGTGGCCGCCCCGGGCACCGACCCTTCGTACATCCGCTGCCTCACCCGGCGCGTCCTGGAGATCCTCCCATGAGCACCCTGATCCTCGGCGGTGGCGTCACGGGCCTGGCCGCGGCCTGGCACCTGCAGCAGCGCGGCGAAGCCGTGGAAGTGTGGGAGGCCGGCGCCAGCGTCGGCGGCTGGATGAAGACGCTGCCCTGGGAGGGCGGCCACGTCGAGACCGGCCCCCAGGGCGTGCTCTGGCAGAAGGGCACCGCGGTCGATCGCCTCTTCAGCGCCATCGAGCTGCCGTTCAAATCCCCGGGCACCGGCGCCCGCTGGGTGGGGAAGGGCGGGCGTCTCATCCCCGTGCCCGCCTCCCCGCCGGCCCTGATGTTCTCGCCCCTGATGTCGCTGGGCGCCAAGCTGCGCATGGTGCTGGAGCCCTTCCAGCCCGTGCGGGCCGCGGAACCCGAGGAGGGCCTCAGCGCCTTCATCGCGCGCCGCCTCGGCCAAGGAGTGGCCACGGAGCTGCTGCCGGCCATGGTGGCGGGCGTGCTGGCGGCGCCGCCGGAGATCCTTTCGGTGGACGCCATCCCCAAGCTGCGCCAGTGGGAAGCCACGGGCAGCCTGGTGAACGGCATCCGCAAGAGCGGCGTAAGCCACATGGTGGTGCCCGAGGGCGGCATGGGCCAGCTGCCCATCCGGCTGGCCGCGAAGCTGCCGGCCGTGCGCACGGGCCTGCGCGCCGAGCGCCTGGAGGCCCTGCCCGGCAACCGCTGGCGGGCCAGTGGCGGCGGCGAGGTGCGCGAGGCGGACCGCGTGGTGCTGGCCCTCCCGGCCTTCGAGGCAGCGCTGCTGCTGGGTGCGGTGGCCCCCCAGAGCGCCGAGGCCCTGGCGGCCATCCCCTACACCTCGGTGGACCTCTGGCACAGCCGCCACGCGCCGCTGCCCGCCCTGAAGGACAGCTTCGGCTTCCTCATCCATCCACCGGAGGGCCGCGGCTACCTCGGCTCCCTGGTGCCCTCCTGGATGGACCCCCAGAGCGCCCCCGATGGCCTCATGCAGCTGCGCAGCTTCATCGGCGGCGCCTTCGGCAAGCCCGCGGACCTGGACGCCTGGGAGGGCATCGCCGCCCGCCTGAAGCACTGGATCCCCACCCTCGGCGAGGCCAGCGCCGTGCGCCACGAGCGTGCCGAGCGGGCCATCCCGCGTCCCGAGCTGGGCCACCGCGCCCGGGTGAAGGCCGCGCTGGAAGGCCTGCCCACCGGCGTGGACTGGCTGAGCAATGCTCGGTTCGGGCCGGGCGTGCGCGACATCCTCGAAGGCCTCGAAGCCTGGACCTGATCTCCCCGGAGGACGGGTTCCTTCGCGGGAATCGTGACAGCCGCCGGGATCCGGCCCAGAATGGGGCCAGTTTCCCCGGAGATCCCATGCGCCGCCTCTTCCTCGCCACCCTCCTGTGCCCGACCCTGCTCCTCGCCCAGGGCACGCCCATCCGGCCCCACGCCGAGCTGAAGACCGGCACCGCCGTGGAGAAGATGGAGATCGTCGGCGAGAGCGCCGCCTTCAAGGTGGCCGCGGGCTCCAAGATCTTCGTTTGGGCCAAGGTCATGGGCGCCGCCGACACCACCGTGACCTTCGTCTTCACCAAGGGCGACAAGACCTCGAAGCAGGCGCTGAAGGTGCCCCGCTCGCCCTACCGCACCCATGCCTACCGCACCTTCCGCAAGGGCGACGAGGGCGAGTGGACCGTGACGCTCATCGGCGACCAGGAGGCGGTGCTCGGAAGCGCCACCTTCAAGGTCGAGCTCCAGTAGGCACGGGCTCCGATCCAAGGCGCGACGATGAAAATCTACGAGCACATTCCCCACCCCCACGTGGAGTCCCGGAAGAAGCGCGCCCCCAAGCCCAGGGCCGTCCCCGGGGGTTCGGTGGCCCGCTTCAACGCGTTCCTGGGAGAGCGGATCACGAGAAGCGTGGGCACCATGTGGTGCGCCTACGCCTTCGCCCTGATCGCCTTCATCAGCCTTCCGGAGGCCATCCACACGGGCAAGAGCGCCCTCATATCCTGGATCGCGCAGACCTTCCTGCAGCTGGTGCTGCTGTCCATCATCATGGTCGGCCAGAAGGTCGAGGGCGCGGCCGCCGATGTCCGGGCCGATGACACCTACAAGGATGCCGAAGCCATCCTGCATGAGGCGATCGAGATCCAGAAGCACCTCGAAGCGCAGGATGCGTTGCTTCAGAAACTCATCGAAAACTATAAAAACGACGCCAAGCCTTGATTCGGATCCCGCTGATCACAAAAAGGATCGCAGGCGCTTGACGAGACGAATAAAAAGCGAACACTGGGAGGATGACACCCCTCCTACCACCTTCGGATCCCCCGCCGCTCTTCCAGGGGCTGCTCGTGGAGCCGGAGGAGGCGCGCTCGATCCTGCGGCCCCAGAAGGATGAGCGCTACGGCTTCGGCTTCGCGCTGAGTCCGTACCGGGGCTGCGGCCACGGCTGCCGCTACTGCTATGTGCGCGACTATCCCAACGCGCTCCACCAGCCCGGGGACTGGGGCGGCTGGGTGGCGCCCAAGCTGAACGCACCGGAGCTGCTCTGGTCCCAGCGGCACAAGCTCCACGATGCCCGGGTCTTCATGGCCTCCGCCACGGATCCCTACCAGCCCCTCGAGCGGCAGTACCGGCTGAGCCGCCGCTGCCTGGAGGTGCTGCTGCTCTGTCCCACCACCGAGGTGATCGTGCATACCCGCTCGCCCCTGGTGCTGCAGGACCTGGAGCTGCTGAAGGCCTTCGGCGACCGGCTCTCCGTGGGCCTCTCCATCCCCACGGACGACGACACCGTGCGCCAGGTGGTGGAGCCCCACGCCCCCGCCATCCCCAGCCGCTGGGCCGCCGCCGAGCGCCTGGCGGCGGCGGGCATCGCCGTCACCATCGGCGTGGCGCCCCTGCTGGCCGTGCATGACGCCAGGGCCTTCGCCCGTCGCGCCCGGGCCAGCGGCGCCGCCAACGCCTGGGTGGGTGGCCTGCGCCTGCTCCAGCAGGATCCCTTCTACAAGCTGCTGGCCGACCACGGCTGGCTGAAGGTGCTGGACCCCGACTACAAGGACGGCATCCGCGCCGCCTTCCAGGAGGCCTTCCCCGCGCGGAAGCGCACCCGCGAAGCCAAGCCCAAGGCCGCGCCGATGGCCGTGGCCGTCCTGCCCCGGCAACCGGGGCTGTTCGATCGGGTGGGGTAGGGCGCCTCCTGGTTCGGGCGGCCGGACGCCGCGGATCGGGAGGCGGGCATGGACCTGCTGTGGCAGTGGATGGAACAGGATCTGGCCCTCGCGCGGCGCGCGCCCTTCACGACCCGGGTGTATCTGTCCTCGGCGCGGGCCTTCGCGGCCTTCCATGGCCGCCACCCCGAAGACATGGGCCAGGCAGAGGTGCGGGCCTGGGTCGACCACCTGCGCGGAATGACCATGAGCCCCCAGCGGTTCCGGCAGCACCTCTCGGGCCTGGCCTTCCTCTACCGGAAGACCCTGGGGCGGCCCGAGGTCGTCTCCTTTTTCGCCTGGCCCAAGATCCCCCGGAAGCTGCCCGTGGTGCTGGATCTGAAGGAGGTCACGGCGCTGCTGGAGGCCGTGCCCCACCAGACCTACCGGATGCTGTTCCGCACCATGGTGGCCACGGGCCTGCGCATCCGGGAGGCCTGCCGCCTGCGGATCTGCGATCTGGACCCCGCCCGGGGCGTGATCCGCACCGTGGGGAAGGGCGGGGCCGAGCGGCAGGTGGCCCTGCCCCCGAAGCTGCTCAAGGCCCTCCGGCGGCACTGTCGCGAGGCACGCCCCGTGGCGCCCTGGCTCTTCACCGGGCGGCTCGGCCGGCCCCTCGATCCCGACCACGCCCGCCGCGTCTTCCGCGCCGCCTGCCAGGCCTCAGGCCTGGCCCGGCGGGCGACGCCCCACGCCCTGCGCCACACCTACGCCACCTTCCTGCTGGAGGCCGGCGCCGACCTGCGCGTCATCCAGGCCCTCCTGGGCCACACCAGCATCCGATCCACCGAGCACTACCTGCAGGTCTCCACCCGGCTGATGGCCCAGGCCCCGAACCCGCTGGATCAAATGCCCGAGTGAAGGGATGGCCAGCTGAGTACCATTCTATTATTGGCGATTTTCTTGATTTAACTTGTTTGATTTTGAGCCGAAGCCCCAAATCTTATTGCCGCTTCAAGTATGTCAATATTTATATCTTTCAATGTCTTGAACTTGATGCAATATCCGCTCACACTCGCCTTCCCGAGTTTTTCCCCATACGTCTGGGCTAGGTATTTCTTGTCCTTGATGCCAAGGATATAGACAGAGATTCCGGTTTTGTTTGCACTGATGCCAATCTGATAGAACTCTCTGGTTTTTCCGTCAGCATATTCTATGGTTTGAAATCCATATCCTATATTGGGATTGGAAACAATTTTATCTTCACTGTTTTTGCCATCCAAGAACCACAATCTGCATGCTGGCATGACATGCAGAATGACGCGGTGCAACATCTGCATGTCGCTGGATTTTGGTTCAGGCTGGCTACTGATATACGCGTTGATTTGCTCTTGTACGTTCATCGCTTCTCCTCGGACCATTTTGTCGATCTGAGCACGAAGTGTCAGCCTGGCGGATGGACCTGTCCGGCCACGCCTGCATGGAGGTGTTGAGGAAACAGCGGGTGGATGAGAGAGAGCGGAAGGCAGCGAAGGCGGGGCCTGGGTCAAGCGGGGGCCTGGGCGCCAGATTCGTCACTGACGAGATATGACCACATGCGTGGCCCTTGGCGAGGCTTCGTGCTTCGTGCAGGCGTAGCCCAAGGCTGGAAGGTCGATTCCCTGGAAGAGCCGCTCACCCGAGCCAAGCAGGGCCGGCGCGATGGCAACGTGCATTTCGTCGATGAGGCGCTGCCGAAGATACTGCTGAATGACATTGACTCCGCCACCCAGTCGCACATCCTTGCCTCCTGCGGCTTCACGGGCGCGCTCAAGTGCGAGGGTGATGCCCTCCGTCACGAAGTGGAAGGTGGTTCCGCCATCCATGACAAGGGGTGCGCGTGCGTGGTTGGTCAGTACGAATACGGGGACGTGATACACCGGATTCTCGCCCCACCATCCGCGCCAGCGCTCGTCCGGCCAGGGCCCACGGACCGGGCCGAACATGTTCCTGCCCAGGATCCAGGCTCCGACGTTGTGAAACCCACGCGCTGCGAAATCATCGTCGAGTCCGGTCTCTCCCCCGCTGCCGCCGAAGAGTTTCCGTTGAAATGTCTGCGTGGCCAATGCCCATTCATGCAGGGCGGTACCTCCCACGCCAAGCGGATTGTTGAGATCCTGGCTGGGGCCGGCGCCGAAGCCATCCAGGGAAATGGTGAAACTCTCTACGCGAAGCTTGGACATTGAGTTCCTCCTGACTGAGAACTGCCGCCACGGAATGAGCTGAGCGGCTGCGCCGGCACCGAGACGATGAGCAGAGGGTGAGGCGCTGTGATAAATAGTCAATCAGTGATTTTGGCAAGGAGGCTATCGCCAAAGTAGACCCGAAGGGTTGGGCTTAAACTTTCTGTGTTGGCTGCTGATAGGTTCCGAATGATAAAGGCCTGAGGCGCGATTCTAGTGGGGAGGAAGGACGTGGATTCGCCCAGCTGAGCCTCCCGGAGCTGAATCTGCAGGCCTGAGCTGTTTACCAGAATCAGATTGGCCGGATTGAATTCTTGGAAGGTATTCGAGGCATTCTGGACTCGAAGCGTTACTCGCCCGCCTTTTCCAATTAAAGGAGTGCTGATATCAAGGTTGATGACCCAATTTCCAACCTGAAATGGGTGCCCAGCCAGATCTTTTGATCTAGAGGTATAGATGTCTGCGGCCGGATTTGCATTCCCTGCCGGGGGCAGGAGAGGCGCTTGTTGGCCTGACAGAGCGAGGCAGGATAGTCCGACGATCATGGATTTGAAGCTGCCGATGAATGGGCCTTTCATGACTTCCTCCAGGGTTGGACATTCACTGGTATAGAACCGTCTGGCTTAACAAAGGTTGATGCCGCCCCTACCGTGGCGCCTGACGGAAGAAGAGAACGGAAGGCCATGCAGGCGGGGGCCGACTTGAGCGGAGGGTTAGGCGCCGGGGGACACTGCTAGAACCTTGCAATGGATAGGAGTTGCGCAATCTCGTTGGAGTTAAATTGCCTGACAAACTGGCCTGAAGGCGTGTTCACCACGACGAGCCCATTCGGGAGGACGTTTACTTCAGTCACGCCACCACCTTTATGGAAAAGGCTGAATCGATCGGAAGGTAGATATGAAGCCGGGGATTGGTGCCAACCAACATTGTTTGCGTAAAACCATGATTCAAGTGCTTTGACCTGGGCTTGGGTTAATCTTCGCAGGCCGACGGACCCCTCGGTGATGAGGGAGCCGGAAACCACTGGAGCCAGTATCAGAGGCTTACGGCAGGCAATGAGTGATAGACCGAGCGAAAGGGCAACAACAGGCGGTATTCCGAAGCGCATGGAAGGCACCTGACGGAAGAAGCTAGGCGGCCACGCCTGCACCGAGGCGACGAGCGGAGCCGAGGTAGCGAATTGTTGAGAGAGAGCAGAAGGCAATGCCAGCGGGGTCCGAGGTGAGCGCAAGGTCAGGCTGCGAGATGGAATCAAGGTGACTATTTGGACTGAGGGGTTCGAGGTGTGGGCTTCCCTTTTGGCTTTGGTGGCTTGGCGCCGAGAAAGTCGTTCACCATCGGGACAATGACGGGCATGCGCTGCATCAGCGTCACGTGCGTCGTGGCGGGCAAGATGGCCAATCGCGATGTGGAGAGCGGCTTGATGTCGCCGTGGATTTCGCCGCCTTTCAGGCGGAACATTTCCGCGACGTGCTCGAGCCTTATCCCATCCGAGTCGCCGTGGATGAAGAACATCGGCGCCGTGCTGGCCTTCAGTTGATCGGCCCCGATGTCTTGCCCTTTTGAATCCATGGCGAGGAGCCGCTTGACGAACTTCGGGAAGTCATCCGGGGCCGGGTTCAGCTTCTTGTACTCGGCTTCAATTGGCGAGTCTTTGAACGCGTCCGCTGTGAGTGTCGCGAGCGCGTCCTGCCCTTCCTTGACCACGCCGTCACGGCGGAGCATGGACGAAATGACGACCACCTTTCGCACTTTGTCCGGATGTCGGATCGCGCACTGCATTGCCACGCCGCCGCCCATGCTGTAGCCGATGAGGTCCGCGCGTGGGATGTTCAGGTGATCGAGCAGCGCCGCCACATCGTCGGCGAGGTTTTCGGCGGTGATGTCGCGTGGGATGTCCGCCGTGCGCCCATGGCCCTGCATTTCGACGGCAATCACTTTCCGCGTTTTGGAGAGCTCGCCGATCCATCCGGTCCAGTTGTTGGTGATCGTCATGAACGCGCCGTGGAGCAGGACCACCGGATCGCCGCTACCGTGGACTTCGTAGTACATTTTGAGTCCATTCACTGGGGCGTAACCAGTCCTTGGGTGCTGCTGCGCCACGACGGCAGCTGGCAGAAGCATCGTCAGGAGAAAAGCCGTCGCCTTCATCATTGACCTTTCATCTTGGGGAGGTTGAAGATGTCGCGCCGCCTAACGAAATGACATAGCAAGATGTTGAGAGAGAGGTCAGGCGCAGACTTAATCAGGATCGTCGCCGGAAAGATTGGAATGAACCGATAGCAAGGCAAATCATGGCAGGGAAGAACGTGATGGCGAAAAGCAATCCACAACCAATCGGATTGGGGTTTGGATCCGACAACATGCCAAATTTTGAAAGAAGGATGATTGCGAAGAGTGGGCCCCAACCCAGCGCCACTAGAATCAGTCCGATCTTTGTCCAGCGATTAGACAGGATGGATTTCAGGATGGTCATGCGTTGGCGCCTAACGGAGGAAGCGAAGCGGCCACGCCTTCACCGAGGCGCTGAGCGGAGCCGAGAAAGCAGGAAGATGAGAGAGAACGAAAGGCAATGCAGGCGGGGTCCGACTTGAGCGGAGGGTTAGGCCAATCATGCGACACGGACGAGATCGCCTTCGTCAAAGCCTACTGTGACGACGTTGGCTTTGTTGAGGAATGAGTCACGGGCACCCGAGGAAGCCAAATACGCTTTAGTCGCGGAGATGACTGCTGATTGAATTTCTTGCCAATCTTTGCCGGACGCGAATGCGGCAGGAATTGGGAAGTAGCGTTCTGAAGGAGTGAACGCCTCCTCGCAAGCCCAGTCGTTGTCATCCACTGAATAGTGGGTTGAGCCACACAAATAGGCTTGGAATCCTGATTCGGATTCGAAAAGACCGATGTTGAAAGCCATTACCTGTGGATTAGGGGCTTCCGTTGATGAGATTCGACCGAGCCAGGAGCCGAATCTAGCCTCAAAGGAGAGATCGGAATCGTCGTTGGATTTAGTGAACAGCTTTGAGAGGAAGCCCATGGGATTGGCCTAACGAATGAAGCTCACCGGCACCGCCTGCGCCGAGGCGCTGAACGAAGCCGAGGTAGCAAGAAGTTGAGAGAGAACGAAAGGCAATGCAGGCGGGGTCCGAGTGCAGCGGAGGGTTAGGTGCATCTGGAGAAAATTCATTAAGTAATTTATTAACAATGCAGTTGACGGAACTGGCAATTCTATTGGGAATGAAGGGTGAGCTTGACGATATTTGATTCTAGTTCCTCAGTTAGTAACTTTGTACCAGCGGGTGCTTTTGGAGGGGTATCACATCCGTCCTTGTAGTATGCCTTGATGGAATAAGTGCCTGGAGTTGAGAGTGAGAAATCCTGCGCGATCTCGTGTGTTACAGCGTAAGAGGCCTTGGGTGAAATTGTCTTGTAGTCGCTTGGTTCAGACAGGAGCACATTGAGTTTTGACGTAAAAGGGACGTCGACCCCTTTTGAATTCAGGATGACTAGAGATAACTCACGGGCATAGGCTGCGGCATTTTTTGAGTTAAGGATCATGCGCGAGTTAAACATGATGGGTGTTTGGCTCGTGTTCTGGAGCGTGATCTTAACTAAAACAGGCTGGCCGACAACATGTTTGCGGCCAATTACCTCTAGGAACAGTGGGGCATTTGGAGGCAACTCAACAACTTTGGTTGATTCACAGGCGATCGAACATGCGATCAGCAGTGAGGGAAGAAGTAGGGTAGGCCGCATGGAATGCACCTAACGGAAGAAGCTAAGCGGCCACGCCTGCATCGAGGCGCTGAGCGGAGCCTGGATAGCGAGAAGTTGAGAGAGAGCGGAAGGCAATGCAGGCGGGGTCCGACTTGAGCGGAGGGTTAGGCCGACGGCATGTCTGACTCATGCCGGCAGCCATTTGAATTGAGGCGCAAGGCCCATTTGGAACCGTTGCATTGAAGCCATTCTGGAGATGGTTCGACCGTACCGGTAGCGAAAAGGTCGTCTGGTTTACCTTCATCATCTGCATCCAGGTCATAGGCTGTGATTTCCATTCCGGCTTTCAACTGAATTACTTCCCCTGCTTGGTTGGTGACAGTGTCGGCGTGTGAGAGGCAGAGTAGATCGCCGAAGAGACCATTGAAATCAGCTAGAACCCAGTGTGGTTGCATACGGCGTGTTCCGGAGGCGGCCTAACGGAAGAAGCTAAGCGGCCACGCCTGCACCGGGACGATGAGCGGAGCCGTGATAGCGAAAAGTTGAGAGAGAGCGAAAGGCAATGCAGGCGGGGTCCGACTTGAGCGGAGGGTTAGGCCGACCGAGTTGTTCATGCCTGGTTGGGCGTTTCTAGAATATAGCGCTTACAGCTCCGGCAGTGCTTTGCCGAGAACTCAACGCCCAAGTATTCGCCTTTAAAAACTGAGGCCTTCTGGCCCTTTGAATTCCAAAAACACCCAAGCTTATTACCAAAGATTGCACCAGATTCAAAATTGCCATGACATCTGGGGCAGGATGAGGTTGTTCCATCAAGCACTACGGTCGAGCATTGGCGACACCTCACCAGGTTTTGGCCATAGGCAATGGAATCACCAGAAAAGAGCCAGTTCTTGGCAATCCATGATGCATTTGGTTTGTGCCAGACCAGTTTTGTCAGTTTCCACATAATGACGCCTGGATCTAACAAGGAATTGCACCAGGGACAATCTGAGATGGACGGCAACATGGCTGGCGAGCCAGCAAGGGATTGTGGATCGCCACTTTCGGGTGTGGACATCGGCGGCCTAACGAAAGAAGCTCACCGGCCCCGCCTGCACCGAGGCGCTGAACGAAGCCGAGGAAGCGAGAAGCTGAGAGAGAGCGAAAGACAATGCAAGCGGGGTCCGAGTGCAGCGCAGGGTTAGGCCGATGAATAGGATCATTTAGTTACAGGTTGACCTAGTGATTGAGACTGGCCAGGGTGGAAATCATGGTCGCCCGGCAATGGAGGGTTTGGGGAAAGCCGAACCCAACCACCATTTCGCTGAATGTATACACTTCGGGTGACGAGGTTGTACTTCATGATTGGAATTGTTGGAAACCCAAGCTCCGCGCCTGAGGTGTAGCGCCAGACAGAAGGCCCCTCAATGAAGGCATGAATGGCCACCCCGGTAAGAACTCCGAGGACCAATGGTGTGAGGAATCGCCAGCGCGAGTTCATGCGAGAGGCCTAACGATGAAGCTAAGCGGCCACGCCTGCACCGAGACGCTGAGCGGAGCCGAGATAGCGACAAGTTGAGAGAGAGCGGAAGGCAATGCAGGCGGGGTCCGACTTGAGCGGAGGGTTAGGAGTCATCGGGAGAGCCGTTCGAGGATGACGCCTCGGTTTGGGGACTCCGGTTTGTAGTATGCGAGACGCCCGGGGATGCACGAAAGGACTGCCCCGAATTCGTGCATGCAAATCTGGGTAAGTGCCTCGGAGAGCGGGAGTTCTTGACCATCGATCTTCAATCCATCCACGATCACGTGGCAGGTGGGGCCTGCCCCTTTTGCCTTGAGCAACTTCTCGAGTTCAGCAGGGAAATCCTGGTTGCCTGGAACCTCGGTGCCGAGTGCGGGAATGTAGGGAAGATTGTGGTTCAAACGATCAAGAATTTCCTTTCGACGTTTAGAGCTTGAGAGGAATTGAGCCCATCGCGCCTGCTTTTCAGACGTGATGAATGCTTTCACGAACGCCTCTTCATGGCTCATGACGGGTGGGACTCCTAACGAATGAAGCTAAGCGGCCACGCCTGCACCGAGGCGATGAGCGAAGCCGGGATAGCGAAATGCTGAGAGAGAGCAGAAGGCAATGCAGGCGGGGTCCGACTTGAGCGAGAGGTTAGGGCGAGCGATTCAATCACCATCGTAGATTACGATCTTGGAGATAGTGACCCGACCATTTGTTTGGGTGAAGTCGACCTGGCTTAAGTACCATGTGTTGTGATTAATGCCCATGTTGTCGTACTCGTACCGGTCCGGCCCTGAGAATTGCCCCTTTCGAACTTCACGGAATGGGTGGTGCTCATTGATTGACTCGTCGTGGAATCGCTCATGTGACCGAAGCCATTGTTCAATCTGTTTGAAGGAACGGAACCTAGCTTGTTCAATGCCCTTTGGCGGCTCAATCAGTGAATGAACAATCAGAATTGAAACTTTCTTTCCCCCTGGGTTGTGAAGCGAGCCCAGGTCACGCCTGATGAAAAGGGACTCGAGGCTCTTGAGAAGTGCCGCCTGCTGTTCTCTGATTGGGGCTTCTCCCGCAGCGCAGGCAATGGTTACTGCCGAAGCGACGAGGAACACTCGGAGAATGGGGATCAATGGGGGAGCCCTAACGAACGAAGTTAAATATCCAGACGTGGGATTCGGGGAGCATTCGGGAGGCCTAACGGATGAAGCTAAGCGGCCACGCCTGCACCGAGACGCTGAACGGAGCCGAGATAGCGAAATGTTGAGAGAGAACGGAAGGCAATACAGGCGGGGTCCGACTTGAGCGAGAGGTTGGGCGGCGTGCCGTGATCATGACCCATTACCTGTTGTTAAATTAGAAAGGATAGATTCAAAGGAACAGTAGTAATAACCTCTGTCGTCCCCAGTGAGCGGGGATTCGTATAAGGCGGTTGGCTGGCCTGTTTTATCAAATTCATGGCGGAATCGAATTGAGTGATAGAAGTGTTCTTCAAGGTAGAGTTCGCATTTTGGATGAGAGCCTGATTTTAATGCATTCCGGACGGCGGAATCGATAGCCATTAACTGAGCAAAGGGAAGGCCGAGACTATTCAGGCAAACATGGTTTCCTGATGAGGAAATGTGAAGCAAGGATGAATCGAAGTATTCATTCTGGCCTTGAACGAATACTCCGTAGATGGGCATGCCTAATACTTCACCATAAATCGATGCGATCTCTGGATAAAGGAGCACCAAGGCCTCTGGCTCATATTGGTACTTTACCTTTTTCTCGAAGAAGCCGGCTCTCCACTGGCTTTTGATCAATAGACTGTCTGCATAAGTTATGAATGCCACTTCTGGGTGAGTCTTCGCTAAGTCATCAATTCGGTTACGAAGGTTGGCAAGACGCTCATTTGAGAGTTGACCAGACCTGATCGCTTTTTTTACCCCGATCACATCAAACAAAGCAAATAGTGAATAGGGTCTTGAATAGAGTGAATCAAGCCATTCATCTTTTACAAAAATATGAACCTTTTCTCCGTATTGTGATGACTCGACAGAAACGACAACCTGATCACGGGGGAGAAAAACACTGACCTCATGAAATCTGTCATGAATATTGGGGTACCAGGAAATCTCGAGGGCACTCTCGCCGACCCGTCGCACTGCCGCGTATGCGATATATCCAACATTCGGATATTCACCTCCGTCAAACATGGAGATCATGGCGGACTCGTAATCCTTGAGCCATTGTTCTCCCATCAAGAACACATCTCGATCCAGCGGGACCTCTTCGAAAGGGATCACTTCAAAATCTGGGTGGGTGAACATATCTACTTTCAGGCGCCCAACGAATGAAGCTAAGCGGCCGCGCCTGCACCGAGACGGCGAGCGGAGCCGAGATAGCGAAATGCTGAGAGAGAGCGGAAGGCAATGCAGGCGGGGTCCGACTTGAGCGAGGGGTTAGGGCCATCGGGGAGCAGGCTCCGTATCTAACGCGTGGGCTAGTTCTTTGCAGATACCCAAGATTTTTGACTGGAGGGTGGTATCAGGATGGTGGGTGGATTTGCTCAATTCGACCAACAAATCAGAAAGCTCAACCAATTTGCCAGGGATCTGTCGGGATGGCGACCAAGTTGCCCCTGTGTACCAGCCTGAGCCAAATATAAACAGGCAACCATCGTGACCCATATGCATTGGTTGGTCCGCGCCGTACCTTGTGCGTCTGATAACCCGGCGCCATATTTTTGAAATTGGCTTCACGAAAGATGTTTCCAGAGGAACAGTTCTTACCACTTCTTTGGGTGATTCCGGTTCTGATTGTTCAGTTTCACTCTCAGCACCAGGTGGAGGAGGAGGTGGCGGAGGTGCGGGAAGGAGATAACTTTTGGTTGCTTGGTGGTACCTAAGTTCAAAAACTGGCCTTTCGTAACCAATAGAAATATTAACAATGTTTATTGAGTAGTCAGGACCGAATGCTGGAGCCCCAATCATCCATAGTTCGCTGGAACGCCCAGGAAGAAGCACCTTGATTGCAGAAGAGAGGCCATTCGCAAAGAACAGCGGCGGTGGCTCTAGATGATTCGGAGCGTTCTCCGCTGACAAAGTCCCAGTGGCTAACAGGAGGGCCATGAAGACTTTTATCGTTTGCATGGGGATGGCCCTAACGAAAGCAGCTAACCGGCCACGCCTGCACCGAGGTGCTGAACGAAGCCGAGGAAGCGGAACGAAGAGAAAGAGCGGAAGGCAATGCAGGCGGGGTCCGAGTTGAGCGGAGGGTTAGGCGCTACGGGAGGGCTTGCTGGAAGTATTCACCTGGGGATTGGAACTTGTCGAGAGTTGGCAGGAAGGCATGCCAAGTCGTGATGGTCTTTCCTTTGGATTTAGACAATTCAAGGAGTAGTTCACCAGGCTTGTATTGTGGGGAACGGTCATCGCTTTGGGCTTTCAAGAAATACAAACGGATGGTGCCGCCTTCTTGTTTTGCTGTCGCCAGGACTCTGCCCAATGTCATGTAGCCATCTGATTCAATTTGAGCGCCGAGTCCCACACCTCTGCGCATGATATGAATTTTGTAGACAACGCAGTTCGTCGTTTCCTGAGGACCGGGCCAAGTTTCTTGGAATTCCCAGGTTCCAACCCATTCAATTGGCTTAGTACTAGGAGCCTGCCCGAGTAAGGCAGCACCTGCGAGCATCAAGGGAATTGCAGTTCTCATGGTGTGGCGCCTAACGGATTAGGCTAACCGGACCCGCCTGCGCCGAGGCGCTGAACGGAGCCGAGTAAGCGGGAAGCTGAGAGAGAGCGGAAGGCAATGCAGGCGGGGTCCGAGTTGAGCCGAGGGTTAGGCTGAAGGGCCTACATGTAGTAGCTCGGACTAACCTATAGATTAGAGATACGGCATGGAGATAGATGAACTATTGATGATTTCAGTGTTAGGCGGAAATTCAACGCTCTGATTCGATTTAGCCTTGCAGAAGAAGGTCAACCCTTTGTAGCTGCAAAGAAATTTGGACCGACCGAAGAAGGAACCCGAGACAACAACCAAGGGGGCTTCCTGTTTTCGGAGAATTGAAGCGAAATCGTTTGCGTCAACTCGGACAATGACACCAAAAGCTTTGATTGCATTCATGGTCGAAGAGGCAGCTGCTGCTGCGGCAATAAGCGGAATTTCTGAACCAGAACTCATAGCATTTCTCCATGGGAGTGGATGGCGCCTAACGAATGAAGCTAACCGGACCAGCCGCGGCTGAAACGATTGGCGGATAACGGGTGAAAGAACTGCCAGGGCGGGAGGACCTGGCCGCTTGCGGCTGGGTCCGAGTTGAGCGGAGGGTTAGGGCGACGGGGAGACATAGTAGTGTTCCCATTTGTAGTGAAACGAGCAGTTCGGCTTTGGTTCGATGGCTCGAAAGTAATACCACCCTTCCGGCGATGGGAGGAGACGGTGGACATGACCAAGTTCAGGGAACTGAGCAAGGAGGATCTTCAAAGCGCGGGAAGCGGTCATTTTCTTCCCTGACTCTGTCTGGACCCTCAGAGAACGGACCAATTCGCGTTGGTCATCCACACACCGGAACACTCTGATGGTGACTTCTGGCATTGGGTAGGCGCCCTAACGAAAGAAGCTCACCGGCCCCGCCTGCACCGAGGCGCTGAACGAAGCCGAGGAAGCGAGAAGCTGAGAGAGAGCGAAAGACAATGCAAGCGGGGTCCGAGTGCAGCGCAGGGTTAGGCCGATGAATAGGATCATTTAGTTACAGGTTGACCTAGTGATTGAGACTGGCCAGGGTGGAAATCATGGTCGCCCGGCAATGGAGGGTTTGGGGAAAGCCGAACCCAACCACCATTTCGCTGAATGTATACACTTCGGGTGACGAGGTTGTACTTCATGATTGGAATTGTTGGAAACCCAAGCTCCGCGCCTGAGGTGTAGCGCCAGACAGAAGGCCCCTCAATGAAGGCATGAATGGCCACCCCGGTAAGAACTCCGAGGACCAATGGTGTGAGGAATCGCCAGCGCGAGTTCATGCGAGAGGCCTAACGAAAGAAGCTAAGCGGCCACGCCTGCACCGAGACGATGGGCGGAGCCGAGGTAGCGAAATGTTGAGAGAGAGCGGAAGGCAATGCAGGCGGGGTCCGACTTGAGCGAGAGGTTAGGCAGCGAACTTGGAAGTTTGAGCTTGCGGGCTTGGACAATGAGAACAGCTGGTTGACCAACCCAGGGTACCAGCATGCCTAACTCAACCAGACCGTGAACTGGTGGGCCACGAAGAACCAGGCTGCCCTTCGAGCTGCCCGAGAAAGACGCTGGGATTCAAAGAAACCTGCAATGAAGCAGAAACCCGAAATCTTATAGAGCGGCCTAACGAAAGAAGCTAAGCGGCCACGCCTGCACCGAGGAGCTGAGCGGAGCCGAGATAGCGAGATGCTGAGAGAGAGCGGAAGGCAATGCAGGCGGGGTCCGACTTGAGCGGGAAGTTAGGCCGAGCCCCTGGGAAGTGAAGTTCAAAATGCTGGTTGGCCAAGAGGCCCCAGTATGAGCCGAATTGAGAAGGTTGGCCCAAACAGCCCCGACGAAACCTGGCTGAAACCGAGTACTGGAGCGGATGAAAAAGAACCGAGTAAGAGGTTTGGGAAGGCGATGCCTAACGAAAGAAGCTCACCGGCACCGCCTGCACCGAGGCGCTGAACGAAGCCGAGGAAGCGAGAAGTTGAGAGAGAGCGAAGGGCAATGCAGGCGGGGTCCGAGTGGAGCGAGAGGTTAGGCAGTGACGGGCCTTGAATTGAGCCCCGCTCGAACTGGAACAGCCAATAGAGGCGGGGCCCGAGTAGAGCGAGAGGTTAGGCAACATTCCTTGACTTGAATTTGAAAAATAAATGAGCCACAGCAAATCCAACCGGAAGCCAGGCCAATGTATCAACCAGGGTTGAACGTGGCCCTACTAACGCAGCACCCATATCAATGCCCTTATTGCCTACGGCGTCAGTGAAATATGGAAGCAATCCAAGTTTTACACTCGGCCAGTTAACAACATTGATGTGAGCATTATAGAAGGAGTCAGAAAAGCTCCCCCAAGAAAGAAACATGAATACCCAAGAGGACTTGCAGATCACCAGACTAATTATCAGGGCAGTTGCTGCCACCTTCTTCCAATATCCTGAAGTCATTAGGTGCCTTCCAAAATGTTGCCTAACTAGTAATTGGACGACGTCCGCTTGGGGGGGTGGGTACGCCTATCCGGGGGAGGGGGATGAGGTAAGTGTTGAACCGACCACGGGGATATTGAAGTACTGGGCCTGAATAGGCAGACCGGTGATGGGCGGACGGACGGGGGTTTTTGGGGACCGATACCTTGGCTGGCGATGCAGGACTAAATTTTAGGGTGAACTGGGGCCTGGCGGGTGGTTCGAATGGATGCGGGGTGGGGCGTGGAGGGGGGCCAGGGCGCGCTGTGTCAGGCTTCCAGCCGGTTCTTTCGGGGCCATGCGCCCTGGCGCAGGTCGCCCGATGGGTGCCGGAGGGAGGGCCGGGAGGGGGACGGCCCGGATTAGGCGTTCAGTACGAGAGGGTTCGTGGTTCGCCTAATCAGGGTCTCGCAGGAGCTAAGTGTTGAAAATGCCGTGGGGGTATCGAAAGGATAGGCAGACCGGTACGGCACGGACGGGAGCCGGTGCCTGGGGGCCGCCCGCCGGGGGGCAGGTGGGTGATCTGGGGTCTGGTCCAGGGTGGGGGTGAGCCGCGGCGCCGGCCACGGGGCCAGGCAGGACATCGTTCCCCAGCTGCGAAGCGGATGGGGCCGCATCGGCGTGGCCGATGGCGGGCGTGTGGCTCCGGGGATCGCAGGTCCCGCAGGGGGCCTGCGCTTGGCCCGGCGGTACTCCACGTTGAGAACAGGCCCTAGCGGGTCGTCAAGTCGGCGGCCACGGCCACGGGCACGAAGGGGCTGAAGGTCTGCAGCGTGCCCTTCCAGTCGGCCAGGAGGGTGGCGGCGGTGGTGCTGCCGGTCTCGAGGGCGTGGGCTTCGAGGAGGCTGCGGAACTGGGCCTCCTCCTCGGCGCGCCAGGGGATGCCGGCCAGGTAGTCGCGGTTCACGCGGGCCTCGTGCTCGCGGCGCAGGAAGAGGACGCCGCCGGTCATGCCGGCGCCGGCGTTGGCCAGCACCTGGCCCAGGATGGCCACGGCGCCGCGGGTCATGTACTCGCAGGCGTGGTGGCCCGCGCCCTCCACCACGGCGGTGGCGCCGCTGTTGCGCACGCAGAAGCGGTCGCCCGCGAGGCCCCGGGCGAAGAAGCGGCCCGCGGTGGCCCCGTAGAGGGCGCCGTTGCCGAGGATGGCGTTCTCCTCGGGGAGGTACTTGGACAGCGGGCCGGGCCGCAGGACGAGGGTGCCGCCGGACATGGACTTGCCCACGGAGTCGTTGGCCTCGCCCAGCAGCTTCACGTGCAGGCCCTCGGTGAGGAAGGCCCCGAAGCCCTGGCCCGCGCTGCCGCGGAAGGTGATCCGGAGTCCGCCCGGTACGGCGGGATCGGCGCCGGTGCGCCGTCGCTCGCGGATGCCCTGGGCGATCTCGCCGGAGAGCGTGGCCAGGACGCCGCGGTCCTCGGTGCCGATGGGGAAGGCCAGCTCATGCTCGCCGCCCTGGTCCAGGAAGGGCCGGGCGGCCTCCACCAGTTGCCGGTTGAGCAGGCCCACGCCCTCGGGGACGACCACGATGGCGTCGCCGGCCTCCGCGGCGGGCGCCTCCAGGAAGGCGGAGAGGTCCAGCTTCCGGTCATGCACGAAGGTGGCATGGGCGGGGGCGATGGTCAGCAGGTCCGTGCGGTCCTGCAGCTCGGCGAGGCTGCCGAGGCCCAGGACGGCCAGGTGCCGGCGCGCGTCCTCGGCGAGGTGGGTCAGCATGCGCAGGACGGCCTCGGGGCTGCCGGTGTAGCGGGCCTTGAACTTGGGGTCGTGGGTGGCGATGCCCGCGGGGCAGGTGTTCTTCTCGCAGATGCGGGCCATCATGCAGCCCTCGGCCACCAGCAGCAGCTTGCCGAACTCGAAGCCCTGGGCGCCCAGGATGGCGGCGGTGACGATGTCCTTGCCCGTGAGCAGGCCGCCGTCCACCCGCAGCTCCACCTGGTCGCGCAGGCGGTTCTCGCGCAGGGCCCGGTGGGCCTCCATGAGCCCGAACTCCCAGGGCAGGCCCGCGTGCTTCATGGAACCCAGCGTGGCGGCGCCGGTGCCGCCATCGCCGCCGGCGATGTAGATGATGTCGGCGCCGGCCTTGGCGACGCCCATGGCGATGGTGCCGATGCCCGTGCCCGAGACCAGCTTCACGCTGATCCTGGCGGCGGGGTGCACCTGCTTCAGCTCGTAGATGAGCTCTTTCAGGTCCTCGATGCTGTAGATGTCATGCAGGGGCGGCGGGGAGATGAGGTCCACGCCGGGCAGGGAGAAGCGGGCCTTGGCGATGGTGGCGTCCACCTTCACCTTCATGAGCTGGCCGCCCTCGCCGGGCTTGGCGCCCTGGGCCACCTTGATCTGGATCTCCTGCCCCGAGACCAGGTACTCGGCCGTGACGCCGAAGCGCGCCGAGGCCACCTGCTTGGTGCTGGCCGTGAGGCCGTCGGTCCAGTAGTAGGGGTTCTCGCCGCCCTCGCCGCTGTTGCTGCGGCCGCCCGCGGCCTCCATGGCCAGGATGAGGTCGCGCTGGCTCTCGGCGCTCACGGCGCCGAAGGACATGGCGCCCGCGCCGAAGCGGGCCAGGATCTCCGAGCGGGGCTCGACCTCCGGCAGGGGCAGGGGCTCGGCCGCCTCGCGGAAGGCCAGCAGGTGCCGGGGGTTGATGGGTTCATCCTCCTTGAGGGAGGCCAGGTACTCGCGGAAGATCTCGGCGGCTTCGGGCAGGTCCGGGTCCAGCCCCACCAGCCGGTGGACGATGCGGGACCGCGCCGACGTCATGCCGTGCTTCTCGCCCTCGCCGGGCTTGCCGGATTCCCGGAACTGGTGGGTGTGGAGCAGCTTGTCCTGGAACCCGGACTGGGCGGCGAAGCCGGTCTTCAGCAGCACGTCGCCGGCCAGCTCCTCGTAGCCGATGCCGCCGATGGGGCTGGCATGGCCGGGGAAGAAGATCTCCATCAGCTCGGGGCCCAGGCCCACGGCCGTGAAGAGCTTGGCGCTCATGTAGCTCTGCACCACCGAGATGCCGCACTTGGCCATGATCTTGAGCAGGCCCGACTCCAGGGCGGCGATGAGGTTCTGCTCGCGCTGGTCCGGCGCGAGGTGGGCGAAGGAGGGATGCTCGTCCCGGCGGGCGATCTCCAGGGCCAGGGAGGGGCAGACTGCCGAGGCGCCGAAGCTGATGAGGGCCGCCACGTGGTGCGAGGTGCGGGCCTCGGAGGTCTGCATGACGATGGAGGCGTTGAGGCGCAGACCCGACTCGTTGAGCGTGTGCACCACGGCCCGCAGGGCGATGAGGCCCGGGATGGGCGGCTGCTCCACGGTGGCATCCTGGTCGCTCAGGATGATCACGGTGGTGCCGGTCTCCACGGCCCGGCGCACGTCGGCGGCCAGCTGCTCGATGGCGGCGTGGAAGCCCCGGATGCCGTCCACCCGCCGGAACAGCATGGGGAAGCTGCGGGGGATGATCTGCGATTCCGAGGGCCGCAGCGTCTGCATGCGGTTCAGGAAGCGCATCTGCCCCAGGTCGAGGATGGGGCGCGGCAGCTCCAGGGCCTCCCGCAGGGGCACCAGGTCCTTGGGGAAGAAGATGTTCGGCGCCCGCCCCAGGAACACCCGCAGGTCCGTGATGTTGCCCTCGCGGAGGTAGTCCAGGGGCGGGTTCGTGACCTGGGCGAAGTGCTGGTAGAAGTAGTCGAAGAAGGGCCGGGGCTGCGAGGAGAAGACGTTGGGCCGGGCCGTGTCGCCCATGGAGCCGATGGCCTCCTTCCCCGTGGCCACCATGGGATAGATCATCTTCTCCAGCTCCTCCCGGGAGCAGGTGAAGAGGGTCTTCCGGAAGACGCTGACGGGGCCTTCCGGGGCCTGCTCGTCGGGCAGGGAGCCGATGGGCGTGGCGCGGGGATCGAAGGCCGCGTAGCGGTTCTCCCGGGACTGGCTGGCGTCGCGGAAGTTCACCTTGCCCGTGGCCAGGGTGAGCTTCACGCCCGTGCCGGCGTAGACGATGCCCTTCTTCTCGACGCGGGCCTCGTCCACGGGGAAGGCGCCGGCCTCGGAGGCGAGGATGAAGCGGTCGTCGGTGAGGGTCCACCGCGCGGGGCGGAAGCCGTTGCGATCGAGCCGCGCGCCCACGGTGATGCCGTCGGAGAACATGATGATGGCCGGGCCGTCCCAGGGCTCCATGGCCCGGCTCCAGAAGGTGTAGAAGTCGTTCTGCCCCTCCGCAGGCGGCATCATGATGGCGAGGATGTCCTCCATGTTCGGGATGCTGCTGCGGTAGAGCAGGGCCTCGGCGATCTCGTTGAGGCTGCCGGAGTCGCTGATGGAGCCGTGGGTGACGAGCTGGTCGGCCTTGAGCCCGATGGACATCTCGCGCGATATCGCGCGGGAGCGGTTGCCGGCGATGGTGTTGATCTCGCCGTTGTGGGCGATGAGCCGGAAGGGCTGGGCCTTGTCCCAGGAGGTCCGCGTGTTGGTGCTGAAGCGGCGGTGGATCAGCGCGAAGCGGGTGGCGTAGCGGGGATCCTGCAGGTCCAGGTAGAAGCGGTCGAGGTCGGCGGACCGCGTGAGGGCCTTGTAGACGATGGTCCGCGCCGACAGCGAGGCGAAGAAGAACTCGTTCTTGATGCCCGCCTCGGACAGCTTGGTGCGCAGCACCTGCTTGGCGTTGTAGAGCAGCTTCTCGAAGGAGGCGTCCGTGCGGCAGTGGGCGGGGCGGCGGATGATGGCGTGGCGCAGGGCGGGCAGGGTGCGGCGGGCGTCCTCGCCCAGCACCGCGGGGGCGACGGGCACTTCGCGGAAGGCCAGCACCTTGAGGTCGAAGAAGTCGAAGGTGGACCGGAAGATGGAGAGGGACTCCTGGAGGCGCAGCAGGTCCGGCGGGGCCAGCAGGCTGGCCACGGCGATCTCGCCGGGCTTGTAGCCCAGCAGCTCGAAGGGGATGTCGGTCATGACGCCCGCGCCATCGCTGGACACCTGGTCCGCGGCGCAGCCGCCCCGGTGCTCGACGCACTTCAGCGCATGGAGGGCGTCCTTGAGGATCTGGTTGCAGGCCTCGCCGGTGCGGCTGGCGATGAAGCCAACCCCGCACGCATCGTGCTCGTTCCGGGCTGCTCCGCGCATCGGATGTCCTTCGGGATGAGGAGCAGAGTACCCCGAAAGCCCGGCCTATGGGATCCCAAGACTTGCTTATGACGGGTGCTGCCGCCCTGTGGGAGACTGGTTCCGTCATGACCACCCTCGCCCTCAAATACCGCCCCCGACTCCTGTCCGACCTCGTGGGGCAGGAGGGCAGCGTGAAGGCCCTGGCCAACGCCCTCAAGCGGGCCAAGGAGAGCGGCAAGATCCACCAGGCCTACCTCTTCGCGGGGGTGCGCGGCACGGGCAAGACCAGCACCGCCCGCATCCTGGCCCGGGCCCTGAACTGCGCGGAGGGGCCCACCGCCACGCCCTGCGGCGTCTGCGACCCCTGCCGGGCCGCCGAGCAGCCGGACAGCAGCCTGGATATCGTCGAGATCGACGCGGCCAGCCGCGCCAGCGTGGCCGACGCGCGGGCCCTGCGCGAGCAGGTGCAGACCCGCCCCGCCTTCTGCCGCTACCGGGTCTACATCATCGACGAAGTGCACATGCTCAGCACCGAGGCCTTCAACGCCCTGCTGAAGGTCATCGAGGAGCCGCCGCCCCACGCGATCTTCGTGCTGGCCACGACTGAGTTGCAGGACGTGCCCGACACCATCAAGAGCCGGGTGCAGATCTTCCCCTTCCGCCTCATTCCCGTGGGCCTCATCGAGGGCCGCCTGAAGCATGTCTGCGAACAGGAGGGCGTGACCTTCGAGGGCGAGAGCCTGCGCCTGGTGGCCGAGGCGGGGCAGGGCTCCATGCGCGACGCCCTCACCATCCTCGACCGCGTCATCTCCGCGGGGGACGGCAAGGTCCAGGAGGAGGCCGTCCGCGAGCAGCTGGGCATCGTCAGCGCCCATCTGGTGCAGGGCGTGATGTCGGCCCTGGCCATCGGCGATTCGGCGGCCCTGGTGGAGTCCTGCCGCGAGCTGGCGGAGCAGGGCGCCGACTGGGCCACCTTCTGGCGGGAGCTGGTGCTGGCCTTCCGCGACCGCCTGGAGCAGGAGGCCCGTTCGGGCCGTGGGCCCCAGGACCTGCTGCGCTGGGCCCGGATGCTGAACCTGCTGCTGAGCCGCGAGCGCGACCTGCGCGACAGCAGCCTCCCGCGCGTGGTGGTGGAGCTGGCCCTGGTGACGGCCGCCCAGCTGCCCCACCTGGCGCCGCTGGATGCCCTGGTCTCCGGCACGGCCACGGCCGGTGCGTCGCCCCGGCCCCTGGGTCCGCCCCCAGCTTCGCCCGCAGGTCCGCCGCCGGTCCCTCCCAAGGCCCCCCAGGTCGCGCCGGCGCCTGAGGGGCCGAGGCGGCCGGCTCCCGCCCCCGCGCCAGCTCCCGCGTTCCGCCCCTCCCCGGCGGGCGGGCCGCCTCCGTCTTCCCAGTGGCGCCAGGCCTGCGCGGAGGCGATGGGTCGCGTCCCGGGTTTCCGGGCCCTGGGCACCGCCCCCCAGCTGGCCACGGACCTGCACTGGGAGCCGCCCGTGCTCCGTCTCGCCTTCCCTGGCAACGTGCGGCAGACCCTCCAGGATCTCGAGCGCGAGCGTGCCAACCCCCACCTGCTGGCGGCTCTGGGCGCGGTGTTCCCGGGGCTGAAGGAACTCGACGTCCGCTTCGAGGAGGACGGCGCCCCGCAGACCGAGCGCCCGGAGGATCGCCTCCGTCGCGAGCCCGCCTTCCAGGAGCTGCTGCGCCTCAGCGGCGGCGAAGTCCTGGAGATCCGCCGCGAGGGCTGAGCGGCTTGTGGGTCAAGGAATGGGGAAAGAAGCGGAGGAAAGCGGAAGAGCTGAGGAAAGCTGAGAAGAACTCCCGTTCGTCTTTCCTGGACATCGGCGAGATTCAGCCTGAAAGACTGAAACCGCAGATGTCGCAGATGGCCGCAGGAAAGGCCATCGGTCCAGAGATTTCACGGATTCACACAGATTGAAAAAACACTCGCAGGTTTGTTTGGGGGGTATCGCTTCGCCAGCATGGGCTTCAGTGGGGGCGCCGCAGCCGCGCCTTTTTGGGGGCTCGGACGCGGCGCCCCCACTGACCTCCGGCCATGCCGGAGGCCGCCTGCGGCGGGCCCATGCGCATGGTGTCGGCGGCCATCTGTGCCATCTGCGGTTTCCGCTGTTGATCTTGAAGCGTTCAGGCTGAGCCTCGCCGATAGCCATGTGGTCTTTCTCCGCTCTCCTCCGCCCCTCAGCTCTCCTCCGCTTATGAAATTCCCTTCATCAAATCCAGCACGGATGCTCACCCCCCGGACACCGGCGGCATGAGGGCCACTTCGTCACCATCCTGCAGCGGCGTGGCGCGGTCGGCGAAGCTCTGGTTGACGGCCAGCAGGGCC
Source organism: Geothrix sp. (assembly GCF_030219325.1). NCBI lineage: Bacteria > Pseudomonadati > Acidobacteriota > Holophagae > Holophagales > Holophagaceae > Geothrix > Geothrix sp. The sequence goes on along the minus strand of NZ_CP126625.1, from coordinate 1,962,674 downwards.
TCCTGGGGCAGGGGGGCCAGGCGCGGGTCGAGCAGCAGGTCGCCCAGGGTGGGCGCCGCGGGGAGACTCAGCTCGCTGAAGCCCAGCAGGGCCCGGTACCGTGCGAAGGCCTTCACCGTGATCATGCGCAGCTCCTTTGCTACTTGGGGCTCCAGGTGTGTCGGATCTCGCCGGAGGGGTTGACCCCGGTGCCTCCGCCCTTGCTGGCGCCGAGCTGGAGGATGAGGTTGCCGAAGCGCCACTCCACCTGGCCGGAGGTGATGCTCAGCTCGCCGCTCTTCTTGTGGGAGACGACGAAGGCGCTGCGCTGGCCCAGCAGGCTGATGCTCTTGCCCAGGGTGACTTCGGTCTCGGTGCTGCCCAGGGTCGTAGTGCGCACGGCCACGTTCACCCGGTCCAGGCCCAGGGTGCGGCGCAGCTGTTCCTGGAAGGGCGCGAAAGCGAGGGTGGTGATGAGCCCGGAGCCGGCGCTCGCGAGCCCGGAGGTGATCGCGCCCTGGGTGGCCCCGGAGGAGCCTCCGGCCGTGCCCACGTTGGCCACGTTGCCGGGGTTGATCAGGATGGCCACGATCTCGTCCTGCCGCAGGCTGGGGGTGGAGCTGGGCAGGATGGTGAGGTTGCTGAGCGTGCCGTGGATGTCGAGGTTCACGGTGTAGCCGGGGATGGAGCTCACGCTACCCTGCATGTTGATGATCGGATCCAGGGCCCGCAGCTCGGAGAAGCTCAGGGAGCCCCGGTCCACGACCATGTCGCCGGCGGGGAAGATGTTGGTGACCCGGCCACCGGCCTGGAAGACCATGGTGCCCTTGGGCACCGGGTGGCCCAGGGTGCCGAGCACCTGGAAGGGTCCATCCGTGCGGCCCTCGAGCTTCAGGAGGTTGGTGTCGAAGCTCCAGGGCGTCCGCAGGTCCAGCTCCAGGTCGAGGCGGATGCGCTCGAGGGGATCATCCAGGTCCAGGCCCGTGAGGCCGCCGCTGTCGCTGAGGGCGCTGCGCAGGATCAGGTCCGACAGCTTCACCTCGCTCTGGTAGCTGAGGCGGTCCGCCCGCAGCCGGCCCTTGAGGAGGCCGCCCTCCTCGGTGCCCGTGAGGTTCGCCTCGAGGGTGCCCTGGAGGTCCAGGCCGTCGGGCACGTCCCGCAGCTGGAAGTTCGTGAGCAGGGCCTTGAGGGCATAGGTGTCCAGCCCGCCCGGGCGCCAGGTGATCGCGCCGCTGGCCCTGAGCTCGCCGTGGGCCAGGGTGCCGCGCACGGGGTGGTCCTCGGCGATGGTGACGGTCCGGTCCTTCAGCACCACCTCGGCCTGGATGTCCTCGGCGCCCTGGTAGCCCCGGAGGTTCATGCGCCCCTTGTCCAGGGAGACCACCCCGTCCAGGAGCGGTTCCAGGTAGGTGCCATGGGCCAGGGTGTCGAAGCGGCTGGTGCCCTGCACGGTCAGCTCGGAGAGCAGGCTGTAGTCGTCCACTTCCATGAACCGGTCGAGGATGGCCTTCATGTGCGCCAGGTCCGCCGAGCCCTGGACCTTGAGCGCCAGGGGCGCCGAGCCGGAGAAGGGGACCGTGCCCGACAGGTGGACGTGAGCCGCCTGGGGATTCACCCCGCTGACCGGGCCGCGGGCGCCGCCTTCGAGGCTCAGGTCCACGGTGGCGCCGAGCGCGTTGCCCCGCAGCATGGAGGAACCGGTCTGGTGCAGCTCGAAGGCGCCGAACTGGGCCGCCAGCCGATCCAGGGAGCCGCTCCAGGCCAGGTCCCGGCCGTTCGTCCAACGGCCCTTGGCCGTGGCGGACAGGGCCAGGTCCTCCAGCAGGTCATCCGTCAGGCCCCGGGCCAGCAGCTCGGTGCGGGCGCTCTCGGGGGAGATCTTGAGGCTCAGGTCACCGGCCAGGTCGGGACCCTCCTGGTGGACGCGCAGATCCAGCAGGGGACTGGCCATGCCTTCGATGCCGAGCTGGCCCTCCAGGGCGCCCCTGTCCAGGGTGGCCCGGCCCTGGAGCCCCTCCACGCTGCGGTCGCCGAAGAAGATCCGGCCCCGGCTCAGCTGGATCCGTCCCTCGGGCAGGTCGTAGCCGCCAAAGGGGCGGGTGATGGGTCCGAGAAGCCGGGCCTCCACCTGGGCCTGGAACCGGGGCCCCGGCAGGGTCAGCAGCTGGGAATCCAGGCGCCCGCCCAGCTCCACCCACCAGGTCCAGCGCTGGAAGTCCATGTCGGCCTGTCCCTGGAGGGCCAGGACGCCCTCCGGGGGGACCTCACCGTGACCCAGCAGGTCCGGTCGCTCGGCCACCCGGACCCCCGTCAGCTTCATCTGGAGGGTCTCGATGTCCATGGAAAAGTCGGCAGAGGCCGCTGGAATTCTTATTCCGTAAACTTCACCTTGCTCGGCTTGGGCTGATCCGTACATGGCAAGGTTGGCGTAGGGGCCATGGAGCCGCACCCAGCCGCTGCCGATGCCGGTGATGGGGAGGTCCTTCCCGGCCTCGTCCTTGAGGTCGGCGGCCCGCAGGCCCTCGGCCACTGGCAGCCGGTGGGCGGTGTAGCACATGTCCATCTGGGGTTGCCCGGGGGCGGTCCTGGCCCAGGTCAGCCACAGCTCCCCGCCCCCGGTGCCCTGGTCCTTGGTGAGCTCGATGTTCCTGATCCGGAGGTCGGAGCCCCTGATCTCGACCACCTTGGCCAGCACCTGGTCAGCCCTTGCCCCGTGCCAGCGGGGGTGGTCCACCTGGCCGGACCCATCCAGCTCCAGGCCATTCGCCCGGCTCCACCGCACCTTGGCCTGGGCGCTGGTCCGGCCCTCCATGTCCAGGGTGACGATCTTCCAGGCCTGGAGGGCCCGGGCCACCTGTTCCGCGCCCACCTCGGTGTGGCCTTCACCTTCGAGTTGGACCAGGCCCCGGGCATCCAGGGTGGCCCAACCCGTGCCGTCGAGCTTCAGCGTGTCCAGATCCAGCTTCAGCTGATCCAGCGTGGCCCGTCCCCGGTCGAGGCTGGCCGACAACCCACCGGCCTCCCGGCCGTTCTGGGCGATCCCCACTTGGAGGCTGGCCTGCCAATGGTCGGGGCGTTCGAGCGGGGAGCCTGGCTGGGGGCCCTGGATCTTGGCCTGGACGCTGGCCTGGGTGCCGCGGAACTCCTGGAGCCGCAGGATGCTGGTGAGGGCGTCCAGGTCGACGTTCTTCCCTTGGAGGTCAAGCTGGACCGGGGCGCTGCGGGACCAGTTGCCCTGCAGCTCGAGGTCGCCCTGGGGGGAGGCCCAGCGCAGGTGCTCCAGCCGGGCCTGGTCCAGGCTGCCGCTCCCTTTGAGGTCCAGGTTGCCGGGCACGAAGGTGGCCAGGCCGGGGCGCAGGTCCTGTCCTTCGGCCGTGAAGGTCCAGGTGGGGTGGGCCAGGGAGCCCCGGAGCGTGGCGAGGAGGTCCAGGCTGCCGGACAGGGGGGGCTTGGTGGCGCCACCCCAGCGACCGGCCTGGGCCAGGTCCAGCAGTCCCGACAGCCGGGCCTCGACCCGGTCGGCAGTGGTGGGGGTCTTGGGCTCGAAGCGGCCGATCAGGCGGGCTTGGCTGTCGCCCAGCCGGAGGTAGGCTTCATGGACCACCAGGGCGGGCTCGGAGACTTCGCCGTTCAGATCCAGGCGACCCTTCTCCCAGCCCTGGGGGCCCTTCACGGACAGCTGGGCCCCGGCCAGCTCGATGCGCAGGTGGTTCGGTCCCAGGCCCGTGGCCTTGGCCTCGAACAGCCAGTGCAGGGCGGGGATCCCCCTCACCGGCTCCGGCACGTCGACCTCCCCGCCGGTCAGGCTGAAGCTGTCGAGGCGGAACTGGGGGAGGGGCCCTTTCCGGGGCGGGTGCTCCTTGAGCTTGATCGCCGCGAGGCCAGCCTCGGTCAGGCGCAGGTGGGGATGCTCCACCTGGACGCGGTAGATGCGGCGCGTCGGTCCCAGGAGGGACCACAGGTCAGCCCGCAATTCGACCCGCCGGATGGTCAGGAGGTCGCCGCCCAGCTGGACGTCGTGGAGCACCAGGGAGCCCAGCATGGGATGGAGTTCGATGCGGCCGATGGCCAGGGGGAGTCCCGTCTCCTCGCGGACCAGCGCATCGGCGCGATCCACCACCCAGCGCAGGACGGCCGGCCGGGAGGCGATCCAGGGCGTCACGGTGGCGAGGGTGGCGCCGCCCACCAGGGCATAGGAGACGCGGCGCACCCACCGTCGGCGCCAGAGCCGTCGCACCGCGTCCTTGGCGGGATGCCAGTCCATCAGGTGGTCTTTTCGCCGCAGTTGGGGCACACCATGGCCATGCGGGGCAACTGCCGGTAGCAGAAGCGGCAGAGCCGGGATTGCGTGGCGGCCCGCAAGGTGGGGTGGGGGCCGGAGGTGGAGGTGGAGAGCACGGCGTTGCCCAGCGGCCGGGTCTCCCGGGCCACGTTCTCCTTGAGCCGGCGGAGGGCCTCCAGGAGGGCCTGGGCGGAGAGGTAGCGCTCGCCGAGGTTCACGGCCAGGGCCTTCATCACCACCTCGGAGAAGGCCTTGGGCACGATGGGATTCCGCAGGTGCGGCGCCACGATCTGCTGGGTGGTGAAGGCCTGGGCGATCTTCAGGGGATCGGCGTCATAGAAGGGCACGGTGCCCGTCAGCATCTCGTAGAGCGTGATGCCCAGCGACCAGAGGTCGGACTGGAACACGGCCCGGCCCCGGAAGTGCTCGGGCGCCATGTAGGGCGGGGAGCCGATGCGCGTGGGCGCGTAGGGCACGTGCTGCATCTCCAGCACGCGGGAGGTGCCGAAATCCGTGACCTTGGCCACGCCGTCCCGGTTGACCAGGATGTTGGCGGGGCGCAGGTCGCGGTGGAGGATCTGGTGGCCGTGGGCGAAGGCGATGGCGCAGCAGACGTCGAGTCCGATCTCCAGGGCGCGGGTGGGCGGCAGGGCGCGCTCGCGGCGGATGAGGCGATCCAGGCCCTCGCCCTCCACGTATTCCAGCACCATGAAGAAGATGCCGTTCTTCCGCTCGACGGTGATGAGCTCGACGATGTTGGGGTGCTTCAGGCCCGCCATGATGCGGGGCTCCTTCAGCAGGTCGACGATCTCCTCCTGCTGCTGGTGCGGCACCTTGAGGGCCACCTTGCGGTTCACCCAGGTGTCCATGGCCAGGTAGACCGCTCCGAAGCCGCCCGAACCCAGGCGGTCCAGGATCTGGTATTTGCCCAGCGTCTGGTCCTTGGAAAGCACGCGAATCCGCTCCGATGCGATGGCTCCAGCATGACCGAAACCGCCCGCGCCTCCTAGCCTCCGTGCGCCACCTACTCGAAGATGCGATCGAGGAGGGAGTCGCGGTCCTCCCAGGCGCCGACCAGGTGGCGGATCCTCGGCTTCGCTTCGATCCCGAGGGCGTAGGCGCGCCGGAAGACGGCGCGATCCTCCACGGTGGCGCGGTGGTGCTGCCGCAGATGCTCGCCCCAGCTGGAGCTGAGGAAGCTCTCGACGAAGCGGAGCTGGCCAGGCTCCGGCGGGGCCAGGTCGTGGAAGAGCGACCACCGCACGGCGCCGTCCCGGATGCGGATGCGCCGCACCTCGCGCATGGCCTCCTGGAACGCGGCCTTGCGCTCCTCGGGCACGCGGTATTCCAGCACCGTGAGGATGGGCCCCTCGTCCGGATGGATGGGTTCGGGCGCATGGGCCTGCTGGCGGTGGGGGCTCAGGTCCATGGGTTCGTGCAGGGCCTGGATCTTCAGGCGTGCGGTGAGGGCGAGCATCAGGAACATGCCGACGCCGGCCCAGGCGAAGGCGGTGTGGATGCCCCAGTGCTCGCCCACCCAGCCCCAGAAGGCCGCGCCGCCGGCCATGGCACCGCCCCACACGGTGATGTAGACGCCCAGGGCGCGCGCCCGGACCCAGGAGGGCACCGAGAGCTGCACGCCGGTGTTGCAGGTGCTCAGTACCGTGAGCCAGCCCCCACCGCAGACCAGCAGCACCAGGGCCACGGGGATGACCCGGACCACGAAGGCAAGCACCAGCAGGCCCGTGGCGAAAATGGCCGTGGCCAGGGCCAGGAGCTGGTTGGGCGTGACCTTCGCCCGGAGGGTGGGCAGCGCCAGGGTGGAGGCGACCGCGCCCACGCCCACGCAGCCCAGGAGCAATCCGAACGCCGAAGAGCCCAGGTTCAGGTGATGGATGGCCAGGGTGGGCAGGAGCGAGAAGATCGGTCCCCCGAAGAAGACGAAGCTTCCGCCGCGCACCAGGATGACCTGGAGCTCCTTCCGGTGGCGGGTGTAGCGGAGACCCACCTTCATGGCCGCGCTGAAGCGCTCCGCCGGCAGATCCGTGGTGACGGGCTGCCGCTTCCAGCCCTTGAGGACCACCAGGACGCCGACGAAGGACACGGCGTTGAGCGCGAAGGCCCAGGTGGGGCCCAGCCAGCCCACCACGAGGCCGCCCAGGGCCGGGCCCACGGCGCGGCTGACGTTGAAGCCGGCGCTGTTGAGGGCCACGCCGGCGGCAATCTGGTCCTTGGGTACCAGGTCCGGCACGGAGGCCTGCCAGGCCGGGGCGTTGAGCGCCGCACCGACCCCCAGCAGGAGCGACATGGTGATGAGGAGCCCGGGCGTCACGAGGTGCAGCGCCGAGAAGATGGCCATGGCGGAGGCCGCCAGGAGCATCCAGGCCTGCGTCGTCAGGAGCAGCCGCCGGCGGTCGACGATGTCGGCGATGGCCCCGCCCGGCATGGACAGGATCAGCATGGGCAAGGTGGAGCCCGTCTCGATGAGGCTCATGAGCAGCGGCGAGCGCGTGATCTCAGCCATGAGCCACTTCTCGCCCACGCTCTGCACCCAGGTGCCCACGTTGGAAGCCATGGCCGCGATCCAGATCGCCAGGAAGAGGTGGCTGCGGAGCGGGGCGAAGGGGCTTTTGGCATCGGTCACAGACTCAGGCTAGCCGCACTTGGGGTAGAGGGACACCGTCAGAACCGTACGCGACGAGGCCCGCAACGGCATGCCGTGCGGGCCTCGGTGTGGCTGGTCACTATCCCAGGAACGCTTTCAGCGTCTTCGAGTAGCGGGGGTGGCGAATCTTCCTCAGCGCCTTGGACTCGATCTGCCGGATGCGCTCGCGGGTGACGGCGAACTCACTGCCCACTTCCTCCAGCGTGTGTTCCGAGCCGTCGTCGCCCACGCCGAAGCGCATGCGGAGGACGCGCTCTTCGCGCTCGCTGAGGGTGTTGAGGACGTTGCGGACGGTCTCCTTGAGGCGCTGCTGCACGACCTGCTCCACGGGGGAGACCACGGTCTTGTCCTCGATGAAATCGCCAAGGTGGGAATCCTCCTCCTCGCCGATGGGCGTTTCGAGGGAGATGGGCTCCTGGGCGATCTTCATCACCTTGCGGACCTTGCCCACGGGCATGTCCATGGCGTGGGCGATCTCCTCACTGGAGGGTTCCCGGCCCAGCTTCTGCACCAGCTCGCGCTGAGTGCGGATGAGCTTGTTGATGGTCTCGATCATGTGCACGGGGATGCGGATGGTGCGGGCCTGGTCCGCGATGGCGCGGGTGATGGCCTGCCGGATCCACCAGGTGGCGTAGGTGGAGAACTTGAAGCCGCGGCTGTATTCGAACTTGTCCACGGCCTTCATGAGCCCGATGTTGCCCTCCTGGATGAGGTCCAGGAACTGCAGGCCGCGGTTGGTGTACCGCTTGGCGATGCTGACCACGAGGCGCAGGTTGGCTTCGATCAGCTCCGCCTTGGCGGCGCGGCTGATGCTCTCAGCGCCCTTGAGCCCGTTGAAGTCCTTGTGGAACTGCTCGCTGGTGGTCTCGTACTTGATGAAGAAGTCGGCCAGGGTCTTCTCGATGTGGGCCAGCTCGTCCTTGTACTTGTCCTTGAGCTTGGCGAAGGCGGGATTCTTGAGCCGGTCCCGCAGCTCGCGGCACTTGCGCTCGCCGGCCATCACCTGGCTGTGCTGGTGGGTGATGCGGTCGATGAGGCGGGTGACGGCCAGGCTGTTGAGGCCCAGCTTGCGGATCTGCCGCGACAGGCGGCCGCGGGCCTGGAGGATCTCGCGGCCCAGCTTGCGGCGCTTGGGCAGGGTCTTGGTGCCGGCGTCCACCTGCACCTTGAGCTCCAGCAGGTCCTGCAGGGCCTGGTCGAAGACCAGCAGCTTCTCGAACTGGTGGTGGACGTGCTGGGTGGCCGAGGTGCTCTCGGCATCCTCATCGTCATCCACCTCGTCGGAGAGGCCCACGACCTCGCGGATCTTGCCGGGGTTCTCCTTCAGCATGCGGCCGATGTCGATGAGCAGGCTGGCGGCCAGGCGGGACCGGGAAAGGGCGCGCATGACGCTGCGGACACCCACCTCGATGCGCTTGGCGATCTCGACCTCGTCCTCGCGCTTCAGGAGGGGCACGGTGCCCATCTCCTTGAGATACATGCGGACCGGGTCGTTGAACTTGTCGCTGTCGGGGCTGTCGATCTCGACTTCGAGATCCTTGTCGCCCTTGCCGCCGCCCTCGATGAGAACGAATTCGGGCTCGATGGCCTCGCGGGCCGCCTGGGCCTCCTCCTCGGTGGCACCGATGCCCACACCCAACCGAGCGAACAGAGCCATGACCGTCTCCAGGTCCACGGGACTGGAGGCGGTGTTGGGGAGGAAGTCATTCAGCTGGTCGACCAGCAGGAATCCGTTTTTCCTTCCGATGGAGATCAGGGCTTTGGTCAGGGTGTAGTAGGTATCTAGGTGCGGCGTCGGAACCATTCGTACCTCAAAGAGCGCTGCGAACGTCGGACCGGGGGACCCGGTGGCCGAGGGTTGTGCAGAGTTCGGCCAATGTACCGGCCGAATCCGGAACTTTTCAGTATACGGAATCCAGGGATTCAGGCAAGGGCCGGGTTCAGCGGGAGGCCCTGCGCCGGCGGGAAAGCTCCTTCTGGCGGGCCAGGAGATCGTTCTGCCGGGTCATGACCCGGTTCATCAGGGCCGCGTCCACCATGGTGGCAGGATCCTGCAGCAGGCGGTTGTTGGCCTGGATCTCCCGGTCCACGTAGCGCCCTTCGAGCCTGGCGAAGAGGGAATCGGCATCCCGGCCCGCCTCATCCTGCCGGCTGGCCTGGGCCTCCAGGTGGCGCAGGGCCGCCACGGCACCCTCGGGAAGCAGGCTGACCTCGCCTTCCGCATCCAGCAGGGCCTGGAGGAGGGGGGCGCCCTGCAGGCTCTCCCACCAGGCGGGGGGGGCCTCCTGGACCCGGCGCCACTCACCGGCGGTGCTCAGCAGCAGCAGGGAGCGGATCAGGTCGTCCAGCTCCGGCAGTCCCGGGGAGAGGGGGGCGTCCGCCTCCTGGGGATGGGCGGGGACGGCCCGGCCCTTCACGGCGCGGTCCAGCTCCTGCAGGGGCACCTGCAGCTGGTGGGCCAGGCTGGCGAAGAGATCGCGGCTTTCCGTGGTGCGGGGCAGGTAGGGCAGGAAGTCCAGCAGGTCCTTGAAGGCCCCCATGCGGTCCGTGATGCGGCGCAGGTCCTTGCCCTCCATGGCCCGGTCCACCATGAAGGCGGTCCAGTCCGGCGCGGCGCGCAGGAGCTCCCGGAAGGCCTCGCCGCCCAGCTTGAGGCACCAGGTGTCGGGGTCCTCGCCCTGGGGCAGCTCCAGCAGGCGCACCTCGAAGCCCAGGGGCAGGGCCATGCGCAGGCTCTTCTCCATGGCCCGGCGCCCGGCCGAGTCGCCGTCGAAGCAGAGGATGACCCGGCGCGTGAAGCGGCCCAGGGCCTTGAGGTGCTCGTCAGTAAGGGCCGTGCCCAGGGGCGCGATTGCCTGGTGGATGCCGTGCTGATGCAGCTGCAGCACGTCGAAATAGCCTTCCACCACCAGGGCCCCGTCCTTCATGGCGCCCTTGGCGCGGTGGAAGCCGAAGAGGGTGCCGCCCTTGTGGAAGAGGGGCGTGTCCCGAGTGTTCAGGTATTTCGGCTGCCCTTCGCCCATGATGCGGCCGCCGAAGGCCACCACGCGGCCCCGGGCGTCGTGGATGGGGATGGTGAGGCGGTTCCGCAGGAAGTCGATCTGGGTGCCCCGCTCGCTGCGGCTGGCCAGGCCCGCCTGCTCCAGCAGCTCCCCCGAAAAATTCAGCCCCCGCAGGTGGTTCACCAGGGCGTCCCAGGCGTCCGGGGCCATGCCGAAACCGGCCTCGGCCAGGAAGGGGCCCTCGTAGCCGCGGTCCCGGAGGTAGGTCCGGGCGCCCTCGTGGCGGGTGAGCTGGGTCTCGAAGAAGGTCTGGGCCGCGTCCAGGGCGGACCGCATGCGGGTCTCCAGATCCACTTCGGCCGAGGGCCGCTCGCGGCGCTGGGGCAGGTCGATGCCCGCGGCCCGGGCCAGCTGCTCCAGGGCCTCGGGGAAGGTCATGCCTTCGCGCTCCATGAGCCAGGCGAAGGCATCGCCGTGCTTGCCGCAGCCGAAGCAGTGGTAGAAGCCCCGGTTGGCCACCACCTGGAAGCTGGGGCTGCGCTCCGCGTGGAAGGGGCAGAGGCCCACGTGGGCCGAGCCCTGCTTGCGCAGCTTCACCGCCGAGCCCACCAGGGCCAGCAGGTCCGTCGCGTCCCGGACGCGCTCGACGATTTCGCGGTCACGCATGGGTGGGGAATTCCTGAAAAAAAGAAACCACGCTCGCGGAGGTGGCTTGGGTGCAGGGCATATACCTTCGAACAGCATACCTTCCCATGAAACATTCCTCCGCGGCCTCCGCGTCTCCGCGTGAAAGAAAACTCACTGGAATTCACGCGGAGACGCGGAGATCGCGGAGGCTAAAAGAGCATGGGGTTTTCTCTGCGCTCTCAACCTTCTCCGCGGGTTCCTTGCTTCCGTGATTTCTGTTCGTTCGAGCCATGGCATGCTTGAGGATTCGCACGGTGGAGCCCCATGACCCAGCTGCTCGATACGATCCTGCTCTTCAGCCTGCCCGCCTCGGGCAAGTCGGAGGTGCGCCGCTACCTGGCCAGCCTTACGCCGGACCAGTGCCGGGACGACTTCCACATGGGACCCACGCTGCAGCTGGATGACTACCCGTATGTGCACCTCATGCACCGCATCGACGACGAGCTGAAGGCGAACGGTCTGGGCTATGCCTACTACCACGGGCCGAACCGCCCCTTCCGCGACAACTGGACCTGGGCCGTGCTCATCGAGCTGCTGAACGAGGACTACGCCAACCTCATGGCCAGCCGCCAGGTCGAAGTGTCCAGCGCCGCCCAGCACCTCTTCGACCGCCTGGATGCGGCGCATGCCAAGGTGGGCCTGTCCCAGCCCCTGGGGGACATCCCGCATCGCATCCGGGTGCGCATGGCCGAGGCCCTGGAGGCCGAGTGCCGGGCCGAGCTGGACGTGCTGAACCGCCAGAACGCCCAGGACAAGACCGGGCGCACCCTGGTCATCGAGGCCGCCCGGGGCGGCGCCCATGGCTCCGCCTTCCCCCTCTGCCCGCCCCACGGCTACGACACGGCCTTCCAGACGCTCTCGCCCGCCATCCTGGAGAAGGCGGCGGTGCTCTACGTCTGGGTGGATCCCACGGAAAGCCGCCGCAAGAACATCGAGCGGGGGCGTCCCGACGGCCAGGGCAGCATCCTGCACCACAGCGTGCCCATGGAGGTGATGCTGGGCCAGTACGGCACCGACGACATGGCCTGGCTCATGGAGCAGAGCGACCGCCCCGGTACCATCCGCGTGGAGCGCATCGTGCCGGCCGGTGATCGCTACGAGACGAAGGTCTACCACCTGCCCGTGGCCCGCTTCGACAACCGCGGCGACCTCACCACCTTCGTCCGCGAAGACCAGAAGCAGTGGAAGCCCGCCGACGTGCAGGCCATCCATGGCGGGCTGAAGGCGGCCTTCGATCAGCTGGCGACGAGGTAATTTGAACCTTTTCCATTAGTCGCAGGATCCATGCCCCTGGAGCGGGGCACCACACGGGCTGAAAGCATTGGAACCGCGAATGGCGCGAATGGGCGCGAAAACGGCGGGGATGGGCCGCCTGGGCCTGTGGCCCCTTAAACGGAGTTGAAAGCAGGATGGTTCGCCATTCGCGCGACCGAAGGGAGATTCGCGTCATTCGCGGTTAATTATTTGGCTTCAGTGCGCCCCGGCGCCGGCCTTGGCGTTCCAGATGCGGGTCATGATGAAGGCGCCGATGAGGCTGAAGGGGATGATGCAGCCCACCCAGATCCAGGCATTCGCAGGCTGGTGGCCGTGGGTGCCCGCCCCTGCGAGGAGAGGTGTCCCGTCCCAGCCGTAGGTCTTGAGGACCCAGCCCAGGCCGAAGCCCGTGAGGCCCGAGCCGATGTACTGGATGCCGTCCAGGGCGCCGGCCACGGAGGCCGCCGCCTTGCGGCCGCCGAAGTCCATGCTGGCGGTGCCGCTGAGCATACCGTGGACACCGAAGATGAACATGGCCGTGAGGCCCAGCAGGATCACGGCCCAGACCTGGCCACCCGTGCTGCCCTGGCCCAGCGTCATGCCCAGCAGACCCAGCATGGCCACCTGCACCAGATAGAAGAGGAAGGCCACGGGGGGGCGCCGGGACTGGAACAGCTTGTCGCTCATCCAGCCGCAGAGCAGGCCGCCCAGGATGCCACCGCCCATGAAGGCGATGCCGGTCCACCAGAAGAGGTGGTCCTTCTTGCCGAGGTGGTAGACCTCCTGGAGGTACTCGGTGAAGTAGAGCATCACCCCCTGCCGCACGAAGCCCGTGCAGAACTCCGCGAAGATCAGGGCCACGATCACCGGGTTGTGGAAGACCTTCCGGAAGAGGTCGCCCAGGGGCAGGGGGGCGTCCTCGGCGGAGGCGGCGTTGGAGCCGTCGCCGGTGTCGAAGTCCGCCTGGCCGGCATGGCTGGGACGGTTGCGCACCAGGAACCAGTCGATGACGAACATCGTGGTCATGGCGGCGGCGGGCACAAACCAGATGACCGTCCAGCTGCGGAAGCTGGCCAGGAGCCAGGCGCCGATGGTGGTGGCCAGGAAGTAGCCCGAGCTGATCATGATGCCGAAGATGCCGCCGAAGACCCCGCGCTCCTGCACGTGGAACCAGGTGCTGTTCACCTTGACCACGGAGAGGGCCCCGAAGCTCTGGAAGTACATGTTCAGGCTCCAGAGCAGGCTCATGCTGACCAGCACCTTGGACGCGTCCCCGTTCAGGAACATGAACCCGATGAGCAGGTTCAGCAGGGCCGCGCCGAGGGAGCCCACCAGGATGGCCTTGCGGCCGCCGATGCGGTCGGCGATGGGGCCGTTGAGGGCCACGGCCAGGCCGTAGGTCCAGAACCCCGCGGAGGCGATGAGGCCCATCTGCGCCTTGTCCAGGTGGTACCAGGCGCCGATGTCGTTCTTGACGATGTTGAAGTTGTAGCGGCCCATGTACATGGCCGCATAAGTCAGCCCCAGGGGAAACCAGTTCAGAAACCGGCGCAGACGAAAGGCGGGACTGTGATCCAAAGGAACCTCGATGGTCTCAAGGCTACTGGAGGCCAGGGGATCTCCCAAGTCACGAGGCTGTAACGCCGGTCACTCCGCCTTGCGGAAGACCTCGTCGGTGCCCGTGAGCTCCCAGGCGCCCTTCTTCTTCTCGAAGGTGGCGTAGCGGATCTTGGTCTGGCCCACCTTCACGTCCTGGTGCAGGGCCTGGAAGAGGGAGAACTGGGCCGTGGGCTTCTCCAGGCGGATCTCGTACATGACCCGGACCCCTTCCCGGGTGGGGTCCATCTTGGTGACGCGGACGAAGGTGGCTTCGGCCGCCGGCATGATGAACCCGCCCTTCGGCGCGGCCTTGATGGCCTTGGGGGCATCGGGCTTCAGCCGGAAGGTGAAAACCTCCTGGCCTCCCTCGGTCCTGAGCTCGCAGGTGAACCAGCCGCTCGCCTCGAGGTTCTCCTTCAGGGTCGTGAGCCGCAGGTGGGCGGGGGAGCCCTTTTCAGCCGTGGCCTTTTCCGGCACCGTCACCGGAACGACCACCGGATAGTCCTTGCGGATCAGGTCCTCGGCCTTGCTGCGTTCCAGCTTGGAGCTGCAGGCGAGGGTGAGCAGGAGGACGGGGAGGAGCACGAGGCGGCGCATGGGATTCCTTTCCAGTTCGCAAAGAGGTTGGGACGACGGCCTCGCCGTCACACAACCCCGCAGTATCCTATCAAGCCTCTGATGATAGGAGATCCCCGTGAATTCCGCCTACCTGACCCACCTCAACCGCGAGATCGAGCTGCTGAAGGAGGCCGGGCTCTACAAGACCGAGCGGGTCATCACCTCGCCCCAGCAGCCCCAGATGCAGGCCAACGGGCGGGACGTCATCTGCCTCTGCGCCAACAACTACCTGGGCCTGGCCAACCACCCCGAGGTCATCCGGGCGGCCAGGGGGGTCATGGACGCCCACGGCTTCGGCATGGCCTCGGTGCGCTTCATCTGCGGCACCCAGGACATCCACCGGGAGCTGGAGCAGAAGCTGGCCGCCTTCCTGGGTTTCGAGGACACCCAGCTGTACTCCAGCTGCTTCGATGCCAACGGCGCCATCTTCGAGGGCCTGCTGGGGGAGGAGGACGCCATCATCAGCGACGCCCTCAACCACGCCTCCATCATCGATGGCATCCGCCTCTGCAAGGCCAAGCGCTTCCGCTACGCCAACTCCGACATGGCCGACCTGGAAGCCCAGCTCAAGGCCGCCGACGAGGCGGGCGCGCGCTTCAAGCTGGTGGTGACCGATGGGGTGTTCAGCATGGACGGCTACATCGCCAAGCTGGGCGAGATCTGCGACCTGGCCGAGCGATTCGGCGCCATGGTGATGGTGGACGACAGCCATGCCGTGGGCTTCATGGGCGCCAATGGCCGCGGCACGCACGAACACTGCGGGGTCATGGGCCGGGTGGACTTCATGACGGGCACCTTCGGCAAGGCCCTCGGCGGCGCCTCGGGCGGCTACATCGCCGGCAGGCAGGTGGCCATCGACTGGCTGCGGCAGAAGGCCCGTCCGTACCTGTTCTCGAACTCCGTGGCCCCCACCATCGTGGCCGCCACGCTGAAGGTGCTGGACCTGCTCAAGAACAGCCAGGGCCTCATCAAGCAGGTGCACGAGAACGCCCGCTACTTCCGGGCTGGCATGGAGCAGGCCGGCTTCAAGCTGCTGCCCGGCGAGCACCCCATCGTGCCCGTCATGCTCTACGAGGCCCCCCTGGCCCAGGAGTTCGCCAAGCGCCTGCTCGACGAGGGCGTCTACGTCATCGGCTTCTTCTTCCCCGTGGTGCCCAAGGGCCTGGCCCGCATCCGCGCCCAGATGAGCGCCGCCCACACCCGCGCCGACCTGGACCATGCCATTGCCGCCTTCACCAAGGTGGGCCGCGAACTGGGCGTCATCTCGTAGTTGGAGGGGAAAGGAATGTGATAAGCGGAGGTTTCTCCGCTTAATTCCCCATTCCTTTTCTATTCCGGGTCGCCGTGAGCAGGTGTGCGACCAGCAGGAGCAGGGCCGCGTCGCGCAGGATCAGCCAGCGCATGTCGGCGAGGCGCTCGGTCTCGGTCTTGGGGGCGGCCCCGCCGAAGCAGCCGCAGTCCACCGGATGGCGGCGTGCCAGGTTGAAACCGAGGGCCAGGCAGAAGGACAGGAGCAGCGCCCCGAGCCACAGGGCGGCTGCCCGGGTCCAGATGCCCAGGCAGAGGGCCAGCCCGCAGAACATCTCCAGCCAGGGCAGGACGAGGGCCAGCGGACTCAGGCTCCAGCCCGGGAACAGGGCATAACCCCAGATGGCCTTGGCGAAGGCCGGCGGATCCGCGAGCTTGGGCAGGGCGGCGGCGATGAAGACCAGGCCGAGGATGAGGCGGGCGGCCAGGGTCACGCTGGGATGGCGCAGCCAGGCCCTCATGGCTGGCCCTTCTCCACCGGGTGCTTCTGGGCCACCCAGTCGGGGAAACCATCCCGGTAGATGAGCAGGTGGAAGTAGCCCTCGCCCAGGAGTCGCTCTGCGAGGAGGTGGGAATCCCGGCAGTCCCCGCCGCTGCAGTAGATGACGATGGGATCCTCGGGACCCGGCCGCCGGGCGGCCTTGAAGGCGAGGAGCCGGTCCTCCAGATCCGATTCCCAGACTGGGGAACACCAGGCTCCGGCGACATGGCCGGCGGCGTAGTCCACGCTCCGCCGGGCATCGAGGAAGGGCAGGCCGGCCTGGAAGGCTTTCCAGGCCTCCTGGCTGGTGATCTCCTGGATGGGGCTCGAGGGGGCCGCGGGTGGTGGGGCTGCTTCGACGCCTGGTCTGGGAATGGGGAGCGCCGCAGGGCGGATGGGAGGGGTCGGGCTCAGGGGCAGGGTCGGCGCCTTGGCGGGCACCGGCGGCTCGGGGGGGGCCACGTTTCCTGGTGGTGAAATCGGGCTGGGGGGACGGAACCCCGACCAGGCCAGGTGCCGGGAGGGCGGCTGCAGGGCATTGGACAGCAGGGCCGCCAGGCCCGCAAACCCGGCCAGGGCCAGCATGCGGGCCGAGGTGGCGCTGAGCTTGGAGGGCACGGGTCGCATCATCCGGATCAGAGCACGATGTACCGGTAGGTGCCGGGATTCTGCTCCTTCAGCAGCAGCTGGATGGTCCAGCGCCCGTCCGGGAACCGCTCGAACAGGGTGGCGCTCATCACGGATTCCCTCAGCCAGAGCCGGATGGCCTCGTAGTCCTCGAAGGCCGGGGGCTCCCAGCCTTCGACGATGTCGGCGTGCCGGGACGAGCCGGGCTTGATCCGGTCCAGCAGGTGGGCCAGCGAAATCTCAGGGGCCAGCATGTTCTTCTCCATGGCCGGTGCGCCTACGGGTTTCGCAGGCCGGGACGGGGTGGGGCGGGGTGTTCCGGTGGTCCGCAGGGTTCCTCCGCACCCGGGTCCAGGGAATGGATCAGGGCCTTGAGCGATTCCACGCTGCCGGGATCGAGGGTCTTGGAGAACGCGATGGCAATGCCCCGGTCATCGGCCCTCACCACCATACCCCGGGTCACGATCCGCTTCCCTGGGCTCCCGGCCCCGAGCAGGATGGCCACGCCGCAGTTGGTGCCGACGGGCAGCGGGCTGCGCCCGTCCACCAGGATGCCCCCCAGGCTGAGGTCGATGGCAGAAGGGAAGCTGATCATGCGTTCTTCGACGATCAGCTTCACTTCGTAGGCGATGGGGACGCGGCGGTAGCGGCGTTGTTCGGGGGGATGGGTCATGGGTGCGATCCGGTGTGGGGCATGATAGCGCGGCTCCGCGCTTGCCTCACGCCTTCCCGGACTCCTGGTAGCCCTGATCGTGGACGTCCATGACGGCCCGGCCGGAGGGATCGGTCATCTTGGCGAAGGAGGCGTCCCAGCGGAGGGCCGTCTCCGTGCTGCAGGCCACGCTGCGCTCGTAGGGCACGCAGTTCACGGCGGTGGCGCTGGGGAAGTGATGTTCGAAAAGTTGGCGGTAGAAGTAGGCTTCCTTGGTCTCGGGGGTCTTCACGGGGAAGCGCTCCGCGGCCCCGGCCATCATGCCGTCGCTGATCTCCCGCTCGGCCGTGGCCTTGAGGGCGTTGATCCAGGCGTAGCCCACGCCATCGGAGAACTGTTCCTTCTGGCGCCAGAGCACCTCGTCGGGGATGAAGCCGTCGAAGGCCTGGCGCAGGGGGAACTTCTCGATGGGGCGGGGGCGGGCGGCGTTCCGGGGCAGCTTCACGGAGGGATCCATGCGCATGGCCACGTCCAGGAACTCCCGGTCCAGGAAGGGGACGCGTGCCTCCACGCCCCAGGCGGCGCTGGACTTGTTGGCGCGGGCGCAGTCGTAGAGGTGCAGCTTCTGGAGCTTGCGCACCGTCTCGAAATGGAGCTCCGGTCCGTCCGGCGCCTTGTGGAAGTAGAGGTAGCCGCCGAAGATCTCGTCCGCGCCTTCACCGGACAGCACCATCTTGATGCCCATGGCGCGGATCTTCCGCATGAGGAGGTACATGGGCGTCGAGGCCCGGATGGTGGTGACGTCGAAGGTCTCGACGTGGTGGATCACGTCAGAGAGGGCGTCCAGGCCCTCCTGCACGGTGAAGTGGATCTCGTGGTGGATGGCGCCGATGTGCTCGGCCACCAGCCGGGCGGGAGCCAGGTCCGGCGCGCCCTTCAGGCCGATGGCGAAGGAGTGGATCCGGGGCCACCAGGCCGGGGCCGAGCCGCCCTCCTCCACGCGTCCTTCCCGGTACTGGGCGGCGATGGCCGAGACGAGCGACGAATCCACGCCGCCGGAGATGAGCACGCCGTAGGGCACGTCGCACATGAGCTGGCGCCGCACGGCGGCCTCCAGGGCGGCGCGGAGTTTAGCGGGGTCGTAGGGCTCCGAGGGGACATGGCCCGGCGCCGCCCAGTCGGGCTCGTAGTAGCGCTGGAACCCCTTGTCGGCCTCGTGACCCAGGAAGTAGTGGCCTGGCGGCACCTCGCGGATGCGCTCGCAGTGACCCACGAGGGCCTTCATCTCCGAGGCGACGTAGAGGTGGTCGTGGCGGTCCCAGCCCACGTAGAGGGGAATGACGCCGATGGGATCCCGGGCGATGAGGTAGGTCTCGCGCTTGGGATCGTAGAGCACGAAGGCGAAGATCCCGTTCATGCGGTTGAGGAAGTCGCGGGGCTTGAGCTCGTCGTAGAGGTAGAGGATCACCTCGCAGTCCGAGAGGGTCTGGAAGTCGTGGGTCTCCCGCAGGCCGTGCCGCAGCTCCTGGTGGTTGTAGATCTCGCCGTTGACCGCCAGCACCGTGCCCTGGAGGGTGTCGACGAGAGGCTGGGCCCCGTGCTCCACATCCACGATGGAGAGGCGCTCGTGGACGAGGATCGCGTGGTCATCGCTGAAGATGCCGCTCCAGTCCGGGCCCCGGTGGCGGATCTTGCGGGCCATGGCCAGCGCCTGCCGGCGCAGGTCGGCCAGGGGGGACTTGACGGGGTCCAGGTTGAGGATGCTGACGATGCCGCACATCTTGGCTCCAAAAAGAAAGAACCCCGATCCGCCTTCGCGAATCGGGGTGGTCCGGGGTGTCAGGAATCTTAGGAGAGACCCTTGCCGGCCCACGCGCGATCCGCGCGAGGGAGCCGATTGGTATTGCGGTTGAACCGCTGGTGGGAAAGGGTCATGGGATGGCCTGATAGAACCTTATCGGCGACTTTCACGGATCGTCAAGGTTGGAATGGCAAAAGTTGGTCCGGCTTGATCTTGATGATGAAATGGTCCGGTTGGAGGTCCGCATGCGAGCCCTGTTGAAGACCAAGCGCGAGGAAGGCATCTGGATGGGAGAGGCCCCCATGCCGGAGGTGGGACCCAACGATGTGCTGATCCGGGTCCACAAGAGCGCCATCTGCGGCACGGACGTCCACATCTACAACTGGGATGAATGGGCCCAGAAGACCATTCCCGTGCCCATGGTGGTGGGCCACGAGTACGTCGGCGTCATCGAGCAGGTGGGGGCCGAGGTCGAGGGCTACCAGCCCGGGGACCGGGTCAGCGGCGAGGGCCACATCACCTGCGGCCACTGCCGCAACTGCCGCGCGGGCAAGCGCCACCTCTGCCGCAACACCTTCGGCGTGGGCGTGAACCGCACGGGCTCCTTCGCGGAGTACCTCTCCATCCCCGCCTTCAATGTCTTCAAGGTGCCGGACAACGTGCCCGATGACGTGGCCGCCATCTTCGATCCCTACGGCAACGCCGCCCACACAGCCCTCAGCTTCGACCTGGTGGGCGAGGACGTGCTGATCACCGGCGCCGGTCCCATCGGCATCATGGCCGTGGCCATCGCCAAGCACGTGGGCGCCCGGCACGTGGTCATCACGGACGTGAACGAGTACCGGCTCGACCTGGCCCGGAAGATGGGCGCCACCGTGGCCGTGAACCCCATCAAGAAGAGCCTCCCCGAGGTCATGAAGGACCTGGGCATGACCGAGGGCTTCGATGTGGGCCTGGAGATGAGTGGCAACCGCAACGCCTTCGAATCCATGCTGGAGGCCATGCACCACGGGGGCCGCATCGCCCTGCTGGGCATCCTGCCCGGTGACTGCGCCGTGGACTGGAGCCAGGTGATCTTCAAGGGGCTCATCCTGAAGGGCATCTACGGCCGGGAGATGTTCGAGACCTGGTACAAGATGGCCGCCATGGTCCAGAGTGGCCTGGACATCACCCCCGTCATCACCCACCACTACGGCATCGACGACTTCCAGAAGGGCTTCGATGCCATGCGCAGCGGGCAGAGCGGGAAGGTGATCCTGGATTGGGGAGTGAAGTAGACCCAACGCCGGGGCAACACCTGCAAAATGCGGCCGATCGGCCGCATTTTGATAACTGCGCACAAAGTGCGCAGTCATGTCTCATGGCTGACTGGAACCTCAGCGAATAGGCTGCGGCTGCGGGATGGGGGGGAAGGCGCTCTCGCTCAGGAGGGCCCCATCCTTGATGAGGATGTCGGCGGCCATGCCCTCGCCGCCGGGCTGGAGGTCGGTGCCGAGACAGAGCAGGTAGTAGCCGTCGAGCTTGGTGTTGAACTTCTGCTTCGCCGGCCCCCGCTTGACCTGGAGTTCCTCGATGGGGCGGGTGACGTAGGGCCGGTAGAGGAACGGATGCCCCCAGGGGGTCTCCGGCAGCTGGTCGAGGTATTCGGGCACCAGCTCCCCCAGGGCCAGGGGGTACTCGCTGCGCTTGGTACGGTAGCGGATCAGGGCATCGGTGATGCGCTTCATGGCGGCGCGGACCTGCTTCTGGCGGTCGGCCATGTCCCGGTTCACGAAGGCCTCGATGAGGTAGAGGTCCCGCTTGGCCTGCTGGGCGGCTTCGGATTCGGGGTAGCGCTCGACCAGCTGCTTCATCATGGCCCGGGCTTCGAGGCTCCGGCCTTCGAGGTTGAGCTTCCGGGCCTCTTCGTAGAGGTTGGCCGGCAGCCTGGGATCCTCGGAGCTGCACCCGGTGGCCAGCAGCAGGAGGGCCAGGGCAGGGGCGAAGCGGCGATGGCGCATGGTCCGAACCATAGCAGAGCTCGGGCCCGGCTTGAAGTAGGATGGGAACAAGGGGGGCGTCATGACGGACAGGCCGATGCTGGTGGGCATCGTTGGGGGGTCCGGCAGCGGCAAGACCTCCGTGGCAGCGGAACTGGTGAAGCGGCTGCGGGAGCAGGGGGTCGCCGCGATGCTGCAGGACATGGACGCCTACTACGCGCCGCTGGAGGTGGTGAAGGGCCGCTTCGACGGCAGGCCCGTGAACTGGGACCACCCCCACGCCTTCGACCTGGAGCTGATGGCCGCCCACCTGTCCGCGCTACACCGGGGGGAACCCATCCGCAAACCCCGGTACGACTTCACCCTGTCGGACCGCACCGGCTGGGAGGAACCGATCCCGCCGGGCCAGGTCGTCATCCTGGAGGGCCTGCTACTCTTCGCGCTGCAGGAACTCCGGGAGTTGCTGGACGTGAAGGTCTTCGTGGACACCGACGCCGACATCCGGATCCTGCGGCGCATCCGGCGGGACACCCGCGAGCGGGGACGGAGCCTGGAGAGCGTCATGGACCAGTACGAGAACAGCGTGCGGCCCATGCACCTCGAGTTCGTCGAGCCCAGCAAGCGGTGGGCCGACTTGATCGTCCCCACGGGCGTGGAGAACCGCACGGCCCTGGACATCATCACCCACCACATCTGCAGCCGGGTCCTGAACCGGGAGGGGCTCTCCCGTGTTTGAGGCCGGCCCCCACCTCGACCCGGCCGCCTTCAAGGCCCTGGATCCCGCCCTCGTGCAGATCCTCGACGTGCGGGAACCCTGGGAGTACGACCGGGCCCACCTGCCCGGGGCGCTGCTCATCCCCCTGGGCGAGCTGGCGGATCGCGTCGCGGAGCTGGATCCGGGCCGGCCCCTGGCCGCCTACTGCCACCACGGCATGCGCAGCCTGCAGGCCCTGCGCTTCCTCAAGGGCGTGGGCTTTGCGGATCTGGCGCACCTCGCCGGTGGCATCGATGCCTACAGCCGGATGGATCCCACGGTGCCGAGGTACTGATGAAATTGCTGCACCGCCATCCCGAGGGGTTCGATCCGGCCGTGCCCTGGGTCCAGGAATCGGAGAGCGTGCGCCAGGATTCCCGGCTCTTCCGCCAGATCGTCGCCCAGCGGCGGAGCCCCCACACCGGCCGCGAGCATGCCTTCTACCGGCTCCAGGGCCCTGACTGGGTCAACGTCGTGGCCTTCACGCGGGCGGGTGAGCTCCTGGTGGTCGAGCAGTTCCGGCACGGCATCGACGCGGCCACCCTGGAGATCCCCGGCGGTGGCTGCGATGCCGGTGAGGCTCCGGGAGAGGCCGCGCGGCGCGAGCTCCGGGAGGAGACGGGCTTCGCCTCGGAGCACTGGGTGGCCCTGGGCGCCTGCACCCCCAATCCCGCCACCCAGAACAACCGCTGCCACACCTTCCTGGCGCTGGACTGCGACCCGGCCGGGGATCTCGAGCTGGATCCGGCGGAGGAACTCCAGGTCTGGGCCTGTTCCTGGCCGGAATGGCAGGCCCTCATGCGGCGCGGCGAGATCCACCATGCCCTGGTTTTGAGCGCCTTCCAGTTCCTCAGCCTCTGGGAAGGCTGGCCCGACCTGCTGCGAAGACTGGAGGCCTGACGTGATCCGGCGCGCCCTCTTTGGCCTCGGGGCCACGCTGCTGATGGCGCAGGCACCCATGCCCGCCATTCCCCCATGCCAGATCGCGGGGGCTCCCAACACCCGGTTCGAAGCCGAGCTGGATGCCGCGGTCCGGGCGCTGGCCGGACCGGATCGCAAGGCCTTCTTCAAGTCCCTGCGCGCCAAGCAGCGGGAGCTGCAGCAGCGCATCTTCGAGGTGGAGCGGGGTCTCCAGCAGGCCCAGTCCCTGCGGAACACGCTGGAACGGGAAGGCTCCGCGAACCTGCTCCAGGCCCAGTCCCTGGTGGACGGCCAGGCCCGGATGCTGGCCGACTTCCGCGAGATGGACAAGGTCATCGCCCGGAGGCGCTGGGAGGATGACCCCCTGAAGCTCGACGCCGACGAGCTCAAGGTGGATCTGTACGGCGGCTTCCAGTTCTCCAGCCTCTTCAGCGAGCAGGACCAGAAGGGTTCCTTCTTCTCCAAGTCCCGCCCCTTCGTGGCCCTGGACATCCGCCAGACCTTCCGCCGGCCGGCCCAGGACACCTGGTGGGAGGTGTTCAGCACCCTGGCCTTCCAGTCCTCCAGCTTCGAGACGTCGGAAACCCTCAACGTCATCACGTCGAGCGGGCATTTCCATGGGGAGGTCGGGCTCTGGTGGATGAAGACCCTGACGGAGCGGGTGAGCTGGGGCGTGGTGGGCTCCGCCGGCGTGGTGGGCTTCAGCCAGCCCGTGAACCAGTCGGATCTCAATGCCACCTCGCGGGACGAGTTCCGGAACCGCTTCAAGGTGGGCGTCACCACGCGCCAGGAGGAGGGGGCCTTCAAGGGCTCCTTCGCGGAGTGGTCCTACCTCCGCGATCCCCTGTTCCGTTACCAGGACCGGATCTACATGAGGGGCCGGGTGGTGCTCACGCAGTTCGGCTCCCAGGGGGCCAGCGGCGACTTCTACATGGAGGGATCCGTCAACAAGGGCGCCCACGGCAAGGACGAGGCCGTGATGCTGGTGGGCTTCCGCCTCAGCACCGTGGCCTTCTTCCGGAGCCTCGGCGGTGGGGCGAAGCCGTGAGTTCCCGTCCCCGCCTTTTCCTAAACACAGCCGAGGCGCTAGTCTGAGTGCTGGATCCAGTTGAGGAGCGCCCCATGGCCAGTGAATGTTCCTTCGATGTCGTGTGCAAGGTGGACCTGGACGAGGTGAAGAACGCCGTCTCCCAGGCCATGAAGGAGATTGGCCAGCGCTACGACTTCAAGGGGTCGGTCTCGAAGATCGAGCTGAAGGACGACAAGGTGCTCGTCCTCAACAGCGACGACGAGGTGAAGCTGAAGGCCGTGATCGACGTGCTGCAGACCAAGCTGCACAAGCGTGGCGTCAGCATCCGGAGCATGACCTACGGCAAGCTCGAGCCCGCGGCCAAGGGCAGCGTCCGCCAGGAGGTCACCATCCAGCAGGGCATCCCGGTGGAGAAGGCCAAGGGGCTCATCAAGGCCATCAAGGATTCGAAGATCAAGGTGCAGGCCAGCATCCAGGGCGACCAGCTGCGGGTGAGCGGCAAGAGCCGCGACGACCTGCAGGAGGTCATCGCCCTGTTCAAGAAGGACGACCAGGGCCTGGACCTGCAGTTCACCAACTACCGCGGCTGACCTGATGTCACGGCTCGACCTCTCCCGCTACTTCCTGCCCATCGCCCCCAAGCTGGCGGGCGTGGAGGCGGAGCTGCAGCGCATCCTGCAGAGCGACGTGGAGGTGGTCCAGAAGCTGGCGGACCACGTGCGGGGCGGGCAGGGCAAGCGCCTGCGGCCGGCCCTGGTGATGCTCTCCTCGCGGTTCTGCGGCGCGCAGGGCGACGATGACGTCCGCTTCGGAGCCGTCTTCGAGCTGATCCACACGGCCACCCTGGTGCACGACGACGTCATCGACCACGCGCAGCTCCGCCGCGGCATGCCCACCCTCAACCGCCTCTGGGGCAACACGCTGACCGTGCTCTTCGGCGACCTGCTCTACCTGGTGGCCATGGACGAGGCCATCGCCTGCCGCAGCTGGCGGATGATGGAGATCCTGGCCCAGGTCACCACGCGCATGACCGAGGGCGAGCTCATCCAGAACGACGTGCTCTTCAAGCTCGATACCAGCCGCAAGGACTACTTCGACATCCAGGAGCGGAAGACCGCGCTGCTCTTCAGCGGCTGCACCGAAACCGGAGCGGTCCTCACGGGCCGCAGCGAGGCCGACTGCCTGGCCATGCGTGGCTACGGATTGGAGGTGGGGCGAGCCTTCCAGCTCATCGACGACCTGCTGGACTACACGGCCACCAGCGCCCAGCTGGGCAAGCCGGCCTTCAGCGACCTGCGCGAAGGCAAGCTCACCCTGCCCATGCTCACCCTGCTGGAGAAGGCGCCGGACGAGGTGCGCCCCCTGATCCGCACCATCTGGGACCGTGGCGAGGAGGTGCCCATCCCCGAGGTGGAGGAGATCAAGCTCCGCGCCCTCATCGAGAAGCACGACGCCCTGGCCGAGACCCGGGAGCTGGCCACGCGCGCCTCGGGCAATGCGGTGGCCCACGTGACGGGGGTCCAGGGCGAACCTGCCACCGGTGAATTGTTGAGGGAGATCCCCGAGGCCCTGCTCTCGCGCAGCATGTAGCGATTCAGCTCTCGACCTCTCCGAGCCTCAAATCGAAGGGGATGCCGGCCCGCTTGCAGGCAGCGATGAAGGTCTCCTTGTCGGGGCACTTGAGGTAGGCCTCCATGGGCTCCACCTTCCGCCCCTGGATCAGGTCGACCAGGGCGTCGTTCATGAGGCGTTGGCCATAGCTGCGGCCCGTCTGCATCGCACTGGGGATCTGGAAATTCTTCCCCTCGCGCATGAGGTTCGCGATGGCGGGGGTGACGAAGAGGGTCTCCAGGGCCGCCACCCGCCCGCCCCCGATCTTCTTCAGCAGGACCTGGCTGACCACGCACTTCAGCGCGTCGGCAAGCATCACGCGGATCTGCTGCTGCCGGTCGGAGGGGAACTGGTCCACGATGCGGTCGATGGTGCCGATGGCGCTGCTCGTGTGCAGGGTGCCGAAGACCAGATGTCCGGTGGCGGCCGTCTCCAGGGCGATGGCGATGGTCTCGAGGTCGCGCATCTCGCCCACCAGCACCACGTCGGGATCTTCGCGGAGGGCCGCGCGCAGCCCGCTCTTGAAGCTGTCCGTGTGGGTGCCCACTTCCCGCTGGTTCACCAGGCAGCCCTTGCGGGGATGGACGAACTCGATGGGATCCTCGATGGTGAGGATGTGGTCCTTCCGCTTCTGGTTGGCCAGATCCACGATGGCCGCCAGGGTGGTCGACTTGCCGCTGCCCGTGGGGCCGGTGACCAGCACGAGTCCCTTGGACAGGGTGGCCAGGCGCCGCACCGGGTCTGACAGGCCCAGCTTGTCGGGGTCCGGCAGCTGGTTGGGGATGACCCGGCAGACCAGGCCGGGGCCAACCCGGTCGTGGAAGTAGTTGACCCGGAGCCGGCAGCCGCCTGCCTCGTAGCCATACGCGAAGTCGGCATCGTGGTGTTCCTCGAAACGCTGCCAGACGGCCGGCGTGGCCAGGGCCTCCATCATCTCCAAGAGCGTGGCGGAATCCAGCCTGCCGAAGCCCTCCAGCTCCTTCATGTCGCCATGGATGCGGGCCAGGGGAGGCTCATGGGTGGTGCAGTGCAGATCGGAGCCCTGCTTCTCCAGGAGGGTCGCGAAGAGCTTCTCGGCCAGGGGGTGAATCTGCGCTTTCCGGGACATGGGCTCAACTCTCGGGGCCTGGGGCCGGGGCGCTGCGGTGGGGGCCGGAGCAACCGCGGGAGGCGCCTTCGGGGCAGGCGCCACCTCCATGGCTGCGGCGGGCTTGGGGGCCGGGGCGGCCGGAGTGCGCGAGGGACCCTGGTACTCCGCCTGGATCTGAGGCGTGTCCATGTACCGGCTGAGGCGGATCCGGAAGGACTGCCCGGACAGGTCATGGTCGAACTCAGCCTGCCCGTCCTTCTGCCAGGCGGCCTTGAGTTCGGAAGGGACCACGTCTCCAGCCAGCACGTCGACCATCACGGCGGGCAAGGGGTTGGGCAGCAGATCGATGGCCTCGCCGGATTTCAGTTCCAGGCGGGGCTTCTTGTCGGCTTTCAGTTCCAGGCGACTGCCGGCTTTCGTGATGACCTGGGTGAGCAGACGATCCAATTGGGCCATGGCGGTATTTCCCCAGCTTCAAAGGATGCCACGGGTCACAGCCTTCGGGGTTCGGGCTAGGGCATCCAGCCTGTAAACTGTTGATCGACCCTTCCTGGAGAGAGCATGAACATCCACGAATACCAAGCCAAGGAACTGCTTCGGCTCTACAGAGTGGCCACGCCGGACGGCAAGGTCGCCCAGGACGCGGAAGAGGCCCGCATGATCACCAAGGAATACGGTGGTGCCAGCGTGGTGAAGGCCCAGATCCATGCCGGGGGCCGTGGCAAGGGTGGGGGTGTGAAGTTCGCGAACGATCCCGACAAGGCCGCCGAGCTGTTCAAGGCCATCTTCGGCATGCAGCTCATCACCAAGCAGACCGGCGCCGAGGGGCGCAAGGTCCACACGGTGTTCATCTCCAAACCCGTGGACATCGCCCGGGAGCTCTACCTGAGCTTCCTGGTGGACCGCGGCTCCAGTCGCGTAACCATCCTGGCCTCCACCGAGGGTGGCGTGGAGATCGAGGAGGTCGCCGAGAAGACCCCCGAGAAGATCGTCAAGGTGGCCGTGGACCCGGCCCTGGGCCTCAGTGGCTTCCAGGCCCGCCAGGTGGCCTTCGCCCTGGGCCTCGAAGGCGACACGTTCAAGCAGGGCGTGGTGTTCCTGCAGAACCTCTACAAGCTCTTCATGGAGAAGGACTGCTCCATGGTGGAGATCAACCCCCTGGTGATCACCAAGACCGGCGAGGTCACCGCGCTGGATGCCAAGATCGGCTTCGACGACAACGCGCTGTTCCGCCACCCCGACGTGCTCGCCTTCCGGGACCTCAACGAAGAGGCCGAGGAGGAGATCGCGGCCAGCAAGTTCAACCTGAACTTCATCAAGCTGGACGGGCAGATCGGCTGCATGGTGAACGGCGCCGGCCTGGCCATGGGCACCATGGACATCATCAAGTACCACGGTGGCTCGCCTGCGAACTTCCTGGACGTGGGCGGTGGAGCCACCGAGGATGCCGTGAAGAACGCCTTCCGGATCATCCTGCAGGATCCTGCCGTGAAGGCCGTGCTGGTGAACATCTTCGGCGGCATCATGCGCTGTGACGTGGTCGCCGCGGGCATCGTCAACGCCGCCAAGGAGATCGGCATCCAGGTGCCGGTGGTGGTGCGCCTCGAGGGCACCAACGTCGAGGAGGGCAAGAAGATCCTGGCCGAGAGCGGCCTGAACCTCATCGTCGCCGCCGACCTGAAGGATGCCGCCGAAAAAGTCGTGGCGTCGATCAAGTAGCCCATCCACGGAACCGGAATTCGAATCTAGAGAGGTATGACATGGCTGTTCTCGTGGGCAACCACACCAAGCTCATCGTCCAGGGCATCACGGGCCGCGAAGGCCTCTTCCACGCCAAGGGATCCCGCGACTACGGCACCAACGTGGTCGGCGGCGTGACTCCCGGCAAGGGCGGCACCGAGATCGAGGGCTTCCCCGTCTTCAACACCGTGAAGGACGCCGTGGCCAAGACCGGCGCCAACGCCACCATGATCTTCGTGCCCCCCGTGGGCGCGGCGGACGCCATTCTGGAGGCCCTGGAAGCGGGCATCGAGCTCATCGTCTGCATCACCGAGGGCATTCCCGTCCTCGACATGGTGAAGGTGAAGCGCGTCCTGCCCGACTACCCCAAGAGCCGCCTCATCGGCCCCAACTGCCCGGGCATCATCAGCCCCGGCCTGGCCAAGATCGGCATCATGCCCGGCCGCATCCACAAGCAGGGCCACGTGGGCGTGGTCAGCCGCTCCGGCACCCTGACCTATGAAGCCGTGGGCCAGCTCACGGCGCTGGGCATCGGCCAGAGCACCTGCATCGGCATCGGCGGCGACCCCGTCAACGGCACCAGCCACATCGATGCCCTGCGCCTGTTCCAGGACGATCCGGACACCCACGCCATCATCATGATCGGCGAGATCGGCGGCAGCGCCGAGGAGGAGGCCGCGGAGTTCGTGAAGCAGTACGTCACCAAGCCCGTGGTGGCCTTCATCGCCGGCCAGACGGCCCCTCCGGGCCGCCGCATGGGCCACGCCGGCGCCATCATCTCCGGGGGCAAGGGCACCGCCGCCGAGAAGATGAAGGCCCTCACCGCCGCCGGCATCACCGTCGTGCAGAGCCCCGCCGACATGGGCAAGGCCCTGGCCGAGCGGCTGAAGTAGCGAAGTCCTTTCCGATCAAAAAGGGCACCGGTGCATTTCCGGTGCCCTTTTTGCTGTCCTGATGCGGTGTTCGTGTTGTACTCGCCCCATGCTGATCTCCCGCGAAATGGTCCTGAACATGGACATCGCCCTGAACGAGGCGATGTTCGGCGGGGACATGATGGCCCGCATGGACAAGGTGGCCGGCATCACGGCGTCGCTGATGTCCCGCAACCGGCGCTTCCTCACGCTGAAGGTATCCGAGCTCTGCTTCCACAGCCCCGTGCGGGCCGGGGAGATCATCGAGTTCTTCGCGACCATCGCCCGACAGGGGAACACGAGCATGACGCTGCAGATCAACGTGCAGGTCTATGAGCCCGTGTCTGACTTGCGTCGCGACGTGACCAGTGGCGAATTCGTCATGGTGGCGGTGGATGAGGCCCTTCGACCGGAACCCATTCTCTGGAAACCGGACATGGTCCAGGCGGCGGCTGGGACTCACGATGGGCCCCCCGGGTTGCGGGCGGACAGGTCCTGATTCGCGTATGCTGGTGGCATGACGGATCTCATCAAGGCCCACCTGGATCATCGGCGCGTGTGGCGGGATTTCGACTACTGCTACCCCGTGATCTCGCGCCGGAGCCGAGGGGTCAGCCTGGGCGTGAACCTCAACCCGGACAAGGTCTGCAATTTCGATTGCGTCTACTGCGAGGTGGATCGCCTTACGCCCCCCAAGCGGAAGGATCTGGACCTGGACCTGCTGGTGGAGGAACTGGGCCTGCTGCTCGACCTGGCCACCAGCGGTGAGATCTACCAGATCCCACCCTTCGACTCTGCGCGGCCGGAGCAGCGCCGCCTCAACGACATCGCCTTCAGCGGGGATGGCGAACCCACGACGGCGCGGGAATTCGCCGCGGTGGTGGACCGGGTGGCCCGTCTCAAGGTCCAGCGGGGTCTGGATCTGGTGAAGCTGGTGCTCATCACGGACTCCAGCCGGCTCCAGGCTCCCGAGGTGGTGACGGGCCTGGAGACCCTCATGGCCCACGAGGGCGAAGTCTGGGCCAAGCTGGATGCGGGGACCGAGGCCTATTATCGGGAGATCTGCCGGAGCCAGATCCCCTTCCAGCGCATCCTCGACAACCTGCTGGCCACGGCCCGCCGCTGGCCGATCCTGATCCAGACCCTGTTCCTCGACTGGAAGGGACAGGGCCCCAGCGAGGCCGAGCTCGAGGCCTACTGCGGAAGGCTGGAGCACATCCTCGACCACGGGGGACAGCTGCAGGCCGTCCAGCTCTATACGGTGGCCCGCCCCACCCCGGAGCCGGATGCGAGGCCCCTCTGGCACCTCGAGATGGATGCCATCGCGGCCAGCCTGCGCGGTCGCCTCCCGGGTCTGCCGGTCGAGGTGTACTACGGCCCGGAGGAATGGGCCTGATGCGCCTGCGCCACTTCCGGGCCCTGCTCGCGCTCGGGCTCGGCCTGGTGGGTTGCCGCTCGCGTAAGGTGGACGCACCACCGGCGCCCCCGGCGAGCCTCACGGTGGTGGCCGTGGGCGACATCCTCATGCACCAGGATGTAAAACGGGCCGCCGAAGTGGATCCCAACGGCTTCCCCTCCCTCTGGGGCGACCTGATCCCGCTGTTCAAGGGGGCCGACCTTTCCTTCGGCAACCTGGAATCGCCCATCGCCCCGCGGACCGGAAGGCCGGGCGTGCCCTTCCAGTTCAACGCTCCGGAGTCTCTGCCCGCCGCGCTCCGGGCCAGTGGTTTCACCGTGCTCGCCACGGCGAACAACCACGCTTTCGATCAGGGCCCCAAAGGCGTCCGGGAGACCCTGGAGCGCCTGCGGGCCGAGCGGCTGGTGGCCCTCGGCAGCGGTGAGGACCGGGTCCAGGCGGAGATCGTGCCGATCCTCGAATGCCGGGGACTCCGGGTGGCCTGCCTCGGATTCACCGACCTCTTCAACCTCGACCTCAACCGCAAGGCCACCGAGCCCTGGGTGCGCCCCCTGGACCTCGAACCGGCCCTCCAGGCGGTCCGCGAGGCCCGGAGCCGGGCCGACCTCGTGCTGGTCAGCCTGCACTGGGGCAACGAGTACCAGCACACCCCCACGAAGCGGCAGAGGGACATCGCCCGGGCCCTCGTCGATGCTGGTTGCGACCTGATCCTGGGGCATCATCCGCACGTGCTCCAGCCCGTGGAGCTGCTGGAATCCAGCGGCCGGAAGGCCCTGGTGGTCTACTCGCTGGGCAACTTCATCAGCAACCAGGACCGCATGTACCGGGCGGATCTCTTCCCCGTGGCCGGGGGGGACAGCCGTGACGGGGCCGCGCTGAGGGTCCGCTTCGAACGCAGGCCCGGCCCCGATGGCAGGGAGCGGGTGCTGCTCGCCGAGGCTGCGGTCGAGCCCCTCTGGACCGAGAACAACTGGGGTGCATCCTCCGGCCGCAGAGAGATCCGCGTCATCCGGGTGGCCGCTGCCGAGGCCAGGGTCCGGGCCGAGCTGGGCCAGCTCTCCGCTGTGGGGGAGGCTCCGAAGTCGGCGCAGGAGGAGGCCCAGCGCCGAAAGGCCATCCTCGAAAAGCAGGAGTACCTCCGCACGCTCATCCTGCGCCGGAGGCGGGTGGCCGAGGTCGTGGGCGAGGCCTTCGTGCCCTAGGCCAGGCCCAGCTCCACCCGGTGCCCGTGCAGCACGGCGATGATCCGGGCCAAGTGCTCATCCTCGGTGCCGCCTACGGCCTCGATCAGCATGCGCAGCCCTTCGGCCACTTCATGGCGGTCCACGCCTGCGGCGAAGGCCTTGTCCTTGAGCTTCTTCTTCACGCTCTTCGGCTCCAGCCCCTCGGTGCGGGTGGGGCGCACCAGGGCGCAGGCCATGACGAAGCCGGTGATCTCATCCGAGGCCAGCAGGGCCTGGTCCAGCAGGCTGTCGTAGGGGACGTTCCAGCGGGTGTAGTGGGCGCTGATGGCGTGGGCCAGGTCCTCGTCGCCCCTTTCCTGCAGCCAGGCGACGATGCGCTTCGGATGCTCGCTCGGCCACGAGTCGTAGTCCGCATCATGCAGAAGACCCGCCAGGCCGAAACGCTCCACGTCCTGGCCCAGGCCCGCCGCAAGATCGCGCATCACCAGCTCCACGGCCCGGGCATGCGTGCGCAGTTTCTCGGAAGGCGTCCAGTCGCAGAGCAGCTGCCAGGCTTCGTCGCGGGTGAGCATTGGAGGGACCTCAGGGGATGAACAGGGTGGGCCTCGGCGGTCCGGGCTCGGGGTCCCCGGAATAGCGGACAGCCTCCAGGAACAGGCCCGAGGACGGCGCGGCCTTGGCGCCCCAGTAGAGGTTGGCGGCTTCAGTGGGATTCCGCAGATCCTCCAGCACCCGGCGTGGTTCCTCCTCGCCCAGGGCGCAGGCGACGGAGGCACCGACCATGCGGCGCACCTGCCGGCGGAAGAAGTGCGTGGCCCGGACCCGGAGCAGGACCAGAGAACCCGCTTCGACCACCTCGCAGCGGAGGATGCGGGCCCGGCCGTCCTCTTCCGTGTCCAGGTCGGCGAAGGCGGACACGTCCTGGTCCCCTTCGAAGGCAGCCCAGGCCCGGCTGAGACGATCGAGATCCAGGTTGCGTTTCACCCACCAGATCCAGGGTTTGCCGAAGGCGCTGCGCCGGCGGCTGATCTGGTACAGATAGGTGCGGTCGACGGCATCGTGGCGGGCGTGGAACCGGGGTGGACAGGTGCGCACGTCGCGGAGGGCGATGTCCTGGGGTAGCGCGGCGTCCAGGGCGCGCCGCAGCTCACCGGGGCGGGGCGCCCCTTTGGCCTCCAGGTGGAGGTGCGCGACCTGGCCGAGGGCATGGACGCCGGCGTCCGTGCGGCCGGCACCGCCCAGATGCACCAGGCGCAGGCCCACCTCGTGGATGGCGTGTTCGAGGCTTCCCGCCACGGTGCGGACGCCCTCCCGCGATTGTTTGGCGCCCTGCTTCTGCCAGCCCTGGAAGCGGCTTCCGTCGTATTCGAGCAGCAGCCGGAAGGCGGCGATGGGCGGGACTTTCAGGGCCATGTCAGGGCTCGATGACGGCTTTGACGGCCGTGATCAGGGTGGCAGGGTCATGGATGGGCTTGGCGATGTAGCCTTCGGCTCCGGTCAGCTCGAGGTACTTCTCCCGGTCGCCGAACATGGCGTGGGCCGTGGCCAGCAGGACCGGAATGTGGCGCGTGATCTCGTCCTTCTTCAGCAGCTGCGTGATGAAGATCCCGTCCACCTTGCGGCCTTCGTAGCTGGAGCGGGAGAGGCTCACGTCCATGATGATGGCCGCGAGATCGGCTTCGCGGGCCAGGCGGAGGATCTCGTCCACTTCCTCCGATACCAGGACTTCGTACCCACCCTTCTTGGTGAGCACCGTCTGGATGAACTTCACATTGATGGGGTCGTCCTCCACCAGGAGGATCCGTTTGGACATGAACGCCTCGGCCTTCCCAGCCTATCGGCAGTCAGTGGTAACTGCCAATTCTTTGCTGGGTTTCCAATCGATCGAGAAGGTCATCGGGGACCTGGAGGCCGCCGCGGCCGCGGCCTAGGCGCAGCCCCGGCTTGTTGGCTCCGTGGTAGTCGCTGCCACCGGTGACGACCATGCCCAGCCGGGCGGCCAGGGTCACGAAATACTTCTGCTCGGAGCCGCGGTACTCGCCGTAATACCCTTCCAGGCCTTCGAGCCCCTGCCGTTGCAGGTCCGCCATGGCGTCGTCCCAACGAAAACCGCCTCCGATGAAGCGGCCGGGGTGGGCCACCACGGGCACGCCGCCGGCCTCGCGGATCCACCGGGCCGCCTCGCTGGGGCTCAGCTCCTCCCGGGGCACGAAGCCCGGGCAGTCATCCCCGATGAGCCGCTCGAAGGCCTCCGGAGCCCGCCGGACGAAGCCCCGGGTGGCCAGGGCCTTGGCGAAATGGACTCGGGAGAGCAGGGGGGTGTCCGCTTGGGCCTGGACATCCTCGAGGGTGATGGGGCAACCCAGCTCCGCCAGGCGCAGGATCATGCGCCGGTTCCGGTCCTCGCGGCGTCCGCGGAGCTCCACCAGCCGGGATTGAAACGTTCCATCCTCCGGATCCACCAGCAGTCCCAGGACGTGCAGCGACTGCCCCAGGAAGCGGCAGCTGAGCTCGGTGCCCACCAGGAGCCGCACCTTCACCTGGGGCTGCATGGCGAGGAACCGGGGGATCCCCCCCAGGGTGTCGTGGTCGGTGAGGCAGAGGGCCGACAGGCGTGCGGCCTCGCCGAGCAGAGCCAAGCCCTCCGGGGTGTCCGTGCCATCGGAATGGAGGGTGTGGCAGTGGAGATCAATCACTTGGGGGAAAGCTCCTTATTGGCCCGGTACAGCGCAGCCAGCAGCACGGCCACGGCCTGGAAGAGGTCAGGCGGGATGAGGCGGTCCAGGTCCAGGGGCTCGAGGGCCGCCAGCAGGTCCGGATCCTTGGTGATCGACACCCCGTGCTGCTTTGCCAGCTCCAGGATGCGCTCGGCCAAGAGCCCCTGGCCCTTCGCGACGAGCCGGGGCGCGGCATCCTGGAACGGCACCTCCGGCCGGTACCGCAGGGCGGCGGCACGGGGGCGGGAGGATCCGGGGCGGGCCGCTGGACGAGCCATGGTCCCTTATCGGACGCTTCGGCTACTGGACGAAGTTCGAGGCGCTCTGCGCGTCGTCGGCGGGTTCATCCATGGCCAGGCGGCGGAACAGCTTCACGTCGGCCAGGGACAGGATGCTCATGTACGAGAAGCCGCTGAAGAACAGCCAGAGGAAGGGCACGGAGGCCCACTTGCGGATGTAGATGGCCACCAGCACCGCGCCGAAGTAGTAGATGGCGAAGCCCAGCTCCAGGAAGGTCATGAGGCTCTTGGGCACCTTGTAGGCCCGCTTGGTGACCGAGTTGCCATTGGCGTCCACGCCGTACTTGGGGGTGCGCTTGAACTCCTTGTCGTCGGTGAAGAAGCCTTCCAGCACGGCCTTGGCCTGGTTCAGGGCGAGGCCGATGCCCAGGCCCATGAGGCCGGGGATGTACTTCAGGCGGCGGGTCCAGCCGGTGTTGTCGGTGAGCTCCTTCTGGGAGAGCCCGAAGTAGAGACCCACGCTGACGGCGTTCAGGAGGAAGAAGGGGCCGTCGGTCAGCAGCAGGATGTGGATGGGGGTGCCGGCCCGGAAGATCATGGCGGGCACCATGATGATGGAGAGCACCACCATCAGCATGTAGTTGCAGTTGGCCGTCAGGTGGAACCAGCACTCCAGCTTGGTGTGCAGGCTCTCGTTGGACTTCCAGATGGTCTTCATGAGCTTGCGGATGACCTGGGCATTGCCCTTGGCCCAGCGGTGCTGCTGGCTCTTGAAGGCGTTGACCTCGACGGGCAGCTCGGCGGGGACCACCAGATCCTTGAGGTAGACGCCCTTCCAGCCCTTGAGCTGGGCGCGGTAGGACAGGTCGGCATCCTCGGTGATGGTGTCGTGCTCCCAGCCACCGGCGTCTGCGATGGCCGAGACGCGCCACATGCCGGCGGTGCCGCTGAAGTTGAAGAAGGCCTTGGAGCGGTTGCGGGCGGTGTGCTCGAACACGAAGTGGCCGTCGAGCAGGATGGCCTGCACCTGGGTCAGCAGGGAGAACTCGCGGTTGAGGTGGGCCCAGCAGCCCTGCACGAACGCCACCTTGCCATCCGCGAAGTGGGGCACGGCCTTGCGGAGGAAGTCGACCGTGGGGAGGAAGTCGGCGTCGAACATGGCCACCAGCTCGCCCTTGGCGACCTTGAGGCCTTCGGACAGGGCGCCGGCCTTGAAGCCCGTGCGGTCCGTCCGATGCAGGTAGTGGATGTCAAAGCCCAGGGCTTTGTATCGATCCACCACGGCGCTGGCCACCTTGACGGTGTCATCCGTGGAGTCGTCCAGGACCTGGATTTCGAGCTTCTCCTTGGGCCAGTCCATCTTGACGACGTAGTCCATGAGCCGCTCGATGACGTTCATCTCGTTGAACACGGCCAGCTGCACCGTGACCACGGGAAGGTAGCTCTCATCGCCCTGGGGCTGGGGCACGTCCTTCTTGTGGCGGTAGTAGAGCAGCAGCATCCAGAGGCGGTGCGCCCCGTAGATGCTCAGGATGGTGAGCAACGTGAAGTAGGTGACGAGTACGACGGATTTGACGACTTCCATCACGGAACAGACCCTCCACAGCCCAGGTCAGTGGGCCTGCTTTATTGTGTCACAGGATCTTGGAAAATCCATGAAAAACCTAACAATCTACCGCCTCATCTCCGATGGGTTCGGTAGGATGCTGACATGGGCGACCTCGACAACCTCAACTTCCCCAGAATGATCGGCCGCTACCAGGTCCTGCGCCTGCTCGGTTCGGGGGCCATGGGGAGCGTCGTCCTGGCCGAGGACCCCCGGATCAAGCGGAAGGTGGCCATCAAGCTCATGAAGCTGGACGCCGTCCGGACCGAGGCCGATCAGCATGAATACCTGGCCCGGTTCCAGCGCGAGGCGGAGGTGTCGGGCCTCCTCAACCATCCCGGCATCGTGGCCATCTACGACGTGGGCGAGGTGGAGGGCCACGGCCCCTTCCTGGCCATGGAGTACGTGGCGGGCCGCCCCCTGGACGGGATCATGAAGGCCGGGCCCGCCCTGACCATGAAGGAGAAGTTCAAGATCATCGTCGGGCTCGCCGAGGCCCTGGATCACGCTCACGCCAAGGCCATCGTCCACCGGGACGTGAAGCCCGGGAACGTGATGGTCAGTGAGGACGGGCGGCCCAAGCTCATGGATTTCGGGATCGCCAAGCGGGAGGATGCCAGCCTCACCCAGACCGGCACCTTCCTGGGCACGCCGAGCTACGCGAGCCCCGAGCAGATCAAGGAAGGCACGGTCGACAACCGATCCGACATCTTCAGCTTCGGGGTGCTGGTCTTCGAGCTGATGAGCGGACAGTCGCCGTTCCCGGGATCATCCATCAACACCATCCTCTACCGCATCGTCAATGAACCGCCCGTCGAAGTCCATCCCCCGGTGGTGGGCATGCTGCCGGACGGCTGGCGGCGGGTGTTCGAGCGGGTGCTGGCCAAGCGACCCGAGCAGCGGCACCCCACCTGCACGGCCTTCACCCGGGAACTCCTGGATGCGGTGGTGGAACTGGGCAAGGAGGATCGACGGGAGATCCTCGGCCTCATGCGGATGAGCGGCGAGGCACCGCTACCTGAGATCGTCTCCACCTCCTTCGACGAGACCATGGTCGTGGCCCGGCCCGAATCAAAGTCCCTCGGATGGCCGTGGATCGCGGCTTTGACGCTGGTGGCCGCCGTGGGGCTGAGCTGGTTCTTCTTCCGGGGGCCCAAGGGCACGCGGCTCCAGATCGACTCCCAGCCCGCGGGAGCGAAGGTCTTCGTGAACGACCTGGCCGTGGGCACCACGCCCATGAACCAGGCCCTGGTCACCGGCGACAAGCTGCGGCTCGAGCTGAAGGGGCACCGACCCGTCACCTACGAGATCAAGGCCGGGGAAGCCCCAAGGGCCTTCCCCCTCCAACCCGTCCTCACCGATGAACTGATCGACTCGACCCCCAAGGGAGCGACGGTGGTGCTGGACGAGAAGCCGCTTGAAGGCGTGACGCCGCTCACCGTCCGGTGGAACCAGGGACAGCCCCATCGCCTGACCCTCACCAAGGACAAGCTGGGCCATGCGTCGGATTTTGGGCCGGGCGAGGTGCCCGGGGGCCGGGTCTTCGAGCTCAAGGAGGCCACCACGGCCGAGACCCGGCAGGAACCCGCCCTGAATCCCCATGAACCTGGGGCCCTCAAACTGTCCGGAGGCTTCAGCGTCCGCGTGAAGGCCGCCGGCAAGGATCTGGGCGAGCTGAGCCCGGGCGCCAAGCTGCCATTGCCTCCCGGCACCCATCAGCTGGAGTTGATCAGCGCCCGTCACTTCTACAAGGACGTCCGGGCTGTCACGGTGACCGCAGGCCAGACGGTGACCCTCACCGTACCGGGACTGGCCAACCTCACCGTCAACACCTTCCCGGGATCCGGGAAGGTCTTCGTGGATGGTCAGGACACCGGCACCGAAAGCGATGGCAGCAGCCCCATCCAGGTCGCCCTGGGCCGCCACACCATCACCGTCCGAGGCCCCAAGGGCACCAAGA
Source organism: Geothrix sp. (assembly GCF_030219325.1). Lineage (NCBI taxonomy): Bacteria > Pseudomonadati > Acidobacteriota > Holophagae > Holophagales > Holophagaceae > Geothrix > Geothrix sp. The sequence goes on along the minus strand of NZ_CP126625.1, from coordinate 1,924,560 downwards.
CGGAGACCGTGGACATGACGGGTGACAAGCTGCTGAGTTTCCAGCTCTGAGGACTAGCCCTACCTGCGCACCGTGCCAGCGATTCTGTGACTTCGAATCCTTCAAGCGCTCCCCAACGCAAACGGCCGCCTGATGGCGGCCCTTTGCGTTGGGGAGGAAGGATTCGAACCCTCGGTACGCAGGATCAAAACCTGCTGCCTTACCACTTGGCTACTCCCCAGGCGGAAAGGCAAGCATAGCGCGGGTTCGCGTCCTGCCCAAGCCCCGGGATCAGGCCTCAGGCATTGGTCTTCGGTGTGAACCCGAACTCCTCGACGCCCAGCAGGTCGGGACGCACTTGGACGGCCTCACCCCGCTCGATGCGGCTCAGGGCGCGGTGGCCGGTGGCCGCCTCGTAGGCGAGCAGGACCTTCTCCTCGATCACTTCGCGCAGCGTGTTGTTCAAAGGGTACGCGATGTCCTTGAAGCTGCCGTCGCGCTTGCGGCGGCTGGGCATGGCCACGAAGTAGCCGTCCTCACCCTCCACCACGCGGAGGTCGCCCACCAGGAAGCAGTCCTCGATCACCAGGGCGGCAAAGGCCTTCAGCTTGTCGTCGCCTTCCACCTTGGTGATCCGGATGTCGGTGATGTTGAGCATGTCAATCCTCAGGCTTCAGGCCTAGGGCTTCAGGCCTCAGGGCTTCAGGCTCCAGGTTAGCCGATCTCGATCCAGCCCCACTGGCGGCCGGTGGCATCACCCCGGCGGTAGGAATGGAACAGGTCGGGCCGACAGACGGTGCAGAGCCCCATGCTGCCGTCCTTGGCTGGATTCAGGCCCAGATCCAGGGCCTGCGCTTTCAGCAAACCATGCAGGTCCAGATGGGCCTTGCCGCTGGGTCCCGCGGACTGCAGGTCGTCCCGCCAGGCCGGGTCCTGGCGGGCGGCTTCGATGACCTCGGTTCCCACCTCGAAGTGGCAGCGCTGGATGGCGGGTCCACAGGCCCAGGCCAAGTCTTGGGGATTTCCACCCAGGGCGCGATACCTGGCCACGCCCCGGCGCAGGATGCCGCCCCCGGGCTCAGGATCTCCGTGGCCGGTGGCACCACGCCAACCCGCGTGAAGGGCGGCGACCCAGGGCGTGCCACCGGCCACCGGCCCGGCCAGCAGCACCGGCACGCAATCCGCCACCCGCACGCCGATGCGAACGCCTGGCCGGGAAGTCCAGAGGCCATCCGCCTCGACCACGGCATCGGGGGCCTCCACCACGCCACAGCGATGCACCTGGTGCAGGCGCGGCTCCGGCAGAGAATCCGGCGGATCCTGGCGGGTCGAAAAACCCCAGTGGAGCGGGAAGGGGGTCGGGACACCCGGAGTCAGCACCGGTAGGTCAGCCCTTCGATCCCGAACGGGTTTCCAGCCACTGCTTGATGCGGTTGGCGTCCCCCAGGCGGGTGTACTTGCCCCAGGAATCCAGGAGGATGACCAGCACGGGCCGGTTGGCCAGCATCGCCTGCATGACGAGGCAGCGGCCGGCCTCCTCGATGTAGCCGGTCTTGGACAACCCGATGTTCCACCTGGGGTTGCGCACGAGGGCGTTGGTGTTCGGGAACTGGATGTTGCGCCGTCCCGCCTGGAGGGTCGTCTCAGGCCGGGTGCTGAAGTCCCGGATCTCCGGGTAGCGGTAGGCCGCCTGAATGATTCGCGCCAAATCCCAGGCCGTGGCCACGTTGCCGCTGGAAAGCCCGGAAGGGTCCTCGAAGTGGGCGCCGCTGAGGCCGAGCTCCCGGGCCTTGGCATTCATGGCCTGGACGAAGCTGGCCAGACCGCCGGGGTAGGTGCGCCCCAGGGCATGGGCCGCCCGGTTTTCCGAGGCCAGCAGGGCCAGCAGGAGCGCCTGCTCTCGTGGGAGGCGGGTGCCCACGGGCAGCCGTGAGCGGCTGTGGCGGAGGGAGTCCTTGTCATCGCTGGTGATGGTGAGCAGCTCGGCGGGATCCAGGTGGGCGTCGAGCAGCACCATGGCCGTCATCAGCTTGGTCAGGGAGGCGATGGGCACCACGGCTGCGGCCTGCTTCTCCACTAGGGCCTGGCCCGTGCTCTGGTCGAGAACGAGGGCCGAGGCGGATTTAAGGGAAAGACGCGTGGAGGCCTGAGGCGAGGCTGCGCCCAGCGCCACCCCGATCACGGCCAGCGTGCCTGCCATCCATCCCTTGATTCCGTCGAGCGCCATGCCGACTCCAGAAGATTTCGATTGTCATCACTTCTTCCCAGTCTATCGGATCTGGAGGTCCAATACTCAAGGGATCATGGCCACAACAGGGCCAGCAGGCTCAGATCGGTGATGGCCCAGGCGGCCAGGCCCCAGTACATGCCTGCTTCATGCTGCTGGTCGGTCCAGGTGCGCCAGCCGTGCAGCCAGGGCAGGAGGACGGCCAGCCAGGCCAACAGCGAGGGGAGGAGGAACAGCGGATGGCGGTGCCTGGCCAGGACCCCGGCCAGGAAGAACCCGTGGGCGATCAGGGCCGCGACAAGAGCCAGGCCCAGGCTGCGCCCCACTCCCACCTGGATCACCAGGGTCCGGTCGCCCCGACGGCTGTCCTCAGCGACCTGGTAGATCTGGGTCATGGGGTAAAGGGTGGCGAACAGGAAGGCGAAGCCGACGGATGCCCGCAGGATGGGGCGGCTGAAGGGTCGGCCGGTCAGGGCCCAGCCGGCCAGGGGGGTCAGCAGGCCGAATCCGACGCAGTTGATGAGGAGGTCCCAGCCGGCCCTGGCCTTCAGGCGGGGCGGGGGCACGGAGTAGAGAACGCTCATTACCACGCAGCCCAGGTTGATGAGGGCGAAGGGCAGGGGGAGGAGGAATCCCAGGAGGGCCGAGATCCCCAGCAACAGCGCAGAGAAGACGGCCAGGTGCTTAGGAGGCTTTGGAGGCGCCTTCAGGTAGCCGATGTCCCCCTCGTCCTGGTCGAAGGCGCTGTTGATGGCCAGCGTCCCGCCGTTCATGAGCGCCACGAAGATGAACCAGCCCAGGAGGGTGGGCCGAGCACTCAGAGCCCAGCCCGTGGCCAGGAGGGTGCCCAGCAGAAAGTGGGCGGACATGATCGGCCACTCCAGGGGGCGGAGGTGCAGCAGGTAGGGCATCGCCCCGGAGCCGATCCACGTTTCAAAAAAACGCCGGATGGGGAAGCGACTCCCCGTCATGCGATGCCTTCCCGCCGGAGCGGCTGGACATCCCCGGGGGGCCGTCTGGCCTCCACCAGGGTCTCCATGGCCGCGAAGAGGTGGGGCACGCTGAAATCCGTGTCGACGCACATGCCGTGGGGCAGGATGAGCGGGATGACGTAGCAGGGGATCTCGGGCATCTTGGTGAGCCCCTTGAGCAGCCGATCGGTGCAGCTCACGGCCACGACCAGGTCGGGCCGGTATTCCCGGGCCTCGCGGTAGGCCTTGTGGCTGCGGTTGGTGATGCGTCCCTCCCAGCGGTTCAGCAGGGCCGCGTTCATGTAGTCGCCCACCGGGCACAGGCCACAGTCGTAGCAGGCCTGGAGGTCGTCGAGGATGCCCGCCTTGCAACGGGACATCTGGATGCAGTGCGGCAGGAGGATCAGAGCGCGCTTGGCCCGGCGACCGGCGAAGGCCTGCCGCACCCGCTCATTGTTGTACCCGCAGAAGGCCAGGATCCAGGCGTCTTCCAGGCCCAGCCGCCGGGCCAGGGGCACGAGCGCATTGGCCCACAGGCTGTCCTGGCGCATGATCGCCGCCCGATTCCGAAGGAAGGCCTGGCCGCGGAGGAAACTGGGCCAGGCCGCCGCCAGGGCGCCGACGCCCGCCAGCATCCACCACCCCCGGCCTGCGGCATGCAGCGCCGCGGCCAGGAAGGAGATCCCGGCCAATGCGAGGGGGACTCCCCGGCGGACCAGGAGGAAGGCCAGGCCCCGCTCGTCCGGCAGGGGGCCGGAGAGAGCGGGGACGCGGAGTTCCTTCACTTGGCGGCTCCGGCAAGGCCCACCATCTTCTTCAGGTCGTCATCCTTCCAGCGCAGGCCGCCCCCGAAGAAGATCGTGCGCAGATCCTTGTTGCCGATGTCCTGGACGCCGGCCTGGATGTAGGCGCCCTTCCAGAACTGGTAGCTGCTGGTGAAGCGGTAGCGGGGGTTCGGCTTGTCGTCGCGCTTGGTGAAGTCATAGGCCAGGAAGCCGAACCGGAGCCGGTCATCATCCATGGTTCGGAACTCCACGCCGCCGCCGCCCTTGTTCTCGACGATGCCGGCCGAGAAGATCGCGGGTCCAAGACGCTTGGCGAACTGGGCCGAGGCCGTGAAGGTCTGGTCCGTGGTCACGGTCTTGGTCCGTTCCACCACCGTGACGGGCTTGCCCGTGACCGGATCGAGCTGGGTGACGGTGCGCGAGCTCTCGCTGAGCTTCCCATCGGGCGTGGAGGCGAAGCCCAGGGAGTACCAGTAGTCGGGGCGGGGGACGATCTCGAGCCCCAGTCCCACCCGGCTGTCCTTGCGCTTCTCCCACTGGGCCGCATTCATGTCGAGGCGGAAGTCCATCTTGTTGAAGCCACCCAGCAGGCCGTTCACGTTGTCCACGGCCTCATTGATCTTCTTGATGGTGGTCTCATCGTTCAGCAGCTTGCCGATGGTGCCTTCGCCCTTGTTGACCCGGTCCGTGAGGATCTTGAGGTTCTCGGCGGTGCCCTGGAAGCTCTGGGCCAGCTTGCGCACGTCGCCCACGACGCCCTTCAGCTCGGGCCGGTTCTCCTCGATGATGGCGTTGAGGTTCTTGCCCACGGCCTCGAACTGCTGGGCCAGCTTGGGCAGCTTGTCCCGCAGGTCGGAGGAGAGGGCCTCCACGTTCGCCATGGTGTGGTTGATGGCCCCGTGGTTCTCCTGGGCCATGGACCGGAACTCGGCGGTCAGCACGCGGATGTTGTCCACGATCTCATCGAGCTTCTGCCGGCCCTGCTCACCACCGATGGACTGGTTCAGGGCCTGGGTGACGCCCTTCACGTTGGTGCCGATCTCGGAGAGGGTCTCCATGAGGTTGTCGAGGCTGACGCCGGCCTTGCTGGGAAGCGGCTTGCCTTCGGGGAAGGGACCCTTGGCGCTGTGGCCCGGATCGAGGTCGATGAACTTCTCGCCCAGGATGCCGATGGAACCGAGGGAGACGACCGCATCGGCGTAGACTGGGACTTCGTTGGAGAGGCCCAGCACCACCCGGGCCTTGCCGTCCTCCAGCGCGATGGTGCGGACGTCCCCGACCTTGACGCCGGCAATGCGCACGGCGCTCTGCAGGTTGAGGCCCGCCACCTGCTGGAAGTAGGTGAAGCGCTCGTTCTGGTTGCGCTTCCCGCCGAATTCCAGCTTTTCCGTGCGGAAGATGAGCACGGCCATGAGGACGATGCCACCGGTGAAGAAGAGGCCGACCTTGGTTTCGAGCTTCATGAACGGGCCTCCTGAATTTTTCGCTTGGGGGGGGGAGGGTCCTGCAGGAACGGACCATCCGCGTCGCCCCGGAGGAACTGCTGGATGACGGGGTGCGGATTGACCTTGAAGTCTGCGGGAGCCTCGCAGGCGATGCACTCCCCGCGGAAGATCAGGGCGATGCGATCGGCGATCTCGAAGGCGGACTTGAGGTCGTGGGTGATGGTGATGCTGGTGATGCCCAATTCGTGCTTGAGGTCGAGGATGATGCGCCCGATGACGTCGGTCATCACCGGGTCGAGGCCCGTGGTGGGCTCGTCGAAGAGCAGGATCTTGGGCTTGAGGGCGATGGCCCGGGCAAAGCCCACGCGTCGTTTCATGCCGCCGGAGAGTTCCGCCGGCTTCAGCTTTTCGGTCTCCTTCATGCCGACCATGGACAGGCACTCCTCCACCCGGGCGCGGATGTCGGCCTCCGACATCTTGTGGTGGCGGCGGAGGCCGAAGGCCACGTTCTCGAAGACGGTCATGGAGTCGAAGAGGGCCGCCATCTGGAAGCACATGCCGATGCTCTGGCGGACCTCGAAGAGCTCGCTGCGCGAGAGCTGCGCGATGATCTTGCCCTCGACGGCCACATGACCCGAGTCCGGCGTGAGCAGGCCCATGATGTTGCGGAGCAGGACGGTCTTGCCCGTCCCGGAACCGCCCAGCACCACGAGGCTCTCGCCCTCCTGCACCTGGAGGTTCACGTTGGACAGCACGACCTTGGGCCCGAAGGCCTTGGAGAGGTTGACGACGTCAATCACGGCCATGTCGTCAGACCAGCAGCAGTTTGGTCAGAAAGAAGTCGGAGATGAGGATCCACAGCGAACTGGTCACCACGCTGCTGGTGGGGGCGTTGCCCACGCCCTCGGCACCTCCCTGCGTGCGGTAGCCCTTCCAGCAGCCCACCAGCGCGATGATCATGCCGAAGACGAAGGCCTTGTAGAGGGCGATTCGGAGATCCCGGAAGGCCAGGAGCTTGTAGAACTCGTTGCCGTAGACGAAGGCGCTCTGTCCCTCGACGCCCACCAGGATCAGGTAGCCGCCCCAGAATCCAATGTAGATCGACACGACCGTGAGGATGGGCACCATGACCATGGAAGCCAGCAGCCGTGGCACGAACAGGTAGTGGATCGGGTCCGTGGCCAGACACTCGAGGGCATCGATCTGCTCGGTGACCTGCATGGTGCCCAGCTCCGCCGCCATGGCGGAGCCGATGCGGCCAGACAGCATGAGGCCCGTGATGACGGGGGCGAGCTCCCGCATGATGGCCAGTCCCTCCACCTGGGAGGCCAGCCCCTCCGCCTGGAACTGCTTGAAGCCGTAGGCCAGCTGTACGGCGAACACCATGCTCACGGCCAGGCTGGTGAGGGCCACCACGGGGATCGAGTTGACCCCCACGGACTGGAACTGGTTCAGCAGGTTCTTGCCATCGAAGGGGCGCTTGAAGATGGCGGCGAAGGTCCGGCCGGCCAGGACCGCGAAATCACCGAAGGTATCCGTGGCCTTGAGCACGCCTGCGCCGGCCTTGTCGAATAAAGTCAGGACCATGGGACTCCGAACCTAAAGGACTAGCTTAACCCAGTCCCCTTCTTCTGCCGGGCCCGGAGCTTCGAGGCGCCACCCTCGCGGGAGGCCTGGGGTGTGCGGCTGAGGGCCAGGGCGTCGGCGGGAACGTCCTTGGTGATGGTGCTGCCGGCGCCGATGAGGGCACCGTCTCCGATGACCAGGGGCGCCACCAGCTGCGTGTCCGACCCGACGAAGACGTTCCGCCCGATGAGGGTGCGGTGCTTGTTCACGCCATCGTAGTTGCAGGTGATCACACCGGCGCCGATGTTCGTGCCCTCGCCCACTTCCGTGTCCCCGAGGTAGGCCAGATGGTTGGCCTTGGCGCCACGGTGGAGCTTCGCCTTCTTGGTCTCCACGAAGTTCCCGATGTGGACCTTCTCTGCCAGATCAGTGCCTTCCCTCAGCCTCGCGAAGGGGCCGATCTTGGAACCCTCGCCCACGAGGGCCCGCTCGATGACGCAGTAGGGACGGACCTCCACGCCCGGGCCCAGGGTCGAATCCGTGATCACCGTGCCCTGGCCGATGCGGGTGCCTTCACCCACGACGACGGCTCCCTCCAGCCGGACGCCGGGTTCCAGGAGCACGTCCTGCTGCAGCTGGACCCGGGGGCCCACGAGGGTGCTGCCCGCGTGGAGGAAGGTCACGCCTTCCGCCATCCAGTGCCGCTCGATGTGGCGCTGGGCCGCGGCCTGGAGCGCCGCCTGGTCGTGTCGCGAGTTCATGCCCGCCAGCTCTTCGGGGTCGCAGACTTCCACGGCCACGCTCATTTCCCGGGCCACCGCCACCACGGCATCCGTCAAGTAGTACTCCCGCTGGGCATTGTCGTTGGTCAGTCCCAGGAGCGCCCGGCGGAGGGCGGGCCAGGGCAGGGAGTAGGCGCCGCCGTTGACCCGCTGCACCGCCAGCTGTTCGGGCGTGGCGTCCTTGGCCTCGACCAGCCCGGCGAGCCGCCCATCTGGATGTTGGAGGACGCGGCCATAGGCCCCCGGCGCCGGCAGGTCCATGGCCAGCAGCAGGGCCTCCGCAGCGCAGAGCTGGAAGACCGTGCCGGAGGTGGTGAGGGGGACATCGCCGCAGAGGATGACCACCTGACTGGCCTTGAGGCGGTCGAGCTCGGGGATGCAGGTCTGGAGGGCGTGGCCGGTGCCAAGAGGCTCTCCCTGGTCCACGGTCGTGATGGCGCAGGGCAGGAGCCCTGCCTTCTGCCATGCCTCCAGGGCCGCTTCAACCAGCTCCTTCCCGTGGTGGACCACCACGATGGCCCCGCCAAGGTCCCCGGGAAGGGTCCTGAGGACCCACAGCAGCGAGGGATCGCCGAGGATGGGATGGAGGACTTTGGGGAGCCGCGACTTCATGCGGGTTCCGAGGCCCGCCGCCAGGATCACCGCCACCGTGGACATGCCACCTCCCGCATCCAGCCTACAACAGCCCCGAGTCCGGTCCATGGGGACGAGGCGCTCATGCCAGGACTGCCGGCCAGATGCCGCGCAGGGCATTCATGCACCACAAGCGTCCCTCCCGGGCCGAGGCGAGGGGCAGGCTGCCGACTTCGATTCGGAGTTCCCGCGCCCGCGCCCAGTCCGGCAGGTCCAGGCGCTCCGCCAGACTTGCCACCCGGCCCAGGGGTGGTGGGACGATCAGGAACTCCCCCCGTTCGAGGGCCACCGAGGCGATGGCCGTTTCGGCCAGGGTTCCGTCGCTCCAGAGGAGCAGGGCATCCTCGGCACCCGCCTCCCGGGCTGCGGACAGCACGGCCTGGTTCCAGGGGCCCGCCAGCCCCTTGTGCACGATGGCGGCATCTCCCCGCCTGGCCTGCAGAGGATGGGGGAGGACCCTCAGCCGGTAGGGGTGGAGGACGGTGGGAAGGGGTTCCAGGCGGGCCGCGAGCCGGGCGGCCTCCGGGTGGAGGACGAGGCGCAGCGCCACATCCGCAGGGCCATCTGCCCCCAGCCAGGCCTCAAGCTCTGCTTGGATCCCGGGCAGCCACGGGACCTCTGCGCCCAGGGCGGCGGCCCCGGCTTGAAGTCGGAGCAGATGGGCTTCCAAGTGGCACGGCAGGCCGCGGTGGACGGGTAGGGCCGTCCTAGGCAGGGCCACCTGGGTCGGACTGGGCGGATCGAAAGGGCGGCCCAGGTCGGGTCCGAACCACCGATCGGTCTTCATGCGCCGGGGGGAGGTGGCAGGCCCAGGCCCGACCGACCGGCCAGCCGCACGGCCAGTGCCGCGGCTTCCAGGAAATTGCGGGAATCCGCGATCCACTTTCCCGCCTTGTCGAAGGCCGTTCCGTGGTCGGGGCTGGTGCGGATGAAGGGGAGCCCCAGCGTCAGGTTCACGGCCCTGGTCGGCTCGAGGAGCTTGACGGGAATCAGCCCCTGATCGTGGTAGAGGGCCACCACGAGATCGAATTCCCCCTTGGAGGCCCGCTGGAAGACGCTGTCGGAGGGGAGCGGCCCGAAGAACAGCGGTGCGGGGTGCGCGTCCGAGGGGCCGCTGGTGGAGAGCACCTCCAACCCGCGCTGCCCCACCGGACGGTGCTGCCGGGACCCGGCCGGCCGGGAGGGGTCAAGCTCGAGCGGCGTGGCAGACCGGGGAGGGGTGGGATCGCTGCTGAAGCTCAGGAAGGCGGCCTCGGCCTGCATGATGGCCTCTTCCAGCAGTTCCTCCTCCACGCCGAAGGCCCCCTGCTCCCCGGCATGGGGGTTCAGGGCGCAGAGCGCCACGCGCAGGTCGGTCTTCCCCGTGAGCTGGATGAACCGGTCAGCGGCGAAGATGAGCGTATCGGCCACCCCGTCCGCCGTAAGGGATTCCACGACGGAACGCAGGCTCTGGTGGACCGTGTGCAGGACCACGTTCAGCTGGGGGCTCAGGAAGGCCATGCGGGTGATGGCGATTCCTGCGAGGTCCCGGAGGAACTCCGTGTGCCCAGGGATGTCGTACCCGGCCAGGTGGGCCGCAGCTTTGGCCATGGGCAAGGTCACCAGGGCATCCGCGGCACCACCCATGGTCATCAGGGCGGCAGCCCTCACGGCCTCCACGGTGGCCCGGCCGGAGGCTGCAGAGCCCCGGCCCAACTGCAGTTGATCGGCCCCGATCTCCGGGGTGGGGTCCAGCCACAGGGCCTGGCCCAGCACCTCCGGCGCAGCATCCCCCAGAGCCAGCACCTGCAGCGTGTGGACCTTGCAGGGAAGGGGGGGGGTGGGTGGGCCGGATGTCGACGCCAGCCACCGCCAGGCGACCGGGGCACCTGGCCGCCCCTCAAGCAGGTCCACCCCCGCCTTGCTTCCCACGACGGTGACATCCGCCCAGGGCTGAAGGGCCGGAAGGCTTCCGAGCAGGAGCTCTGGCCCGATGCCGCAGGGGTCCCCCAGACTGACGATGATGTGGGGACGGCGGCTCATGGGGCTCCCTGCGCTGGCTGGCCGGGGCTCAATCGTAGACCGGGATCTCGACTTCGGCCGCCAGAGTCTCTTCCTTCTTGGCGGCACGGCTGCGGCGGATCCTGGGTTCCTCTTCCTGCTTGTAGATGTACTTGATGTTGTGCTTCGGGACGAGGACGTTGGGCTCCTTCACCCGGTTGATCTTCAGGCAGTGCTTGTCATACCACTCGATGACGCCACGCACCTTCTCGTCGTCCTGGAGCACGATCACCATCGGGGTCTTGGACTGCATCTGCTTGAGGTAGTAGAAGCTTTCGGCGTTCGTCTGCTCGGGCGGAGCGATCTTGCGCCGGGGGCTCCCCAGCCCCTGGGGGGCCGTGGCCGCCGCGGGATTCACCGCGGGGTTGGGCTCACCACCGGCGGTCATGGCCGGGGGCACCGGAGTCATGGCCTCCGCCCCGCCGCCTTTTGCAGGGATGCCTAGCTTGTCCTTCAGTTCACTTAGGTTCGGTCGGATGAGCTTCCGGTTCATGGAGAATCCTGGGCCAGCGGGCGGTACAAAGATGTCAAAGGCATCGACCATGAGTCGAACCCCGCTCAGACCCGTGGAGCCAGACCCAAGTGGGGCGGACTGAACGCGTTGAAAGGGGATGAACCACTGTGGCAGGTGCCAAGTGGACCATGCAAGGGTGTATGCCGAGTTGGATGCTTGAAAGCTGGGAAAAGTTTACGCCTGATCGGAGGGCGACGCCACGGACTCTTCCCCTCGTTGGAGGGGCAGGAGGATCCGGATGGTGGTACCCGCTCCAGGAGCGCTCTCGACTTCAATCCGCCAGTCCATCGCCTCGATGAATTTGTACACCAGGCTCATCCCGAGGCCGGAGCCCTCTTCAAAGCTCCCGGCGAAAGGGACAAAAAGTCGCTCCAACTGCTCGGCGGCCATGCCGCAGCCGTTGTCCGAGATCGCCAGGCAGATCGTGGCCTCCGACACGCGGCAGGACAGCCGGACAGAGGGATCGGGCCGGTCCTTCACGGCCTTGCGGGCATTGCTGAGGAGATTCACCAGGGCCCGGTGGAGGTCGGTGGGATCCGACCGCAGGCTCACCATCGGGACGGGATCGGTGATCAGGACCAGGCCCGCGGTCCGTGGATCCATCTCCCAGCTCGAGCGGACTTCCTCGATGACTTTCGGAAGGAGCAACGCCACTCCGCTTGGCGGCTCCGGTCGGGCGAAATCCAGGAAGTCGGACACGATGTCGCCCACGCGCTGGGTCTCCCGCTCCAGGATGCCCAGCACCCGGGAACGGACGTCTTCGGGCGCCCCCTCCTTCTGAAGCAGCTGCACGCAGCCGCTGATGGAGGCCAGGGGGTTCCGCAGCTCGTGGGCGAGACCAGCGGCGAGCTGACCGATGGCAGCCAGCCGCTCACTGATCCGCGTGCGTTCTTCCAGGGCCTTGAGGTCCGTGAGGTCCTGGAAGAGCAGGAGCTGGCCGGATTCCCGGCCGGAGGCCCCGCGCAGCGAGGCCAGGTGCCCGCCGAGGATGCGCCGGCCCCGGCCCGGGACGCTCAGCACCACCTCGAAGCGATGTTCCCGGCCCTGGCGCCAGGGCAGCGGATCTCCGAGCTGAAGCAGATCCTGGATCGCGATCCCGGGATCCACGGGAACGCCCAGGATGGCTCTGGCAGCTGGATTCGCGGAGGTGACCCTGCCCTTCAGATCCAGCGTGATCAACCCCGAGTTCATGGACTCGACGACCCGCTGATGGAGGGCCGAGAGCTCGTCGACGGCCGCCTCGCTGACGCTGAGATCGGTCCTGAGCCGGTCGAGATTCCGTCGGATCAGGACCACCAGGAGCGTGGCCGCGAAGACCTGCAACGAGGCCGTGCCAAGCAGGAACGAGAGCCGACTGGGGTCGGGATCGACGAGTTCGCCGGACAAACCGAAGGGCGGGATCACGCCGAAGGTGAAGCCGAGCACCAGGACGACGTGGGTGAGCGAGGAAACGACCCCCACCCAGACGATCTCCACGGTCCTCAGGTAGAAGGCCGAGGCCAGCACGGGGAAGATGTAGAGGGTGGCGAAGCGTTCCTGCACCACGCCCTGGAAGGCGATGACGAGTGTCACCAGGGCCAGGTCGAGGGCCAGATTCCAGCGGATCCAGGGGGCACGGGGAGTCGGGAAGAGGTGGTCCATGGCGGTGAGCCCGCGCCCGGATTCCCAGAGTGCCTCGATGAACATCAGCAGGAGCGCGGCCAGGTAGGTCTGTTCGCCGGGGCCCGAAGCCCTGCCATCCGCAGGAAGGGCGGCGTGCACCACCAGCAGACCGAAGCTGGCGAAGAGACGGAAGGAAAGGGGCAGGAAGGGGGCGCTGGCATCGGACACGCCCAACCTGCCCCAGGTGCGCTGGAGCATGTCAACCATGGTGCCCGAATCTGCCATCCTAGGGCCATGGCCGACTCCGCCTCACCAACCCCCTCCCTCCGTGCCGCAGGCATGCGGCAGACGCCGCAGCGGGAAGGCATCCTCCAGGTGCTGCGGGATTCCGACCGGCCGCTCACGGTGGAGGAGATCTGGGAGCGCATGCCCGAGCGCCGCTCCGGCCTTCCCACGGTCTACCGGAACCTCGAACGCTTCGTCCGCGAAGGCTGGGCCGAGAGCATCCTCGGCACCGACCAGGTGATGCGGTTCGTCCGCTGCGAGTCGCGCGACCACCACCACCACCTCCAGTGCGAGCGCTGCGGCCGGACGGTGGAGGTGGACGCCTGCGGTCTCGACGAATCCCTGAGGCACCTGGAAACGCTCTCAGGATTCCGGATCACCCGTCATCAGCTCCAGTTGTTCGGACTCTGCGGGACCTGCCGATCCGAAAAAGACCGTTGACCGGACCGCGCGCCATTGCTAGGCTTGATGTCTCACGCGGGTGTAACTCAGTGGTAGAGTGCAACCTTGCCAAGGTTGAAGTCGTGGGTTCAAATCCCATCACCCGCTCCACTGCCCGGGCCGCGCAAGCGGCCCGTGTCATTCAATGTCAGACTGCAGCAACGCAAGGCGCCGTCGCCAAGTGGTAAGGCCCGGGACTGCAAATCCCGTATACATCGGTTCGAATCCGATCGGCGCCTCCAGCACAGCCCCCGCAAGGGGGCTTTCCTGTGTCCGGGATCGGCTGGCTACCTGCGGGATGCGGCCAGGCCCAGAATGACCCCGAGAACCAGGGACCAGAGGGCGGCGAGGCCGACCTGGAACTCGGGAGGCAGGCTGAAGGTGAGGGTGTGCGCCGGGATCCAGAACCAGGCGAGGGTCCGGATCGCGGGCATCATCCCATCGAAGCCCCGGCGGCGCAGGATGAGGTTGTCCTCCAGCCGGTGGAACAGCATCATCTGGGGCCCGAAGAAGAGGTTGGTCAGCGTCGAGAGGGAGAAGGCCCAGCCGATGCCGGTGGACAGGAAGACCGGGAGGATGTGGTGATCGAGCAGAGCCCGGGTGAAGCCCTTCATGCCCACGAATCCGGCCTTGATGACCAGCCCGAGCAAGGCCCAGGCCATCACCTTCAGGAGCACCTGCACTGGCGTGCAGGGAAGCGTCAGGCGGCGGGCCTTCATGGAGGCGGCCCCCAACTCGCCCAGCGTGCCGAGCAGGCCGAACTGGATCGCGGCGGAAAGGTAGGGGTGGGCCAGGACCCAGAGCCGGTAGCTGTTCATGCAGGAAGGCTACCCAGGGTCGGGCAGGGCAGGGGTCACAGGAACTGAGGGCCCGGTCATCCGTCGATCCAGCCGCCGCCCAGCACCTCGCCCTCGCGGTAGAAGACCACCGCCTGGCCCGGGGCGATGGCCCTCTGGGCTTCGGCGAAGGCGACCTTCACGCGCCCATCGGGGAGGGGGATGACCAGCGCCTCCGCCTCGGGAGCGCGGCTGCGGATGCGCGCCTCGCACGCCAGTGGACCGGCCGGGGCGGCGTGGATCCAGTTGAGCTCCCGCGCCACGAGCTCCCGCGCCATCAGACCCGACTCGGGCCCGACCCACACGGTGTTGGTGGCCGGTTCAGTCCTGATCACATAGAGGGGTTCCGAGAAGGCCACGCCCAGGCCGCGCCTCTGGCCCACGGTGTGCCGCCAGTACCCCTGGTGGCGCCCCAGGACGCGCCCGTCCAGGTGGCGGATATCCCCTTCGCCGACGCCGGGGTCGCGACCTTCGGCTTCGATGAAGGCGTCGTAGCGGTCCTGGGTGACGAAGCAGATCTCCTGGCTTTCGGGTTTCTCGGCGAGGTGCAACCCCAGCTCAGCCCCCAGTCGGCGGACTTCGGGCTTCGTGAGATGGGCCAGGGGGAACAGGGTGCGCGCCAGGGTGGCCTGGGTGTGGTGGAAGAGGAAGTAGCTCTGGTCCTTGCCGGGATCAGAGGCCTTCCGGAGATGCCAACGTCCAGCCTCACGGGTGATGGTCGAATAGTGGCCTGTGGCGACGAAGGGCGCGTCCAGCGATTCAGCCCGCTCCATCAGCGCGGAGAATTTGAGGTGTTGATTGCAACGAATGCATGGACTTGGAGTTTCACCGTCCAAGTACCCCTGGATGAACCCATCAATGACCGTCTCCCGGAACCAGGCTTCGAAGTCCATCACATAGTGGGGGAAACCCACCTGATGCGCGACCCTTCTTGCATCATGGAAATCATCCAAAGTGCAGCACTTCCCCTCGGAACTTTGAGCGCTGTCCTTCTCGAACAGCTGCATGGAGATGCCGATGACCTGGTACCCGGCCCGATGCAGGAGTGCCGCCATGACGGAGCTGTCGACGCCGCCGGACATGGCTGCCAGGACCCGGTCGCCCGGACGGAGGGTGGGATGCTGGTCCAGGGGGGCGAGCGCCTGGTCGAGGAGCCTGCTCACCTCAGGTCCTGAGCCGGCGGAGGCGGAGGAGGCACACGGAAAGCAGGAGGAACAGGGGAGCGAGCACCCCCCAGTAGGCCGGGATCTCCGAGGCCCGCGCCGCCCCTCCGAAGAGGGTCTGCAGGCCGAGGAACACCAGGCCCGCCACCAGTCCGGCGCCCATGGCCTGCCCCCGTCCCTGCCTGGGGCCGGGGAAGGCGAAGGAGAGCATCGCCAGCACCAGGCAGGGGCCGGCCAGCCAGCCCAGCAGGCGACCCCACAGCATGTAGGCCCGCTCTGGATCCGGGGCCCACAACTGCCAATGCACCAGGTCGATGGTCTGGGCTTCCTCCGCACTGACCGTGTTCCGGAGCGCCCTGGCCGGGAAGAGCCGTTCGACCGGGGGCCCCTGGACAAGGCGCAACCCACCCCAAGCCAGGGCTTCGGAATGCGTCTCTCCCATCTGCCATCGGAGGAGGAGGGGGGCCTCCCCGGGCGCCTTCAGCGGAAATCCCCAGCGCTGTTCAGCCTGGAGGTGCCAGAGCACGCCCGTGGAGCCGAGGTAGAGCCATGGCCGCGTGGAGAATTGTCCCTGGGGCCGATTGAGGATTTGACGGTAAAGCTGGTTGGCTTTGGTCATAGCTCGTGGCGCCAGACCGACCTGGAGGACCAGGGTGAGGGCTGCGACCAAGCCCCAGGCCCAGCGGCTGCTCCATAGCCAGCGCAACAGACTGACCCCGCCTGCGCGAAGTGCCAGCCACTCCCGGCTGAGCGCCGCCTCCGAGAGTGTCAGGAGGGTGCCGAGAAGGAACGAGATGGGCAGTGCGACGACCAGGAATGGAGGTAGATTCCAGAACCAATATTGAATGAAAACAACGAAATGGACGCCATTTTTCGACAGGTCGCCAGCCAGACTGGCATATTCCACGAGCAGGTTCAGGACGAGCAGGCTGCCCAGGGCCGAGCCCCAGTTACGCCACCAAGCGAGGCTCGACCAGTGCCGCAGGATCCCGTGCCGGGTCCCCTTGCCATGGAGCCAGGCTGCAAGGGCATCCCGACGATGCTTCACTTGATCCAGCAGGGGGGCCATCCCCATCCGGATCGGCCGGAAGATGGCGCTGAATCCGCCCTCCATGGGGTTGGACCGGTGGGGTTTCAGACGCTCCCGGAGCAGGAGCCAGCCTCCCGCCAGGAATGGAAATGGCACAAGGAGGAGCGGGACGACCGATTTGATTTTCTCGTTCATCCACATGGTTTCAAAGTACTTCATGACAAGGTAATAGAGCATGATGATGCCCAGGCTCTTGAGGATGGCGCCCCCGCGATGGAACCGCGGATGGCCGAAACCCACCGCGATGCCCAGCAGCAGGAGGGCCGCGGCCGCCAAGGGCAGGGTGGTGCGACGGCAGAACTCCATGGCCGCCTTGAGCCGGAGATCCCGGGCCTCGCGATCAGCCTCCGCTGGCAGTGGGCCGGCCCGGAGGATGCCCAGCAGGGCCGCCGAACTCTCGTAGCGCAGGGGCGTGGGCGGCAGCAGGCGGGTCCCGGCCGGAATGCCGAACCGGAGGACCTGTTTCTCCTGGCTCAGATGGATGACGCTTCCCTGGCCGGAGGTCTGGTAGAGCGCCCCCTGAAGGCCCGTGAGGTGGAGCTGCAACTCAGAGGACCCATCTGGCTTGGCCTCCAAGGCGTAGGTCATGGTGGAGGCCGTCAGATGCTGAACCCCCTGGGGGGTGGACTCCATGATGTGGACCTGACCTTCCGGAGACACCCAGAAAGCCGAGTTGGGGGCTCCCGGCGGGAACCAGGGCGGAGCCCCGGGCCGGAGGAACCTCGCCTTGGCGTCCTCGGTCATCCGGACCCGCACCGTCTGCTGCAGCCGGGCTGCGGCGGGTACCAGAACGTGGGCGTTGAGGGTGGCCAGGAGGACCAGCCAGAAGGCCATCTTGAGCCAGGGAGCGGTCCAGGTCCGCCGGCCCGCGCCAAGTCCCTGGGCGGCCACCAGTTCAGAGCCCTCCATGAGCTGCTGGGTTCCCAGCAGCCCACCCAGGACGGCGGCCATGGGCAGGACCAGTCCGAGGTTCTCGGGCATGGAGGTCAGCAGCATCGGCAGCAACCACCGCAGGGGGGCGCCCTGGGAGAAGATCTCCTTCGAGATGGTCACCATCTCCCACGAGAGGAGGAGGAAGCCGTAGAACAGAAGGGCGCCCAGGAAGGGGGTCGCCCAGCGTCGGAGGACATATCGGGACAGAACGGAGTGCACCTTGGGGTCCTGATTTAGTTTCGATAATGTATATTATGTAACCTTGGATGTTCGACGATGCCCGCCTGGGCGATTCATAAGACCTTGGATGCCAACAGATCATGGATGTGGAGGACCCCACATGGAATACCCTTCCGAGTCACCACAAGGAAGGTGATCTTCCGGGTCTCCATGAGGCCCGCGGCCTCCAGGGCCAGGGCCTGATCTCCGATGGTGGCGGGATTCCGGGTCATGACCTGGCTGGCTGAGAGCTCCAGTGGATTCCGCCCATCCTGCTCGGCCTTCTCGAGGGCGCGGCGGAGGTCCCCGTCCGTGATGACGCCGGAGAGTGTGCCCCCTTCGAGGACGCCCGCCATGCCGAGTCGACCCTCGGTCATGGCCTTCAGGACCTTGGTGAGCGAAGCCTCAGGTCCGACGATCGGCCAGGATTCGTGCATCAAGGACTCCACCTTCACCAGTTTGGCACCCAGACTTCCACCAGGGTGATTGAGGGCGAAGAGGTCCCGGGTGAAGCCCTTCCGGGCCATCAGGCTGCTCGCCAGCACATCGCCCCAGACCAGCTGGAGGGTCGTGCTGGCCATCGGCGCCAGGTCCAGGGGACAGCCCTCGCCTTCGGGGAGCCGGTAGCTGAAGGTCCAGTCGGCCGCCTGCCCCAGGCTGCTGTCCGGCTTCGCGGTGATGGCCGCGATGGGGATGCCCAGCCGGAGGAGGCTCGGGAGGAGGCGCACCACCTCTTCGCTCTCGCCGCTGTTCGACAGGGCGAGGATGGAATCCTCGGGTGTCACCATGCCCAGGTCGCCGTGGAGGGCCTCCGCGGGATGGAGGAAGAAGCCGGGACAGCCTGTCGAGGCGAGGGTGGCCGCGATCTTCTGGGCCACGAGTCCCGACTTGCCCATCCCGGTCAATACCACCCGACCGCTTCTGCCCATCACCATGCGGACCCAGCCATCCACGACCTGCGGATCCCAGGTTTCCCTCAATTCCCGAAGGGCCCCCTGGGCCGCGTCCAGCACGGCATTTCCGACCTCGAGCGATCCAGCGGCCTCGTTCTCATCCTTCACTGTTTCGACTCCGATGCGTTGGCGAGCAAGGTGTTCATGCTACCAGCCATTCTCCCCCTCTTCCCCCTGCCCCAGGTCGTGCTGTTCCCGCAGACCTTCCTGCCGGTCCGGATCTTCGAGCCCCGGTACCAGGAGATGACGGTGGAGGTGCTGAACGCCCACCACCACCTGATCCTCACCCTGATGCGGGAGACACCGGACCCGGGCTCCCTGGGGGAGACCGCGCCCATCTTCGAGACGGGCTGCCTGGCCGAAGTGGTACGGGCCGAGCCCCTCACCTCGGGACGCTGGAACCTACTGCTCCAGGGGAAGGAGACGGTCCGGATCCTGGAGGAACTCCCCGGGAAGCCATTCCGCCAGTGTCGTTTCGAAGCGATCCCATTCAACGCCTCGGTGCTCTGGCCCGGTCCCCATCGCCGTCATCTCATGGAGTCCCTCCACGCCTACGCGGCGGCTGAGGGCATCGAGACCCAGCTCAAGGAACTCCTGGATCTGCCCCTGGAAGACACGGGCCGTCTCAACACCCTGGCCATGGCCCTGGACTTCGAACCGACGGAACGGCAGTTCCTCCTCGAATCCGAGGACCTGCCGACCCTCGCGGATCGCATGCTGCAGCTGCTGGATTTCGCCGTGGGTGGCCGCGCCATCCGCGGGCTGTGACCCTGCACTCCGGAATCCGTTTGCTACACTGCCCCTGGCCCTGTAGCTCAGCGGTCAGAGCTGGCGGCTCATAACCGCTTGGTCGTGGGTTCGAACCCCACCGGGGCCACCAATACAACATCCAACAACATCCAATACCATCCGAAAAGACCTGAAAAATCTAAGATTCATGCGAAATCTTAGTCCATTAGGGTCCGATGGGTTTCATTGGAATCCGGGGGCAACTGGGGGCATGATTAGGGGCAATAGGGATGTTGCCCTTAAGAGTTGCCCCCATGTCGCTGACCGACGTCACCATTCGCAAGGCCAAAGCTGGCGAGAAACCAACCAAGCTCTACGACGAGCGGGGGCTTTATCTGGAGGTCTCCCCGAGCGGAGGCAAGTGGTGGCGCCTGAAGTACCGCTTCGAGGGGAAAGAGAAGCGCCTGTCCCTGGGCGTCTATCCGGATGTGGGTCTGAAGGAGGCCCGGGATCGCCGGGATGCGGCCCGCAAAATACTGGCGGATGGCGTTGATCCCAGCGCGAATCGCAAAGCACAGAAGGCCGCAAAAGCGGATCGAGCGGCGAACAGCTTCGAAGTTTTGGCCAGGGAGTGGTACGCCAAGTTCTCTAACACTTGGGCGGAGCTTCACAGGGATAGAGTGCTGCGCCGTCTTGAACGGGATGTGTTTCCTTGGATTGGCCCGCGCCCGATCGCAGAGATCACAGCCATCGAGCTGCTTTCCGTCATCCGTCGCGTGGAAGGCCGTGGGGCACTGGATACTGCCCACCGCGTCCGAAGCACCTGCGGGCAGGTGTTTCGCTACGCGGTAGCTACCGCAAGGGCAGAACACGACCCATCTGGGGATCTGCGAGGTGCCCTGCCCCCAGCGGAGACTAACCATTTTGCTGCCACCACTGACCCAAACCGAGTGGCGGAAATCCTGCGAGCGATGGATGGGTATGAGGGGACCTTCATCGTGAAATGCGCCCTTCGGCTTGCCCCCTTGGTCTTCGTGCGCCCCGGCGAACTTCGGAAGGCGGAATGGGTGGATATGGATCTCGAAGCTTCTGAATGGCGGTACTTCGTTACCAAGACCAAGACCCACCACATTGTTCCGCTCTCCACCCAAGCGGTGGAAATTCTACGAGACCTGAAACCCCTTACTGAGAGAGGGCGCTATGTTTTCCCCAGCGCTCGGAGCATCACTCGACCCATGAGTGAAAACGCTGTCCTTGCCGCCATGCGACGCATGGGCATCGGCAAGGAGGAAATGACCGGTCACGGCTTCCGGGCTGTGGCTCGCACCATCCTGGACGAAGTTCTTGGAGTGCGGCCCGACTTCATTGAGCACCAGCTCGCCCATGCCGTTCGTGACCCGAATGGACGCGCCTACAACCGCACCGCACACTTGGCTGAGCGGCGGAAGATGATGCAGCAGTGGGCCGATTATCTGGACAAGCTCAAGACAGGCACTGCTGTAATCCCGCTGATGAAGAACGCCTGACCCCCCTGCCCCAAGTCAAAGTCTCGCGAGTCGCACCTCCCTCGACGGCTTTCCCGTCATCCGTGTGACTGTCCGCCCTCAGGTTGAGGGCGCAAGCCACAAGGGCCGCTTCGCTTTGCACCCTCACCCCGAGAGCTCTATCGCTCCGCCATGACGGGAAAGCCTGGGCCTGGAAAAGCGCTCAACATGCCAACTTGCCATGGGCCCGCTGCAGTGATGCATGTCACAACCGCTGTGCGCACGCAGCCTCCTGAGTTCACAGGTGTTTGGGTGTCAATTTCACCCCTAGCGCCTTCGGGAGAACACCTCAATCCTTGGGGAACGCTGGTTCGGGCGGGCGATCGATAGATCGAACCCTCTGGGTGGCAAGTTCGGCGTGGCGCGTGACTGTGGCGCCCGATGGGCAAGGCCCTGTCTTTCGACAGGTTGGGAGTGGTGCATTCGCGTGTCGCGATGCGGTGAGCACAACAGGAGCTGCAACATGAACGAACGAAAAGGCCGATCAATACTGGGTTCTACCCATGGCAAGAACGTGGTGCATGCCCGCGTTGGGGCGGAATGCTGGGCGGTGTTGGAGGAACTGGCCAACCGCCAAGGAGTGAGCCACACCCAGGCACTGAGGAATCTGCTGGTCGACGCACGGGAGCGCATGGCCGAGGAGAATTTCGGACCACGCTTGGATGCTCTGGCACGCACTCTCGTCGGAGTGGCTGAGCAGCAAGCCCGCCACGCCACCCGTATCGAGGCACTGGTAGCCATTCTCCGCAAGGTGGAGGAAGGCCAGGCCGAACGGGAGGCGCAGATCCTCCAGACGCTGGCGGTGGTGACCAGCCTCACACAGCACACCTATGCCTACTTGATGGGCGTGGTGGAAACCAGCCCACGGGCGGCGGACATCGCTGCCTCGGGGAAGGCGAAGGTCCAGGCCCTGCGAGGGGAGGCCTGACATGGCCATCATCAAGCCCGGATTCCGGCCGGGATTCCGTGGGCGCACCACGCCTCCGAGTCTGGGCCGACGGGCGTATTATCTGGCGGCCCAGACTGACCGCGATTCGGCGCGACTCCTCGGGGTGGAGGGGAAGGATCTCACTCCAACCCAGGCCATCGAGGCCATGGGCGGGAAATCGGTCTCGTACCACGAAGTCATCCTGTCTCCCTCCGAGTCCGAATGCAGGGCGATCCTGAGCCGCAACCCGTCGGATCCTTCCCGGACCGCGGAGGAATCGGGGCATCGCCTGGCCAGGGCCTATGCCAACGGGCGTCCCTACCTCCTCGCAATCCATGAGCAGGACGGGCGCTTCCACTTCCACATCGCCGTGCGCGGGAGCCTGTCCGAGCAGGCCCTGGGGCGCCACGGGTCCATCCAGAAGCACTGGGATCGGGAGCTGTTCGGGGATGAGCCGAGGATCCAGGACTGGGAAGCTCATCAGAGGTTCAAGGCGGAGAAGGTCCGGCTCCAGGAGGTCATCCGGGAGCAGAAGGAAAACGAACGCCACCGCCGAGAGGCCGTCACGCGGGTCGAACCCGGGCGCAAGGCCGAGGCTGCCCGCCCCTTCGAGCGGAAGGCTCGGCTTCTCATAGAGCGGCGCAGCCTGACCGAAACTGCCGCGCTCCGGGCCCGCTACGAGTCCCGAGGGATGCTGGGCAGCCCGCGACACAAGGCGGAGCTGGAGCAGGTGGAGCATCGGCGGACCGGGGCGCTGCGTCGGCTGGAGAAGCGGGAGACTTCACGGGAGCTTGGCGTGGCCAAGGCCCGTCTCGGACGGGCCTTGGACCAGGGTAGTCGCGTGGTTCAGCGCGGGACCCGGGCGGCGGGACGCGTGGGACGCATGGCATTGGACAAGGCCATGAAGGAACTCGGTGTTCCCGCGCCACTTCGGAAGGTGAGTCGGGCGGGCCTGGTGCTGGCCCAGGAGGCGACACAGGCCACGCTCCGGGCCTCCATGGAGGCGGCCAAGGCCGCGGCCCGGAGCGGGATCCATGTGGGCCAGGCATCCGTGAAGCTGGCCACGGGTCTGGCGGCGGCCCTGCCGTCCGCTGGAGCCTCGTTGAAGGTGGCCGGGAAGGAGGCGGGTCAGGATCTGGCCCAGGCAGGTAAGGAACTGGGCCAAGGGGCCACCCGCGCCGGGGCCGAACTGGGCAAGGGGGCTGGCCGTGCACTGGCCGCAGGCGGCCGTGAGCTTCTGCCCCAGGAGGTCCAGGCCGGAGCCCAGATGGCCGCAACGACGGCTCGGACAGCAGCTGGCGCCACCAAGGATCTCCTCACCCTCTCTCCCCTTTCGCTGGGTCGAACCCTGGCGGGAGGGGCCACGGACCTGGGCGCCACGGCGGCTCGGAGTGCTGGCCTGACAGCCAAACTCCCCGAGCCCGTGCGCCGGGCCCTGCAAGTGATCGGATGGCTTCCCGTCGTGGGGAGCGTCTCGAAGGTCGCCGAGGTGGCGGCCGAAACCACGAAAACCGTCGCTAATGCCGCATCTCGCGGCGTGGAGGTAGACCGATGACGGACCTTGTTTTCCACTTCCTTTCCGCCTGGAAGGCCTGGGGGGCGTACCTGCTCCTGGCCCTCGGGCTCCTTGGGGCCCTTTGGTCCTTCACCCGCTGGTACCTCGTGGAGCATGAGGATCCCTTGGTGCTCCTGCACAACCGCTTCGACGGGTTGAACCGCTGGCTGCTCCAGCATCGTCGCTCGAAGAAGACCCTGCCCGTGAGCCTGGCGGCCGTCGGCCTCGGAGGTGGGATGCTCCTGGCCCTCGAGCAGAAGGACTTTCTCCTGTGGTCCTTCCGGAATGCGGCGCTGTTCCTTGGCCTTCAGGCGGGCCTCGTGCTCCTGGCCTTTCTGGTCTGGCTCACCTGGGACCGGAGGCCCAAGTACATTCGCTCAGGCGAAGGCAGGGCCGAGGCCCAGTTCAAGGATGTCCCTGAGGACTTTGGTCCCTACGAGATCCAGGATGGGCGCCGGAAGGGTGACGGCAGGCCCATGGCCGAACTGCTCGGATTCCGTGCTCCCACCCTGGCATCGCGCTGGACCCTGGTGCTGCGGCAGCGGTTCAAGGGCTTCCTGACCCTGGTCTCACTCACCTGGGAAACCCTCAGCCGCCATCTCTTCGTCTTCGGGGTCCAGGGCTCTGGGAAGACCACGACCGTCTTCGGGCATATCCAGCATTCGGCCCTGTGCCCCTGGATCTACCAGGACTCGAAAGCCGAGCTGCCCTTCCGGGATACCTTCCCCAACACCTGCCTCTGGGGATTGGATGTTCGGGGCCATGAGACTCGTTCGAGTGTCTGGAATCCCATGGAGGAGATCCGCTCGAAGGAGGACAGGGATCTGCTGGTGGACCACCTCTTCCCCAGCAACCCCCACGATGCGAACCCGTGGGTCCGGGACATGGCCCGGGCGGTCTTTGGGGCGATTCTGGCTTCCCGCCGCTGGTCCAGCATCCAGGAGATCGCCCGGACGCTGAGGGAGAGCCGCCTGGAGCCTTTCCTTGATGGTCTGGATCCCATCTACCGGGATGCGATGTCCGAGCCCAAGAGCCAGGTGCCGGTGCTCCAGGATCTGGTGGTCTCCCTGAGCCGTTGGGAGACCGAGCGCATCAGCGCCATCACCGAGGGGCCCAGCACCGTCACCATCGACGACTTCATCCGCCGGGGCGGGTACGTGATGAACTGCGAGATGTCCGATGCGCTGCGGGTGCCGGTCCACTGCTTCTGGGGCATGATCTTCGGCCGCCTCCGGAACCGGGCCGAGGGCGCCTCGCCGATCATCCTCCTGCTGGACGAGTTCGGGGACTGCGGGCGGCTCCCGAACATCGAGCGGGCCCTGGTGCTCCTGCGCTCCAAGGGCGTGTCCATCGTGGCGGGCATCCAGAACATGGGGCTGCTCCAGGATGTCTACCCCAGGAACTGGCAGGCGGTGCTCCAGGGGTTCGGCACCAAGATCTGGCTGGCCCGGAACATGGAGGACGATCTCCGGGAGAAGCTGAGCCGGGTCCTGGGCAGGTGGACCCGCCGCATCCCCCCGGTCAACAAGAACGCCCAGCCGACGGAGAAGGAGGCCGACCTGATGCCTGTGGATGCATGGGGGCGCTGGTCCGAGGAGCGGGCGGCGCTGGCCCGGTCCCACGGGTTCACCTACTGGCTGCCCCTGAGCCTGACCGTGACCCGCCCGCCTCTGGGGGTGCCGGTGGTGGCCGTGGATCCCTGGGAGGAGGCCGAGGCCCTGGCGAAGGCTGCCATTCAGGCCGTCACGCCGCCGGACTGGAAGCCGGAATCGATCCAGATCCCGGCTGGCCTCGCGGCTCCTTCGGTCGCTCCGGAGGTGCTCGTGCTCCCTGTGGGGGAGGACTGGCTGTGAGCGATCAGGGATGGGTTTCTTACGCGCGGGGCCTGGTGGAGGACAGCCTTGCCAGCCAGGAAGGATGGGCTGACATCGTCGTGGATCTTCGAGGCGAAGGGCTGGACGAGGACGTGATCACCACGGTGCTCCGCGAGCATCAGGCCTGGGTTGAGGAGGCCCAGGAGTGGAAGCAGCACGGCTATCCCTACGACGAGATTGTCAGGCACCTCCGGGATGAGGTCGCGGCCGATTGGGAGGATGTGGCGCATGCCCTATTGGAAATTGGATTGGCCCCGGCTGACACCTTGAGGGTTGTGCTTCCACTTCTGGGGGAAGACGATCCCCTCCCCGCCGTGAGGATGGCTCTGCTGGAGTTTCCCGACGGCTCGGGCGAGGAAGAGGCCAGGGAGGTGATTGATTACTACTTTCCCGGCATGGCCGAGGACGAGATTGGGGAATCGGCCACCAGCCACCCCTCCCTGTAGCACTGGTCTGGACACCAGGGGGCCGCTCAGCGGCCTCCTGGTGCTGATCTGGATATCGTTCTCGCGGTAATCTACCCGCATGTCTCCGAATCCTTCTGCTTTCGTATCGAAATGGAAAGGCTCTGCCGGTGATGAGCGGGCCAACAAGGATTCCTTTCTCCGGGATTTCTGTGAGGCCCTGGGACTTGATAGCCCTGGGCCCAAAGACACCTCACCCGATTACTGCTTCGAGAAGGAGATCCGGCTAACTCACGGGGACGGCACCACCACCACCGGCTTCATGGATCTCTACCGGACCGGAAGCTTTGTGCTGGAGGCCAAGCAGGGCGGCCGTCCCGGCTCGCCCAATGCCCGGGGCACCCGGAGCCATGATCGCTATATGGAGCGGGCCTTCGGGCAGGTGGTTCGGTATGTCCAAGCCCTGCCCAAGCGGCCCCCGTTCGTCATTACCTGCGACATCGGCCATGTCTTCGAAGTTTGGGAAGGATTCTCTGGCGATTTCGGCGGCTATGCCCGCCGCCAGACCTTCCGCATGGACGATCTCCTCAAGGACGATGTGCAGGCTTATTTCCGGGCCATCTGGGATGATCCGCAGAGCCTCGATCCCGCCCGCCGCCGCGCCCGCGTCACTCGCGAAGTCGCTCAGACGCTAGGCCAGCTGGCCCAGCGGCTGGAGGGACGCTTCCCCGGCGAGGCCGTGGCCCGCTTCCTCATGCGTTGCGTCTTTACCTTCTTTGCCGAGGATGCGGGCCTTCTGCCTGCCAACGCCTTCCAGGATGCGCTCGACCGCTGGCGGAAGGATCCGCGTCTCTTCGTGCGCGGCCTGGAGAGCCTCTGGGATGCCATGAACACCGGTGGTCTCTGGGGGCCATTGCCCATCCTCCACTTCAACGGCGGCCTCTTTTCTGAGTATGTGGCCCTGGATCTGGGCACCCAGGACATCGACCTGCTGTTCCAGGCCGCCCGGTTCGATTGGGCCGAGGTGGATCCCTCCATCTTCGGGACCCTACTGGAGAGCGCTCTGGACAGTCGGGAACGGCATCGGTTAGGCGCCCACTACACACCCCGCGCATATGTGGAGCGCCTGCTGCGTCCGGCTCTGGAGGAGCCCCTGCGGCAGGACTGGGATCTGGCCCAGGCTGAGGCCCTGAGCCATCTGTCGGAGTTTCCTACCGAGGCCGAGAAGGCCGAAGCCCGGACGGTACTACACCGCTTCCAGCATGACTTGGCCCACCTCCGCATTCTCGATCCAGCCTGCGGTTCAGGCAACTTCCTCGCGGCGGCCTACGATACCTTGAAGCGGCTTGAAGGCGAAGTGCAGCGCCGCCTTCAGGATATGGGCGAGACGGAGCAGGCCCTGGCCCTGGAGGGGCAGGTCGTCACCCCCAAGCAGTTCATGGGCATCGAGGTGAAACCCTGGGCCGCCGCCATCGCCGACATGGTGCTGTGGATCGGCCACCTCCAGTGGCACCGCCGCCTGCACCCAGGCCACACTCCGCCTGAGCCGGTGCTCCAGGCCTACGGCAACATTGCCTGCCGGGATGCCGTGCTCACCTGGACCGACACCCGCGAGACGGGGCGCACACACTGGGATGGCGTGACCACCAAGCCACACAGCGTGACGGGTCGGGAGGTCCCGGATGAGTCAGCCCAGTTACCCATCCTGGAATACCTGAACTCACGCCCCGCCACCTGGCCCGAGGCAGATTTCATCGTGGGCAACCCACCCTTCATCGGAAACAAGCGCATGCGCGACGCCTTGGGGGATGGCTACGCCGAGGCCCTCCGCGCCGCCTACCCCGCCGTGCCCGACAGCGTGGACTTCGTCCTCTACTGGTGGCACAAGGCCGCTGAGGCCGTAAAGGCTGGCCATACCCGGCGCTTCGGCCTCATCACGACCAACAGCCTCACCCAGACCTTCAACCGCCGCGTCATCTCCCACCACATGAGCGGGAAGCCGCCCCTGAAGCTGCTTTGGGCCATCCCCGACCATCCCTGGACCGATGATGGTGCTGCCGTCCGCATCGCCATGAGTGTGGGCGGACTCGAAGGCCAACCCTGGCTAGGGCGCGTGATCGAGGAGCGAAGTGCCGACACACCAGAAGCCGAGGCCGAGGCAGTGAAGGTCGAAAGTAGAAGCGTGGAGACCATCCACGATGATTTGAGTGCAGGAGCGAACGTGGCTAGTGCTGTGGCCCTCAAGGCCAACGGTTCTCTGGTCAACCGAGGAATGACATTGGTTGGAAAAGGGTTTCTCTTGGATGCTGTCGCATACCAGCGACTTGGGAAACCTGCCATCGGGGTTCCCATTCTCTCCGGCCGAGATCTCACGGATGAACCAAGGGGATTAAGGGTGTTGGATGCCTTTGGCCTCACCGAAAACGAATTGAGGATGTCTCACCCAACGGCTTACCAGCATTTGTTCGAGACAGTCCGGCCGGAACGGATGCAGAACAACCGCCCCTCCTACCGAGAGAAATGGTGGGTGTTTGCAGAACCTCGGGGGCTATTCCGTCCGGCTGCGAGAGGTCTCGCCCGATTGATTTTTTCACCAAGAACAGCGAAACACCGAGCATTCTCCTTCATTCCTGCGGGGACCTTGGCCGATAGCGAAGTGATTCTCATTGCTTCAGAAGATGCCTTTCACTTGGGAGTGCTGAGTTCCCGTGTGCATCTCGCGTGGGCCACGGCTGCTGGCAGCACACTGGAGGACCGCCCGCGCTACAACAACTCTCGCTGCTTCGACCCTTTCCCCTTCCCGGACGCTACCGAATCCCAGAGGGTTCGCATCCGCGACCTGGCAGAGCGATTGGATGCGCACCGAAAGGCCGCCCAGGCGCGGGGCGTGACCATCACAGGAATGTATAACCTCCTGGCCAAGCTGCGGGCGGGGGAGTCTTTCACGCCTAAGGACCGCGAGCAGCACGAAGCCGCGCAGACCGAAATACTCCGCCAAATTCATGATGAGCTGGACGCAGAGGTAGCTGGGGCCTACGGGTGGCCAATAGATCTGCCCGAGGCGGAGATCTTGGAGCGCCTCGTGACCCTGAATCGGGAACGCGCCGCCGAGGAGGCCCGGGGCCTTGTGCGCTGGCTGCGGCCCGAATACCAGGCCCGGGCCGCAGGCGCCGCCCTCGAACTCGAGACGCCTCGCCTGGTACCGGAGCCCGAGCCGGGAGTTCTGACAGGGGCCCCCACACCCGAAATCAAACCCGTGCCCTGGCCCACAGAGCGGCGTGCACAGCTCCAGGTATTGCGCGACCTCCTGCTCAGCTGTGCCCGACTTTGGTCCCTCGAAGATCTTGCCAAGGTCTTCAAGTCCCGGGGCCGGTACCGCGACTCCATTCAGGCTCACTTGGGAGTTCTGGAGGACCTAGGCCTCGTGGATCGACTCGACACCCCCGAAGGCCTTCGGTGGAGTCGGCCCACAGCGGCGGTAGTTTGATGGTAAGACGAGGAAAAGGATTATCGATTTTATTGATGTAATTAATTTTTGTAAAAATTGAATTATATACAACAGTGGAGAAATTTATGATCGATCATGAAAAAGTAAATGAAATTCATATTGAGAATGGTCGATCGAAAATTACAACGGAATCTCAAGCTAGAAACGATTTACCATTTAATCGACTGACTCCACCCTGGCTTGAACGCGATAATTCTCTTCCATTTTCTGTCCTTTCATCCGACGAATTTGAGATATTAGCTTTTTTATTGCTTTTAAAAGAAGATCCAAAAAATTGCGACAATATATTCTATTTTGGAAAAACCAAAGATCTTGGTAGAGATATTTTTGTAATTAAAGATGGTATCGTCGAGTTAATTCAATGCAAACATTATAATGAAAATATTGGTATTGGTGTAATCAGGAAAGAAATTGCAAAATTATATGTAAATGTATTTAAAAAATTAATTTACCCAGCCCCCGATAAGATATATTTTTATGCGTCGAAGGATTTTAGTTCTCCCGGCATTGATCTACTTACTAATCAAACATTATGGATAAAAAATATTGATCAAGCTCTAGAGGAATTCCTTGGTGAAGCTCCTGGCGACGAATTGTTAGTCTTTTGTCACGAGTGGTGGCCTCAATTCGTGCCAGAAGGTGGGATCAAGCTGACCAACCGGATAAAACAATATGGTGATTTAGTAGAAGAATTTTTCGCAATAAGAAAGGTTGTGACCCCGGAATTGTTGGACCCTCTAAATCAGCATCTTAAGGAAATATTGGCGTATGTTAGGCCTAGCGTAGATCAAGTTCCCCAAATGATGCAGCAGCTTGTGCATCAAATTGAGCAAGAGAATCCTGGATTATCAGTAACAACAGAAAGCAGTTGTTCAAATACCATTTACATAATTAGACCGTCTAATCCCGACGAGGCGATACTCGTGGATCCTCCGACATTCCCAGACACAGATCAAGGTAGAGTCGGAAGAGAAAAATTCCGACAATTGATAGAAGAGGGGCGCGAAATCGAGTTAAGAGAAGGAGAATTTGATTGGGTTCCACCTATTAAAAGTTCCCATGGCGGATGGGTAAATAAGCCTGATGTATTTAGAATGAAACCCAATATCCCAAGTAGCAAGGTGCCAATTTCCATACATCTACTTGATGAAATCGAGAATGAGATCGATAAAATCGATCTAACCTATCTTTCCTTGGTTCGGCGTGGGACAAAGGAAATAGAATTATCAATTGGAGGCGGTCAATTATCTGGGAACATGATATTTACCCTTTCAACGGAAGACCAATCAAAGACAAGAATTGATTTAAATTTGGATTTATCGATTACACGTGCATTAAACGCATATAATACTATCCGTTTTTTAAAACATATGGCAGTTCCAAAAATATTTGAAGTTACATCTCCAGAACATGGGTTCCGCCTGTTCAGAGGTGAAGGAGTCAAACTGAATTTCGATGCTGCAACTTATGATGGCTCTGAAACTATTTTGAAATGGCTAGTTACAATTAATAATAAACTTAAAACAGACTTTCGATATCCGAAGGATGCGCCTGAAAAGGAGGATATCAATACGATCGAAATCATTGCGATGGCCATTGAGCATGGAGCAGTGAGTGTTCCTTCGTTACTAGAAGGAAGTCTCGTATTATCCGCCGACAAGGTCTTAGCTACCGGATTATTAGATGATTGGAAAACAGGTCAGCCGCTGACTATCAATGGGAACCGCGTGGTACCTTTTATGCTTTTTGGGAAGCCTATAGATCTTGGTCACGTAGGTATAAGTATGGTCAATGCTTTTCCAGTTGATGAACTAAATTATCTAGAAAATATTATTTCAAACATGTCCGATACTGACGAAATAATGATTTCATTAAAATATGATAAAATTATTTATGAATTCGATGGCCTAAAATGTAACTCCTAATCTCCAGATGGGAGTTGCAGTTCCACAAACTGAAGTCGAGGCAATAATTCTTGGCGAATATCATCTGTATTCGAGGCCAGAGAGAGACATTTACCAAGCACTTTGCGGAGGGTAGGTACAGTCGCGATTGGCTGGATGCCCACCATCGATGTTTCTGGGTTTGGGACTCGTGAACAATTGTATTAACCCTAGGGCGTGACACCTTCTGGGGGCGTCTTGAAGAGAGCTTCCACCATTTGGGCGGCACCCCCAGACCACTCCTCTAAGCGCCGCCCTCTCACCAGGTCCAGTACAGCCTCCGGGCTCCCGAAAAGCGCGCCAGCCCGGTCGGGCAGGAATCGGTAGCGGTCGAAACGGTCCGAATCAGAATGATCCATTTCCAAAACCATTGCAGCGACTTGCGGAAGCATCGGGATGGGATTGTGGCGAGCCGCTCGAAGAATGGTTGCAGCAAACCCCTTCCAGGGCGTGAAGGGACCTTGGTTTCCCACTCCACCAGATGCGGCCTTCCCGCAAAGCACATTCAGAGTTGCTGGCAGAGCGTTTTGAAGGGCATCAGCCAATCGATCCGGCTTGCCAGAGTAATGCAGACGTAAGCTGGCATGTAGTCGCGACAGGGCCTGCTGCTGGAAGTATGCGTTTGGCCCGAGATCAAAATTCTCAATCAATGTTTGCTTTAAGCGGAAAGCAAATGAGAGGTTTGCTGCGATGAGCGAGTCCACCTTGTCAGAGAAAACTGCCCAAGGGAAATCGCCCGCCAAGTGGCCACGTCCTCGTGCAAGCTGGACGGCTTCTAGCAGCGAAGATAACCCCGGGGGTTCTCTCCTGGTGCCGTTGGCATCTAATGGCCAACGATCCGGCTTTTCTCCATTTCTCCGGTCTATGAGCAACCCGAACAGGGACTCCAAATCAGCCTTTCGCAACCAGGACAAGTAGTAGGCTGCATCTCCGGATTGCTCCGGAGACTCTAGAAAGGCAAGCAACTCAACTAGGTCCGCATCTCTGATTTTCTGGAACAAAGTCTGATGGCGTTCATATGGATGCAAGTATGGTTCCGCGAGGAATCTCCGCCAATGTTCCTCGCAGTCTTTGGCGGAAATGCCTTGGGGTAGAAGATCCCTGGCTTCTGTACCAAACAAGGACTTGATGATGTAGATCACAGCATCTCGGCCACGTTCCTCATCAACAGTGGGTTGTTGCATACGGAATTTCATCGCAGGATCGGACAAGATGACCTGACCGATCTCGCTTTCTTGAAAGGGTTTTGTAGTGGACCAGACCAGTTCCTTGCTCCGTTTTTGGATGAGCGAGAACACATCCGGTTTACAAGTTCGCAGGATGTTCAGCGCCAACAGATGATCGAAGTCGATCTCTCCTGGCAAAGCCGTCCAGAAATCTAGGCACCTTCGAAGGGCCTGCTTTAAGGTTCTGGGCGTCTCGCATAGGGTGAGGAGCGCGTCTTGAAGGGACTCAATGCCCGTCGAAGAAGCGCCGGTAAATCCTGGGGAGGAATACAAATAATCCTCTAATCGTGATGACAACCCATCTTCCTGAGCCAGGGTGCCATCGAATTCCCGGCGGGGCCTTGCATCTCTCGCCGGGTCGATTAAATCGGGCCGATCCGTGGTGCAACCTCGTCGAAACTGGTCCAGGATACGCTTTGCGTTCTCTTTCGGCAGGCGGGGGATCGGCTCCACGAAACGGGCGATCTTTTCCAGGTCAAAACGGGCATGAAGGTTAGTTGTCGCGGTGACAACAGCCAGCGAATCGCAACGGTCGAGACCATGAAGCAAGGCCCGGATGGGGGCCAGGATCAGAGCTTGTTCAGTGGTTTCCGAATCGTCGGAGATCGAAGCTCCTGCGAAACGTTCCAAATCCTCCACCCACAAGACGTATCGAATTCCGACGGCGGTGGCGGCCTGATCGAGATGAGAGAGGAGTTTCGGGGGGCTATCCCACCGGCCCCTTAGAAGACGCCCCAGCACGGACCAGAAACCGCCCGCCGCACTCACTGCTTCCCAATACATTTCCGGAAGCCCCCACAGGCTGGTGACGCTCACATCCTTCCGAAATTCGTCGACCAAGCGTTGGAGAATGCCCTCAACTGCAGCTGCGGGCGTGGTGAAGGGCCAAAGCTCGATCTGGACCAGCCGGACCCGGCCCTTCACGGACGCTTGATCGAGGGCATCCTGCACCAACAGCCCCAAGGTGCTCTTGCCTGAGCCTAAGGGGCCGAGCACCGCCTGGGAATAGGGGTGTTTGGAAGAACATAGGCGCTGGGCCATCCGTTGAGCGATGTTCCGATGGCCGAAGCGGTCCTGGTCCAACTTCTCCACCGGCTTGTCGTCCTTGAGCCAATTTCGAAGTTCTTCAAAATCCCGAAAATCCGGCACACCCGCGGGGTCCTCTGATTGTCCATCCCTAGGAAGGGATTCCTTGGGTTCGGGCGAACGCCAGGGAACAAATGACAGACACGTCGTGGCCCCTGCCACCAACAGAATGAGCCCCGCCTTGATTCCGATGGGTGCATGGGGGCTGATCAGCAGAACTGTGGATTCGGGCAACCCCAACCACCCTGTAAGGCCCTTCCAGCTCCCCAGCATCCAGACAAGCATAGTGGTGCTGAGCAAAGCCCCCATCCACAAGCGCGGATACATCAAGATCGTCCGCAGGAGGGACCATGGTGCGAGGCCAGTCTTCCAGAAATTGGCATTCGCGTATTTCACGAACAAGCCGATGCCAAGCACTAGGAGCAGCGCCCACCAGGGGTAGGTGGCCACGAGCTTTCCGATACGCTGAAACCATTGTGGCGCCTTCTCACCTTCGCTGATCCAAGGAGCGATGGCCCAAAGAACAATGAGCACCACAAGAGAAGCGGCGATCGCGATACGGAGGGTCTCGACCCATCGCTGGGCAATTGCCTTGGCGCGATTCCAGTCACGCTTAGAATTTGGGTTGGCCATCGATATCCTCGATGCCCCATCTTGGGTGCCCATGGGTCAGTCCTTGCTATCCCTTGACGGTAGCCTTCCGAGTGGCATTTCCCAAGGGATTCAAGCCCCCCATTTCGGCATAAGCGAGACTCCCCGCTTTAAGTCACGGTGATCAACCAAGGTGCCCTGATGCGCATCTCAAAGGTCCGGGAAAGGGGGTCGCCGTGAGATGCCTGGCATTGGGATTGCCGGGAGGGCTATTGTCACCGCGCCGTCTACTCCGCCACGAGACCGGAATTGGACTGTGCCCATGGTGTGCCTGGTCGGGGTCAGGGTGCTGGTGACCCATTGGTTGCGAGGGGGGCGAGGGAGTGGGATTCACGGATTCCTTACCCATTCCAGATCAGGCACTGCCGGTTGTCCTGATCCCGCGCCACGGCGGCCCTACCCGCTCTCTGCCCGGTTCTCTTCGTTACCCGGTTCGTTCCCGGTCCAGGCCTGGGGAGCGGGGGACCCCGGCGTTTTCGTGCCCCGATCCGGTGGGCGCGGAGAACGCCATGACCCCTTCCAGTCTTCCTCTCTTCCCAATTGTTTCCACCCAAGCGACCGCGAAGGTCTTTCCTGTCGCCGAGACCGTGGCCCTCTACGGGCCCGAATCCCTCTCGGATGCCCAGATCATCGAAGCCATGCTGAACCGCGTGCGCCCCGGGCGGGCCGATCAGATCCTCCAGCAGGCCGGGAGCATGAGTCGTCTGGTGGCCATGGGGCCCTCTGAACTCCAGGCTTTAGGCCTCAGCAAAGCCGAGATGGCCCGTTTCGCCATCCTTCAGGAGGTTCACCGCCGCAGCACCAGAGTGGGTTTCGACCGTCCGCGTATCACTTCGCCCCGGTCGGCTGGCACGTACCTCTTGCCCAAGGTTCAGGGCTGGACCGAAGAGCGCTTCGGATTGCTGGCCCTCAATGCCAAGGGCGAGCTACTGGCCGACCGCATTCTGAGTCAGGGGACGGCCACCGCCACCCTCATCAGCCCCCGAGAATTCTTTCGCGAGGCCCTGCGCTACGGTGCCACCACGGCCCTGGCCTGGCATAACCACCCCTCCGGGGATCCCACGCCCTCCCGCGAGGACATGGCAATCACCGCTCGCCTGCGGTCTGCCGGTGAGAGCCTGGGCGTTCCCTTGGCGGATCATGTGGTTCTGGGCAGTGATCGCTGGCACAGCTTCCGCGCGGCGGAGGGGTGGGACTCTTGCCATTGAGAGGAGTTTCGGAAGAAGCGATTCACGCTCGTGAATGGCCACCTTCCATGTGGCATTGCGGTTGCACTTTCAACTCCGGGTCGCCAGGGAGAGCTGGGCGCAAGTAACGACTCTGGTGTGACATTTGTCACAATTGACCACAACCTGGTCGTTCTTAAAACCTTGGGACATTGGACCTAAGTCGGTCTTTATGCTCTCAAGGCTTAATCGCTTTGCGCAGCCTGGAGCTTAGCAGATCACTTAGAAAAAGTCAAATATTTTTTACAATCAATTTTTCGACTGAATCGCAAGTTGTTTGGACTTCCGCACTTACATGGGTTGACTCAGACTTGCTCCGTGGTGGTTGTTTGGTGCATCGCACCTACGCTACCTCAACTGCCCCCCCTCCCCATCCAGTACTTACCAGGTGGCCGGACAAGGAGGGGGGCACCCCGGGGGATGACTCCTCAGGGCAGCCCATTCTCGAACCGGACTGGCCTTGAGGCAAGACAACAGACCGCTCTGACCCCCCTAGGAGCCAATTAGGAGGGCTCATGGCCATCTACTCACCTTCCCCCCTTCCCTGTCGGGATGATGGGGCCCATCTCAGCGGCCTGATGAGCGTTCGGGCGTTTCTTCGTTGGGCAGATATCAGCAAATCCCAGTTCTACAAGGAAGTGCGGAACAAGCGGCTGTTTCCCAAGAAGGTGGGGACTCGGACTCTGGTGGAAAGGGAGGAGGCCGAACGATGGAAATCTAGCCTCCCTGTCCTTGGACAGGATGGCCAGCGGTCCATCCAGGGAGGGGAATAGTGGTGAAGTACGCCATTCTCCGCCTCCCTGCTGTGCTCCAGGCCCGTGGCCGATCGAGGAGCACTCACTACCTGGATATTCGGCAGGGGCTCTTCACCCGCCCTGTCTCGCTCGGCGCCCGGTCCGTAGGATGGCCTGAACACGAGGTGGCGGCCCTCAACGAAGCGCGCATTGCTGGAAAAGGGGACGCCGAGATTCGTTCCCTTGTCCGCACCCTCGAAGCCAGCCGGAAGGCCCCTGGTCTAAGGGAGCAGAAGTGAGCGAATCGTCAGCGAATGATTTTCCGAATGGCGAAGGGGAAACCCGAGGAACCGAGGAAACCGACCTCTGCACCAACGAGGAATTCCTGCGGACCCTCTTCATTGGCCCATCCGGCAATGCGCGGCCCGTCGTGGTCTGCTTTGAGGGGCATCCTGGGCAAGTCAGTGCTTCGGCCTGGTTCGGCTCTCACTGGTCCGATGGCAACCCGGCAGGCGCGGCGGAGGCCAACACCTACTTCTCCCTGGCCGCGTTCAGGCCCGACGAGTCGGGTCGATACCGTCGTCGGAAGGCACAATTCATGGCACTTCCTGCGGTCATGCTGGACGACTTGGGTGGGAAGGTGCCCTTGGATCGGCTTACGCTCCCGCCAACCTGGCTTCTTGAAACTTCCCCGGGGAACTTCCAGGCAGGCTACGCCTTCAAGGAACCGCTGTTGGATGGCCTTCTGGCGGATCGCCTAATGAAGGCCATCGTGACGGCTGGATTGTGCGATCCGGGGGCGAATGGTCCTCGCGCTCGACTGGCTCGGCTCCCTGTGGGCAGTAATGGCAAGCATCAACCAGCCTTCCGCTGCCGCATGAAGTCCTGGGAACCAGGGCGGCGTTACTCCATGGATGAACTGGTCGCAGGGCTCCAGTTGGATCTTGCGGCTGCTGGTGGTTCAACACGGCGTGAGACGCGACATCCTGCATCCCATCCAGAGGATGGAGACGCGGTCCTGCTGCCTCGTCCCGACGAGAATCCGGTCCTCGTGGCCCTAAGGGATCGGGGCCTTTACAAGACCCCGCTGGGTGAGGGGAAGCATGATCTGACCTGCCCCTGGGTCGAGGAGCATTCTGGCGGCGTTGACCATGGCACGGCCTACTTCGAGCCAGATGACAATTGGCCCATTGGTGGCTTCAAGTGCCAGCATGGCCATTGTTCTGGGCGGCATATCCGGGATTTGCTAGCCTTCCTCGGGATCCAGCCCAGTGAAGCTCGGATGAAGCCGACCATCCGCACGGTCGCGGGAGAGATCCATCGAGTGGTGGACGCGGCAGAGCGGGAGCTGGCCCAGGCACGCAGGTTCTACCAGCGCGGAGGATTGATCGTGACGGTGAACACGGATCCCGGGACTCGGGAGACCCGTGTCCAGGAGGTCTCCCAGCCCGCCCTCGTGCGTGCCCTCGCAGGCGTGGCGAGTTGGGAGCGGTTCGATGGGCGCTCAGAGGATTGGGTGAGGACTGACCCCCCTGCCCGCCATGCTGGCGTGCTCTTCGATTCTTCGGTCTACCCTCACCTTCCCGTGTTGAACGGGCTGGCCCGCCAGCCATACCTCCGGCCTGATGGCAGCCTGGTGCGGACGGCAGGGTACGACCCTGACACGGGCATGTTCGGAGTATTCAACTCCAAGGCCTTTTCCATCTCGGAGGCCCCCACTCGAAAGGATGCAGAAGCAGCTCTGGAGGTGCTTCACGACCTGTTGACTGAATTCAGTTTCGCCCGTGAGGTAGACAGAGCTGCGGCCCTGGCTGCAATCCTGACCGCCACCGTTCGTGCGAGCCTGCCACTGGCTCCGATGTTCCACGCTCGGGCCCATATGCCAGGTTCGGGGAAATCCTACCTCTGCCAGTTGATCACTGCCTTCGCGACGCCTCAGCGTGGCACCCCCACTACATTTCCTGCCGACGATGAGGAATGTCGCAAATTACTCCTGGCGGAACTGCTGCGGGCCCCGGCTGTGGTTGAGTTCGACAACTTGACTGGAGATCTTGTGCCCCACAAGAGCCTTTGCACGGCCTTGACCTCCGAATTCATTTCGGGGCGGATCTTGGGCCTGTCTAAGACCGTCAGCGTCTCCACCCGTGTGCTGGTGCTCTCCAGTGGCAACAACGTCGATCCGGTGCGGGACATGACACGCCGCTGCCTCTCCATTCACTTGGCCCCCCAATGTGAGGTCCCCGCGGCCAGATCCTTCTGTCGACCCCACCTGATTAGAGAGGTGCTCCAGGAGCGCGGCCGGTATGTATCCGCCGTCTTGACCCTCATCTGTGCATGGGTGGCCGCTGGATGCCCCAAGGAGGAATGCAGGCCGTTTGCCGGCTATGAAGACTGGTCTAACTTCTGTCGTCAACCGCTTCTATGGCTTGGAATTAATGATCCAACTGATTCTATTTTTGAAGCCATGACGGAGGACCCGGAAAGGGATGTCCTCCTACGCTTCCTGGATGCATGGATGCACACCTTTGGGAAGACCAGTGCCATGGTCCGTGATGCACTCCGCAGGGTTGCGGCCAACGGGGACAAGGATGCGGACCTTCGGGATGTCATGGAGGAAATCGCTGGAGAACGAGGGGCGATTAACTCCCGCAAAGTTGGCTGGTGGATGCGCCGTCACGTCGGACGGATCGTAGATGGCAGGCGCATTGTGCGTGCGGCCGGAAACACCTCCTCCGAACGATGGCGTGTGGAAGTGGCCCCGTCGGTTTGTTCGGTTTCTCCGGTTTCCATCCCGGAGTCCGCGAAAGTTGCTCGCGAAGACGTGGCCTGAGGCGGCCTGAGCCATCTCACCAAAGGGTGATCTCGTGCCCTGGGTAACTCACCTGCAGGCTCTTTCACTGGGCGCTGCCACATCGGGGGAGTCCCTAACCATCGAGTGGAAATATCCATCCCTAACAATTTGGAGAACAACATGCACAACAAGGATCATCGCCCGATTGAAAGCCGAGCCCTGGCCCGACCTACTCATTCACATCCCCAGATGACCGCACTTCTGAAGACATTCAAGATCGATTACAAGCTCAGCTATTGGCCTTACGACGTGGTGTCGAACCCAATCGTGGCAAACGCATACTCTGGCGCCTCGAATGGGGAGAAGTTGATCATCGAATTCCTGCTCAACGTTTGGGATCAGGGCAGAGATTGGACCGAGCTGGGATACCGAAATTTTAACCTCGCCCATGCCGTGGGAACTTGGGGGCACTCCAGTCGAAGCGCGCTGGCCGTTGCTTCCTGGATGGCCATGCCTTTCTTTCCCTGATATTGACTGATGAGGGCTCTGGATTCTGGTCTAGTCGGCTTACCGCAAAAAGCGGGTCTGACAGGCTTTGGGGACGATGTTCACCATTTGTCGTGCACTGTGTTTGGGGTTGGTCTTATGGCCTTAGGGTTATGGACTAAGTGTGACCGCCAGGACCAGCTAGCTCCACAATCACAAATCCAGATGCTGCTCAGTGAATTGCTGACTCTCTCGAAGAATCCGCACCGAGCTAAGAAGTAGTCGACGGTTGAAGGGAAGATATTCGCCCAGAACTCAGGGCAGATTGCTACCACAAGTGGGCAGTTCAATTCAGAGCATATGACCTCGTACTTCCGTGCCTTTTTTGCTACAGAGCTCTTGAATCTATCCATGTCATAGCCACCTGCATCTCCAACGAAGATGTAGGGTTGAATCAATGACGGGCCTTCGGCTTCCCGGCATTTCCAAGTCACAACGCCAGAAAAACCAAGATCGGGAGCAATTTCTTCCAGATTCATTCGGTGTTCCAACCTGTCAGGTGGAGCCGTTGGTCCCAAAGCGATGGTGAGTGCCTCCACCAAACTTGAGTGGGCTACTGCCAAATCGTCCACTTCGGGGGCCAGGTAGTCGCTCAATTCGAGATCGAATCCAGGAGGTAGTCCTTCCTTTAATCGATTTCGAAGGTCTTCAACCTGGGACCGGAGGGTTTCCCCGTCTTGATTCCCGTGAAGGGACGTTACCTCGACAATCAGAGTGGGGCGACCGTCCTCACCAAAGACCACCCAATCCGGTGTCTGTGAGGTTCCGTCCCCTCGCATAACCCTTGGGCTGTTTTGGGCGGAAATTCCACATTCGAGGAGGATGGCCCCAACCATCAGTTCCTTGTATGCATCCCAGAATTTGGGCATGTCCGGGTTCTGGAATAGCCGAATTGCCTTGGCCTTCTGTTCACCCATCAAGTCAATAAAACCTTCAATGTGTTCACGAACTTCCTTGAATTGGTCAATTGTCGCAACCTGAAGAAGCCATGAATCGGGGGGTAGCCCCCTGATGAACTCAGCGGTGAACACCTGGGGAGTCACGACTTCTCCCATTTGTTCGGCCCTAGAACTCGGCTTTGATTAACGATTTGGTGGGTCGTCATGGATGAATCTCACGGCAATTGACTAGGCCATGATCTTATGAAATCGGGGCCAAAACCTTGAAAGCTAGCTTGCTTGCCATCCTGACTCTGGGGGCAGATCTGGGGGCATGATCAAGAGGCAATAAAATTAAGTATGTCGATTCACATTACTTTAGATGGCATGTGTGGTAGCCACCGGGCCACCATGCAAAGCGGGCACTCGCGTGCCCGCTTTGCATGGCCGTGATTGGGCGCTCTAAACGATCCACTTCCTCAGCTCGCCCTCCGCGAAGATGAGGTGCGCGAGCATGGCTTCCGAGGCGGCCTTGGGCGACCGGGAACGGATGGCTTCGAGGATCTCGGAGTGCTGGTCGATGATCTTCTGGGCGTTCTGGATGTTGTCGTGGTACAGCTGGCGCCGGGCCACGGAATTGGCCTTGGCGAACTCCTCGGACACGGTCTTGAACAGCTTGGTCAGCAGGCTGTTGTGGGTGGATTCGGCCACCGCGTAGTGGAAGGCTGCGTCGAATTCCTCGCCCTTCTCCGGATCGAGCACGTTCAGCCGCTCGCGCATCTTCTCGAGCATGGCCTCGATGTGGTCGAGTTCCTCCTCGGTGGCGCGTTCCGCCGCAAGGCCCGCCGTGGCGGTCTCGAAGATGCGGCGCATCTCGAACATGTCGAGGAGCGAGCTTCGTTCGACCGCCAGGAACATGGCCAGGGGGCGGATGATGTCATCGGTCTCGGTGCCCCGGACGAAGGTGCCCTCGCCGGGACGGATGTCGATGACGCCGAGCATCTCCAGGGTCCGGATGGCCTCCCGCACGGAGGCGCGGCTGACCTGGAACTGATCGGCCAGTTCCCGCTCCGCCAGCAGCCGGTCCCCCGGTTTCAGCCTCCCGTCGGTAATGAGTTGCTTGATCTGCTCCACGATCTCCTCGTAGAGCCGCTTGGTCTTGATGGGGGAGAATTCCATGGGGTCGCTTTATGAAAAAATATAACTGTTGAAAAAAATACTACATGGAAAGTGTGATCAAAAATACCACTCTTCAGTATGGTCTGACCACTAGACCCATTGTAACCTTCGCCCAAGCTCTTTCCCATAACCCTACCCCCCCATCTTCTTCCTACCCCCCTCTGGAGGCTGCATGACCCCCTGGACCCAAGTCTATTCCCCCGTCATGGGGAATATCTTCATTTCCGCACTGGTGGCCGCCTTGCC
Source organism: Geothrix sp. (assembly GCF_030219325.1). Taxonomy (NCBI): domain Bacteria; kingdom Pseudomonadati; phylum Acidobacteriota; class Holophagae; order Holophagales; family Holophagaceae; genus Geothrix; species Geothrix sp. The sequence continues at coordinate 1,883,048 of NZ_CP126625.1, read as the reverse complement.
GGTCTTCGTGCTGCTGGGCTTCCTGGCCAAGCATGTGAAGGCGCATTATTCCGCCATCCTGGGCCTGCTCACCTGTCTGGCCGTCGCCATTTTCGTCTACAAGATGCCCGCCGGCATGGCCGGCATGGCCGCCGTCCACGGCGCGCTCTTCGGTCTCCTGCCCATCGGCTGGATCGTGCTGAACGCCATCTTCATCTACGACATCACTGTCAAATCCGGTGATTTCGAGGTGGTGAAGCACAGCATCGCCGGGCTGGCGGGCGACCGCCGCATCCAGGCCCTGCTGATCGCCTTCAGCTTCGGCGCCTTCATCGAGGGCGCCGCCGGCTTCGGCACGCCGGTGGCGATCTCCGCCGCCATGCTGATCGGCCTGGGCTTCCGGCCCCTCCAGGCCGCCGGTCTGGCCCTCATCGGCAACACGGCTCCCGTGGCCTACGGCGCCCTGGGCAGCCCCCTCATCGCCCTCGCCGGCGTCACCGGCCTGCCCCTGGACATGCTGAGCGCCGCTGCCGGCCGCATCCTGCCCATCTTCTCGCTGATCGTGCCCTTCTGGATCATTTGGACCATGGCCGGACGCAAGGCCATGATGGAAGTCTGGCCCGCCTGCCTCGTGGCCGGTGGCAGCTTCGCCATCACCCAGTTCGCGGTGAGCAACTTCCACGGCCCCTGGCTGGTGGACATCATCGGCGCCATCGTCTCCATGGTGTCCCTGGTCCTGTTCCTCAAGGTCTGGCAGCCCAAGACCACCTGGCGCTACGAGCACGAGCGCGAAGAGGCCCACACCGAGAAGGTCGAGCAGCCCACCGGCAAGATCGTGAAGGCCTGGCTGCCCTGGGTGTTCCTCTCCCTCTTCGTGTTCGTGTGGGGCACCCCCCAGGTCAAGACCTTCCTGAATGGCGGCACGAAGGAGAAGCCGAACTTCCTGATGGGCTACACCGTCAAGAACTTCGAGATCCCCAAGCTCCACAAGATGGTCATCAAGGCTCCCCCGGTCGTCGCCAAGCCCTCGGCCGAAGCCGCCGTCTGGACCTTCAACTGGCTCTCCCTCACGGGCACCAGCCTCCTCCTGGCGGGCATCCTCAGCGGTCTGGTGGCGGGCTTCAGCTTCCTTGAGCTCGTCAAGATCTTCGGCAAGACCGTCAACCGCGTGAAGATCTCCCTGCTCACCATCGCCGCCATGCTGGGCCTGGGCTTCGTGTCCAAGTCCGCGGGCCTGGACGCCACCATGGGCCTGGCCTTCGCCAGCACCGGCGCCCTGTTCCCCTTCTTCAGCGCCATGCTGGGCTGGCTGGGCGTGGCCCTCACGGGCAGTGACACCTCCGCCAACGTGCTCTTCGGCGGCCTCCAGAAGATCACCGCCCAGCAGCTGGGCCTGAACCCGATCCTCACCGCCGCGGCCAACACCACCGGCGGCGTCATGGGCAAGATGATCGACGCCCAGAGCCTCGTGGTGGCCTCCGTCGCCACCAACCAGCAGGGCGAAGAAGGCACCATCCTGCGCTACGTGTTCTTCCACAGCCTGGCCCTGGCCGCGATGGTCGGCGTCGTGATCTTCCTCTACGCGAAGGTCCTGCCCGCCAACTGGATGCCCCAGGTGCCCGCTGCCCCCGCCGTGACGACCGCTCCGGCCGCCGCGCCTGCCGTTCCGGCTGCCCCCGCAGCTGCGCCCGCCCCCGCCCCGGCCAAGTAGGCCGCGCGGACTTCAGACGAATGACCTGGGTCCCGCCGACATCCTGATCGTCGGCGGGACTTTTTACCGCCCCTACGCGGGGAGAGGATGTTTCTCATGATCACTGCCACCGCCACCTCCCTCAGGGATTCCCTTGTCGCCATCGTGGGCCCGGACCGCGTGCTGGACCGGCCGGTGGACCTCATCGCCTTCGCTTCGGACGCCAGCTTCTATCGGCTCATTCCCAAGGCGGTGGCCTTCGCGGGAAGCGTCGAGGACATCCGGGGGCTCTTCCGGCTGAGCCACGAGCGGAAGATCCCCATGACCTTCCGGGCCGCGGGCACCAGCCTGTCAGGCCAGTCGGTGTCGGATGGCATTCTCGTGGAAGTCGCCCGCAACTGGCGGGGCATCCAGGTGCTGGAAGGCGGGGCCAAGGTGAAGGTCCAGCCCGGCGTCATCGGCGCCCACGTGAACCACGCCCTCAAGTTCTTCAAGGCCAAGATGGGCCCCGACCCGGCCTCCATCAACACCTGTACGGTGGGTGGCATCCTGTCGAACAACTCCAGTGGCATGTGCTGCGGCGTCACCCAGAACGCCTACCACACGCTCGAATCCCTGACCTTCGTCCTGCCTTCGGGCACCGTGATCGACACGGCCGCCCCGGATGCCGACGCGCGCTTCCGCGAGGCCGAGCCGGAGCTGGCGCAGGGCCTGTTGAACCTCAAGGCCGACCTCCTGGCCAACCCCACCCTGGCCGAGCGCATCCGGGCCAAGTACAAGATGAAGAACACGACGGGCTATTCCCTCAATGCCTTCATCGACTTCGACCGGCCCGTGGACATCTTCCGCAATGTGCTGGTGGGCTCCGAAGGCACCCTGGCCTTCATCGCCGAAGCCGTGCTGAAGTCCGTGCCCGACCTGCCGGTGAAGGTGACGGCCTTCCTGCTCTTCCCGGATCTGCATGCCGCCTGTGCCGCCATCATCCCCCTGCGGGATGCGGGCGCCGCGGCCCTGGAGCTGCTGGATCGCGCCTCCCTGAAATCCGTCGAGAACCAGCCGGGCATCCCCCCCGGCATCAAGTCCCTGCCCGAAGGCGCCGCGGCGCTGCTGGTGGAGTTCCACGGCCGGGACGAGTCCGTCCGTGCCGAATTGGAGCGCACCGCCCTGGCCACGACGGCCGACCTCAAGCTGATGGAGCCCGCCCGGTTCACCCATGACCCGGTGGAGCAGGCCCTCTTCTGGAAGATCCGCTCGGGCACCTTCCCCTCCGTGGGCGCGGTCCGCAAGCGCGGCACCACGGTGCTGATCGAGGACGTGGCCTTCCCCATCGAGAGCCTGGCGGACGCCGCCGTGGACCTCACCAAGCTCTTCGCCAAGCACGGCTATGACGAGGCCATCATCTTCGGCCATGCCAAGGACGGGAACCTCCACTTCGTCATCACCCAGTCCTTCAACGACCAGGCCGCCGTGGACCGCTACGAGCGCTTCATCGACGACGTGGTCGAACTGGTGGTGAAGAAATACGATGGCGCCCTGAAGGCCGAGCACGGCACGGGTCGCAACATGGCCCCCTTCGTCGAGGCCGAGTGGGGCCCCGAGGCCAAGGCCGTCATGGAGAAGCTCAAGGCCCTGGTGGATCCCCTGCACCTGCTGAACCCCGGCGTCATCATCAACGCCGACCCCAAGTGCCACGTGGCCGACCTCAAGCCCATGCCCGGCGTGGAGGAGGAGGTCGACAAGTGCATCGAGTGCGGCTACTGCGAGCCCAAGTGCCCCAGCCGCGAGCTGACGCTCACGCCCCGCCAGCGCATCGTCGTGCGCCGCGAGATGGCGCGCCTCGAGGGGAACCACGAGAACCCTGCCCTGCTCTCCTCCCTGCAGGCGGCCTTCCCCTACATGGCCCTGGAGACCTGCGCGGCCGATGGCCTCTGTGCCACCGCCTGCCCCGTGAGCATTGATACCGGCCAGCTCACCAAGCGCTTCCGGCGGGCGAGCCACAGCCGCCGGGCCCAGAAGATCGCCCTCTCCGTGGCCCGCAACTTCGCCACGGTGGAGCCGGTCATGCGGGTCGCCCTGCGCTCCGGGCACATGGTGCAGAGCCTCTTCGGGCCCAAGGTGATGCCCTTCATCACCCGGGTCATGAAGGCCTTCGGCGCCTCCCACCAATGGAGCCCCGAGATGCCCAGGGCCGCCAAGGCGCCCCTGCCCGTGACCTCCCTGGAAGGCGCCCAGGCCATCTACTTCCCGGCCTGCATCTCCCGCATGATGGGCCACCTGCCCGGCGAGTCCGAGGAGCTGAGCCTGGTCGAGGCCCTGGTCAAGGTCTCGGCGCGGGCCGGTGTGCCGGTCCACATCCCCCTCGACGTCGAAGGCACCTGCTGCGGTGTACCCTTCTCCTCCAAGGGCTTCGACCTGGCGCACAAGTACACCGTGAACCACGCCATCGAGAAGTTCTGGGAATGGAGCCAGGAGGGCCGCCTCTCGGTCGTCATGGACACCAGCCCCTGCACCTACGGCGTGGTCACCAGCCGGGCCTACCTCACGCCCGAGAACCAGGCGAAGTTCGACAAGCTGAAGATCATCGACAGCACTGCCTTCGCCTACGACGTGCTGCTGCCCAAGCTGCAGGTGACCCGCAAGGTGGGCTCCGTGGTGCTCCACCCGGTCTGCTCGCTCACCAAGATGAACCTGCTGCCCAAACTGGAGGGCGTGGCCCAGGCCTGCGCCGACAAGGTCGTCGTGCCTCGCGATGCGGGGTGCTGCGGCTTCGCGGGGGACCGCGGCTTCACCCATGCCGAGCTGACCGCCTCGGCCACGAAGCATGAGGCGAAGGAAGTGAAGAGCCAGTCCTTCGATGGTCACTACGCCAGCAGCCGCACCTGCGAAGTGGGTATGACCCGCTCCACGGGCGAGATCTACCGCAGCTTCCTGTACCTGCTCGAATCCGCGACCCGCCCGGAGGTGGCCAAGTGAGCGACAAACCGACGAAAGTCTATTTCTACGGGACCTGTCTCGTGGACCTGTTCTTCCCCGATGCCGGCATGGCCGGCATCCAGCTCCTGCGCCAGGCCGGGGTGGAAGTCGTCTTCCCCGAGGGGCAGACCTGCTGTGGCCAGCCGGCCTTCAACTGCGGCTACTGGGAGGAGGCCCGCGACGTGGCCCGCACCCAGGTGGCCCTGTTCCCCAAGGATCTGCCGGTGATCCTGCCCTCGGGCAGCTGCGCCGGCATGATGAAGGTCCACTATCCGGAACTCTTCCACGGGCAGCCCGACGAGGCCCAGGTGCGCGCCTTCAGCGCCCGGGTCTACGAGTTGACGCAGTTCCTGGTCGATGTCCTGGACGTGAAGCTCAAGGACCTGGGTGAGCCCGTGAAGGTCACCTGGCACAGCTCCTGTCACGCGGTCCGCGACCTGGGCCTGAAGGGCGAGCCCCAGGCCCTCATCGGCCAGCTGTCGAATGTGGAGCTGGCGCCCCTGTCGCGCACCCATGAGTGCTGCGGCTTTGGCGGCACCTTCTCCGTGCGCCAGCCGGAGATCTCCGGCGTCATGTCCTGCGACAAGGCGGCGGATGCTGAGGCCACCGGCGCTTCCGTGCTGCTGTCCACGGACGGCGGCTGCCTGCTCAACGTGAACGGCACCCTGGAGGCGAAGCAGAGCCCGCTCCGCGTCCAGCACATCGCCGAGTTCCTCTGGGAGCGCACCCATGCACGCTGAGAAAGAAATCCTCTTCCGCGATTCCGCCTCGAAGGCCCTGCTGGATCCCCAGCTCCGGGCCAACTTCCGCCGGGCCATGGACGGCCTCATCACCAAGCGCCGGAACCAGTTCCCGGATCCCCGGGACCTGCAGGACCTGCGGGACCTCAGCACGGCCATCCGCTCGCGGAGCCTGCTGAGCCTGCCCGAGCTGCTGGAGCAGTTCGAGGCCAACTGCACGAAGAACGGCATCCAGGTCCACTGGGCCGAGACCTGCGAGCAGGCCAATGAGCTGATCCTCGGCATCATGCAGGCCAAGGGCGCCAAGACCCTGGTCAAGGGCAAGAGCATGGTCTCCGAGGAGATGCACCTCAACGCCTTCCTGGAATCCAAGGGCATCGAGGCCCTGGAATCCGACCTGGGCGAGTACATCATCCAGCTCGATGGCGAAACGCCGAGCCACATCATCATGCCCGCCATCCACAAGAACAAGGATCAGATCGCCCGGCAGTTCAGCCAGAAGATCAAGGATGCGAAGTACACCGAGGACGTGGACGAGCTCACCGCCATGGCTCGCAAGGTCCTGCGCGAGAAGTTCCTTCACGCCGACGCAGGCCTTTCCGGCGTGAACTTCGCCGTGGCCGAGACCGGAACCCTCTGCCTGGTGGAGAACGAGGGCAACGGCCGCATGAGCACGCACGTGCCGCCACTCCACATCGCCGTCATGGGGCTGGAGAAGGTGGTGGCGCGCCTGGAAGACGTGGCGCCGCTCTACGCCATCCTCACCCGCTCCGCCACGGGCCAGGCGGTGAGCACCTACTTCAACCTCATCAGCGGCCCCCGGGGCACGGACGAGAAGGACGGCCCCCGGGAGGTCCACCTCGTCATCCTCGACAACGGGCGTTCCCGGATGTACGCCGATCCCCAGCTCCGCGCCACCCTGCGCTGCATCCGCTGCGGCGCCTGCATGAACCACTGCCCGGTCTACACCCGCATCGGCGGCCATGCCTACGAGGCCATCTACCCGGGCCCCATCGGCAAGATCCTCACGCCGCAGATGGAGGGCGTGGGCGTCCGGCACGACCTGATCCATGGGTCCAGCCTCTGCGGCGCCTGCAGCGAGGTGTGCCCGGTGGAGATCCCCATCCCCGAGATCCTGGTGCGCCTGCGCCGCGAGGCCACCCACGAGGACGTGGGCTCGAACGTGCTGGGCCGGGGGACCGGCCGGACAGCCGCCGAGGACTGGGCCTGGCGCATCTGGGCCGGCGTCCTGAAGCGACCGGCGCTCTACCGGGTGGCCTCCTGGTTCGCCACCCGCTTCGGCAAGGCCCTGCCCGCCGGGGCCCCCCTGATCAAGAACTGGACCCGCACCCGCACCAAACCCGTTCCGGCCCGCCGCTCGCTCAGCGAGCGCATGCGCGCCGAGGGAGGCTCCCATGACTGACGCCCGCACTGCCATCCTCGGCCGTCTCCGCGCCGCCGGCGGGTCCGGCCCCCTGCCCGATCTCGACACCGCCGTCCTGGAGCGCCGCCAGTGGCCCGCCGCTGAGCGTGTGGAGCGCCTCCGCAAGGGCATGGAGGCGGTCCACACGGAGTTCCTCGAGGCCACCCCGGCCACCTGGCCCGTCGTGGTCAGGGCCTTCTGCGACCGCGAGGGCCTGAAGAACCTGCTCTTCGGCCCCACCTGCGAAGCCGGGGCGGACTTGGCCAAGGGTTGGGCCCCCGGGGGCACCCAGCTGATGCCCTACGACCGCCCCGTCGAGGCGTTCAAGGATGAGCTGTTCACGGGCGTGGACGCCGGCTTCACCAGCACCGTGGGCGGCATCGCCGAAACGGGCGGCCTGCTGCTGATGCCCGGTTCCGCCGAGCCGCGCCTCATGTCCCTGGTGCCCCCCATCCACATCGCCCTGCTGCGGGCCTCCACCATCCAGGACACCTTCTGGTCCGCCGTGAAGGCCCTGGGCTGGGGCCGGAGCCTGCCGCCCAATGCCTTGCTGATCTCCGGCCCCAGCAAGACCGCCGACATCGAGCAGACCCTCGCCTACGGCGTCCACGGCCCCAAGCGCCTCATCGTGGTGCTGGTGCAGGATCTCGCCTAGACCCAAGCCCGCACCCGCGCTAGACTGTCCCTTCGTGGCTGGGTAGCTCAGGTGGTTAGAGCGAGGGTCTCATAATCCCTAGGTCGGCAGTTCGAGTCTGCCTCCAGCCACCACTCAACAGACCGGAGCCGAGAGGCTCCGGTTTTGCTGTACCCCCACCCAAGCCAACAGACTCGGACTGCCGAGAAGCAGTGGCGGCCCGGCTGACTCGGGCACCTCCTGTGCCCTCGCCCTTCGGGCGGCCATCGCCTGCGGCGATGCCGTCCTATTCGCCACTCCTGGCGAATGGTGGCTGCAGCGAGCAAGGCCCCAGTGGGGCCTGCGCAGCGTCCGCAGCCGGGGCCAGCCACGCGCCAGTTCGAGTCTGCCTCCTTGAGGAGTAACCTGAGGCGTCCCTCAGAGGAAATCATGGCGTTCCTGTTTATCCACCACGACGACTATGTGATCTTGCAGCTGACCGGAACATTCTCCCGCATGGGTCTCAAGGAGATCACCCGGCGAGTGGAGGAGATCGAGTCATCAACGGATGTGACGCCGAATCGGGTTGTCGATGTCGGCTCCGTGGACGTGTTCGACATTTCCTTCGAAGACGTGTTCGACTTTGCGCAGATCCGGAAGGCCATGCCCCTCAAGAATCCGGTCAAATCGGCCTTCATCGTGGATAGAGACCTTACCTACGGAATGACCCAGATGTTCAAGACCTTGAACGATCATCCGCAGATCACGATCCGGATCGTCAGATCCCTCGCTGAAGCCGAGGCCTGGTTCGGCGAGAGCCCCTTCTAGGCAACCGGACCCGGGATCCGGATCGGCTGGTAGCCAGGCGGAGCCACTCAGGGCAGGCGTCCTCTGCGCCTCATTCATAGCGAGGCAATTTCATCCAGGTCCCCATGACCCCTGGGCCGCCAGTTCGAGTCTGCCCAAGCAGCTTGTCCAAAGCCCGCTTGACAAGCATTGTCGAGTACAAAAATCCCCGTCGTACAAAACAAGCGGGGAGGCACATAGCCTCCCCGCCTGCCTTTCTCAGAACGCCACTACTTCTTCTTGGCAGCCTTCTTGGGGGCGGCCTTCTTCGCGGCGCCGGCCTTGGAGGCCTTGAAGCCCATGGACTTGGAAGCGCCGATCTTGATCGCGGCGCCAGTCTGGGGGTTGCGGCCGGTGCGGGCCTTGCGGACCTTCTGGGAGAAGGTGCCGAAGCCGACCAGGGTCACCTTCCCGCCCTTGCCGACGTGGCCGGAGATGGTTCCGAGGAAGCAGCCGATCGCAGCGGCGGCGGCGGACTTGGTGATGTCGGCAGCCTTGGCGACGGCTTCGACGAGTTCAGCCTTGGTGAGGTTCTCGGCCATGAAATGGCTCCTGTGTAAGGGCGTGGGCCCGCACAGGATCATGCCCTCAATCGCGGCAGATTCAAGCCCGAATTGAGTTCCCGGGAAATTCGTAAAGCGGTCCCCCCCTGCCCGGAGCCCCGGAGGCCCCCTCTGCAGGCGCTTGCACTGGTCGAGAATCCCAGTCAGCTCAAGGCGATTTCCATGACGGGAATGAGGCTGGGCCTGGATCGGCGCCGGGGTGGACGCCCGGGGAGGCCGCCCCTCCCGGCTCCGTCGATGGCGACCTTCGGGTCGAACCGGGTGTGGCGGGCGGGGACCCTACCGGCCCTTCTCCGCGCTCTCCAGGCGCTCCGTGGCCTCGATGGCCAGGCTCACCAGGCTGGAGGCGAAGGCCGCGAACTGCTTCTCCTCCGGCAGCCAGGCCCGCATCGGGCCTGTGTGCTCGAGGCAGACCACGCCCGCCAGCTTGTCGCCCTGCTTGATGGGCACGTCCAGCATGGAGGTGATGCTCAGCGGGACCAGGTAGCCCTCGGCAAACTCGCGCGTGCGGGAATCCTGGCAGGCGTCCTCGGCGGCCACCACCCGGCCGCGTTCGATCTCTGCGAAATACGTGGGGTAGTCGCCGGCCGACAACCGCGCACCTTCACTGTGGAGCCCTTCAAGCCCGTCGAAGATGCAGGCGCAGGTCAGGGTCGTCCGCGTCTCGTCGAGGAACCAGACACTGGCCCGCTGCACCTGGACCGAGAGGGCCGCCATGCGGGTGATGTCGCGGAGCGCGCTGCCGAGGTCTCCGGACACGATGGACCGGTGGCGGCTGAGCAGGGTCATGGCCATGAGCAGGCGGTTGAGGAAGTTCTCCTTCTCCCGCAGCTGGTGGACCTCGAGGGTCAGGGCCTCGACATCCACCACCTTCGCCCCGTCGAAGAGGTCAAAGACGGATCCGTCGTTTGGATGCAACCGGCTAGGCAAGGGGGCCCCTACAGGCAAAAAACCAGTCTGCTCGAACGGGGCATTCCAGGGGAGTGGCAGCCATCACAGTTCAGCCTTCAGTGAATCATATGATTCGACTTCCCCTCTCGACCCAATCAGTGACCTTGCGCTCCTCATTGACAGGCCGAACTGAGGGCCCTATCCCTGGAGGATTTCCCGGATGGTGCCATGTCGTCTGCCCGTCTCCGCCTTCGTCTGGTCCAAGCCGGGGTCTGCCTGCTTGGCCTCAGCCTGCCGACCCGCGCCCAGGATGGGTCTCCCTGGTCCATGACGGCCTACCTCCAGCAGAGTTGGCCGAAGCAGACCGAGACGAACCGCCAGATCAGGGAGATCAACGCGACCTTCGGCGCCGCCTTCCGGACCTGGGATGACGTACCGAACCTCAACCTGGGACTGCAGCTCTTCCGGGAGCTGGATCCGAAGTGGAAGGTGGGGCTCGGGCTGGACTGGTCCCGCGGGAAGATCGACGGGACGACCACGGTGGATACGCCCGCCGGCGCCGCAACCCTTGCCTTCAAGCAGGAATACTCGATCTACGCGGACTTCTTCGTCCTGGCCCAGTACCGGCCCCTGGGTGCGAACGGGCGCTGGGTGCCCTTCCTGCTCGGAGGGGTCGGCCTCGCCTACGAGAAGGACCGGACCCGCCTCGCCTTGCGCAACGGCGTCCTGGACGAATCCCTGCAGGTGGACAACAGCGGCTGGTTCCCCATCGCCACCTTTGGCGTCGGGGTGGACGCCTACGTCTCCGACAGGAGGACATGGTACGCCGAGGCCGGTCTCAGCTACTCCTGGGCCCGGCTCCGGCACTCGGTCCCGGCCTCGGGTTCCCTGGCCCCCTCACCCACGGTCACGGCGGACACCGATTCCACCGGCCCCAATGTCTGGCTGGGCCTGGGTCGGCGCTTCTAGCGAGCCGGTCGCGTCAGGGATCGCCCTTGGCCTTGGTCTTATGGTGGCCCGAGTAGTCCGGGAACAGGGTGCCCACGCAATCTGGGCAGATGCCGTGGGAGAACCCCACCTCCGAATGGTCGCTGATGTACTGCTCCAGCTGGTTCCAGTAGCCCCGGTCGTCGCGGATCTTCTTGCAGCTCGCGCAGATGGGCAGCAGGCCCGAGAGCTGCTTCACCCGGCCCAGCGCCTCGGTGAGGTCGGCGTTCCGGGACCGCAATTCTTCGGTCCGCTTGGCGACGAGCTCCTCCAGCTCCACCTTGCTCTGCGCCAGGCTCGCCACCCGCAGGCGGACGATGAGGACGACCAGCCCGGCGGCGGCCAGGCCCCACAGCGCCAGGGCCCACCAGGTGCGCCACCACCGGGGCAGGACCTCGAAGGCGAGGCTGACGACGGGGCCGAAGGCCCCATCGGGCTGGGCCGCCCGGACCTCGAAGCGGTACCTGCCGGCAGGCAGGCTCGGATAGCGCGTCAGGGGTGCTTCGAGGTCTCGCCAGTCCTCTTCCAGGCCCACCAGGCGGACCTGGATCTTCAGCTGGCCCTCGTGGCGGTAGCTGGGAACGGCCACGCGGAAGGCGAGGCTGGATTCCCTCGGCGCCACCGGCTCCAGGGCCGCCAAGGGGGCTTCCAGCCGCCGTTCCCCTTTCTGGGCGAACAGGATCTGGGGCAGCGGGGGTGGCAGGGCGGCCGGCCCTTCGCCACCGTCGTAGCGGACAACGCCGGCCGAAGTCCCCACCCAGATCCGGCCCTTCTCGGCCAGCAGGGCCAGCAGATCGCAGTCCTCGCTGATCATGCCTTCCCTACGGCCCAGGCGGATGGGCTGGTCGAGGCACTCGAAACCTTGGCTGGAGCTGGCCCAGGCGTGGCCGTCCGGGTCGACCTCCAGGGCGTAGATCCGGTCTGAGCGGAGCCCCTGTCCCGCCCGGCGCCGCTCGAGCACCGTGACCTGCGTTCCGTCGATGCGGATCCTCTGGAGGCCCTGGGGCTCGGTGTAGTGGACCCAGGCGCTGCCGTCCGGCAGGAAGGCCATCCCATGCAGGCCGAAGGGCAGGATTCCGTCCTTCTCGTCGAACAGGTGCCAGGCCCCGGAGCGCTCCCGGAGGTAGAGGCCGCGGGTGGTCGCCACCCACAGCCGGCCCGAGGCATCCTGGCGCATCTGGAATGCCCCCAGGGCCCCCGATGGCGCGACCTCCGGTCCCACCTCCTGGACCAGGCGCTGCTTCCCGGCGTCCCAATGCAGGATGCCCAGCCGCGAATGGCCGGCCCAGATCCCGCCCGACCCATCGGCCATGACGGTGTTCAGGGCGCTGCCGAGCTCACCCAGCGGGGCCACCCTGGCCGTCGATTCGCCAGGGCCGAGCCACAGCGCGGGTCCAGTGGTCCCCACCATCCAGAGCCGGCCGGTCCCGTCGATCGCCAGCCCCTTGATGCGCCGTCCCTCGGTGCCCGGAATGCGCGCGTGGCTGGCCGCGCCCACCCGGAAGACGCCGTCATCTGTGCCCACCAGGAGCTGTCCCCGGACATCCCGCAGGAAGGCCCAGACGATCACGCCGGAGGGGCCCTCGGCCAGTGGGTGGTTCCAGAGCTGATCGTTTCCCTGCAGCCGGGCCACCGCCGTGCCCAGCAGCCAGAGGCCCCCTTCCCGGTCCCGGAAGACCTTCCGGACCCAGCGCATGGGCAGGCCCGCGGTATCGTCCAGCGCGGCGCTCTTCGGACCCTGGAGGCACAGCGCGCCCTTCAGGGTCGGCAGCCAGAGCGACCCGTCCCGATCCAGGAAGAAGTCGCCGTAGGGCGTGACCGGGGCCTTCAGGAGCCTGGACTGATCGGTGAAACGGGTCGCCCCGGCCTCCTTCATGACCAGGGTCCGGCCCGAGCAGGCCCAGAATCGGCCTTGATCGTCTTCACGGGCGAGCTCGATGCGGGTCCGGGGCAGGCCCTGGCTCGAATTCCAGGATTCGATGCCGCCGCCGGGGCGGAAGGCGGTCAGGCCATGCTCACCGCCCACGAGCATCGCTCCGGACTGGCCCACGCTCACCGTGAAGACCTGTCCCGGCGGGCCCTGAGGGTGGGGCCTGAAGGTCAGGTCCTCCCCTTCCACGAAGAGGCCCCGCGTCGCGGCGATCCAGAGGCGCCCGGAAGGATCGTGGGCCATCGCCAGGGTGCCGGTGAAGGGGGTCCGATCCGGGAAACGGGCCAGGTCGAGGCGCCCATTCCGGAGCCGGACCAGGCCCTGGGGTGTGGATGCCCACACGCCTCCGGTGGGGCTTGCGGCCAGCCGGTCCACATGGTCGGAGGGCATCCCCTCCTTCCGGCTCCAGTGGCTGCTTTGCCCGCCCTCGTAGCGGAAGAGCCCGACCTCGCTGCCCAGCCAGATGAACCCGTCCGCATCCTGGGCGATGCAGAGGACGCCCCCATCGGGGAGGCCCTGGGCCGGTCCCAGCACTTCGAAGGGACGTCGCCAGCCCCCGGTGGCCCAGGCCACCCCGGTCAACCCGAGGAGCAGGACCATGCGTACGAATTGCCGAACCGTCACCGGGACTCCTTCATCTCCTCTTCATCGGCGGACCCGGCCCTTTGGCTGATTCCGGAGCGATGCCGGGATGGCCCGTCAGTCCTGGCCCAGGACACGGCGGTACAGGGCCTCGTAGCGGTCCACGATGGGCCCTTCGGCGAAGGTGCCCAGGGCACGTTCCCGGGCGGCCGTGCCCATGGTCAGCCGCAGATCCTCGTCCCGCAGCAGCCGGACGGCATCGGCCGCCATGGCGTCCACGTCGCCCAGGGCCTCGAGGTAGCCGTCCACCCCGTGCCGCACCACTTCCGGCAGGCCGCCCACCCGGCTGGCGATGACGGGCACCCGGTGGCCCATGGCCTCCAGGGCCGCCAGGCCGAAGCTCTCCGTGGCGCTGGGCAGGATGAACAGATCGGAACAGGCCAGCACGGTGCCGATGTCGAGCTGCTTGCCCGTGAACCGCACCTCGGCGGCAAAGCCGCGGTCCCGGCAGAAGGCCTCGGCCTCCACGCGGTCGGGGCCGTCGCCCACCATGATGAGGCGCACGGGGACTTCCTTCCGCACCCGCTCGAAGACCCTGAGTACGTCCATGACCCGCTTCACGGCTCGGAAGTTCGAGATGTGGGTCAGCACGAAGGCGGCCTTGGGGGCCAGCCAGGCCCGGCAATCGGGCCGCTCCTGGCCCGGGGGTTCCACGAAGTTGCCGATGACGTCGATGGCGCGGTCCACGCCGAAGGTCCGGACGGTCTCGTCCCGCAGATACTCCGAAACGGCCGTGACGCCGTCGCTCTCGCGGATGGCCATCTTCACCATGGGCAGGTAGCTGGGATCGCTGCCCACCACCGTGATGTCCGTGCCGTGCAGGGTGGTCACCACCTTGAGGTGGGGCACGGCCATGCGCGCCAGCAGCGCCGCCATGGCGTGGGGTATGGCGTAGTGGGCATGGATGATGTCCAGGCCGTTGTGCTCGGCCACGTCGGCCATCTTCGAGCCCAGGGCGATGGAATAGGGCGCATCCTCGAACAGGGGGTAGGGGCTGGCCCGCACCTCGTGGAAGGTGATGCGGTCCTCGAAGCCCACCAGGCGTGGCGGCAGGCTCGGGCTGAGGATGTGCACCTCGTGGCCCCGGGCCGCCAGGGCCTTGCCCACCTCCGTGGCCACGACGCCCGAGCCGCCGAAGGTGCTGTAGCAGGAGATGCCGATGCGCATGGAAGATCCTCGTCCCAGCTATCATGAAGCGTTCCCAGGATCCTGCCCATGCCCCTTCTCTTCACCATCGCCTACTACGCCCTGGATGCGGTCATCTACCTGCTGATCGCCACGGCCATCCTGTCCTGGTTCCCCATCGACCCCCGGAACCGCTGGGTCCGCCTGCTGCACACCGTCACCGAGCCCATCCTCCACCCCATCCGGGCCCTCGTCCCGCCCATCGGGGGCTTCAGCCTCGACATCCTCATCGCCGTGCTGCTGCTCGGCGTCATCCAGCGGGTCTTCCTCCGGGCCCTGACCTCCTGAGGCCATCATGAAATACACCCCCCTCGACATCCAGCGCCGGGAATTCGAGAAGGTCTTCCGGGGCCTGGAGGAATCCGAGGTCCGCACCTTCCTCCACGAGATCGCCGGGGAGTGGGAGGAGCTGCTGGCCGAGAACCAGAAGCTCAAGGAGGAGATCCTCGACAACCGCGAGCGGCTGCGTCAGTACCAGGACCAGGACCGCATCTTCCGCGAGACCCTGCTGCAGGCCCAGCGCACCCGGGAGGATGTGCTGGACGGGGCCAACCGCGAGAAGGAGCTGGTCATCCGCGAGGCCCAGTTCAAGGCCGAGGAGGTGGTCCGCGAGGCCCAGCAGCATGTGGTGGAGCTGGAAGTGCACATCCGCAACCTGAAGATGGAGCGCCTCAAGTTCCTGCGGGAAGTGGAGTCCCTCATGGACCGCACCCGCCGCCACCTGCAGGACGAGGCCCCGGACGTCTATGTGGCCGCGCCCCCCACCCTGAACCTGGAGAACCTCGACCTCAGCGCCCTGGACGAGACCTTTCCCACCCAGAAGCGGTCGAACCTGACCTGATTGCCCCGCGCACCACCGGAGTCCCCATGTCCCACGCCGTCATCCTCAAATCCCTCCGCAGCCCCATCGGCAAGTTCCAGGGGGCGCTGGCGCCCCTGGCGGCGCCGGATCTGGCGGCCCAGGTGGTGAAGGCGCTGCTGGCCGCGGTGCCGGGCGCCCTGCCCTCGGAGGCCATCTTCGGCAACGTGGTGGGCGCGGGCGTGGGCCAGGCCCCGGCCCGCCAGGCGGCCCTGCGCGGCGGCCTGCCCGCCAGCGTGTCGGCGCTGACCATCAACAAGGTCTGCGGCAGCGGGCTCAAGGCCATCCAGCTGGCGGCCAACGCCGTGCGCCTGGGTGACCACGAGGTGGTTCTGGCGGGCGGCATGGAGTCCATGTCCAACGCGCCCTACCTCATGCCCAAGCTGCGCACCGGCGCCCGCATGGGCCACACCGAGGCCAAGGACGCGATGATTCTCGACGGCCTCTGGTGCGCGATGACGGATCAGCACATGGGCCACACGGGCGAGCTGGTGGCCGACAAGTACGGCGTGGGCCGCGAGGCCCAGGATGCGTGGGCCGCCGAGAGCCACCGCAAGGCCCTGGCGGCCATGCAGGCCGGCGCCTTCCAGGCCGAGATCGTGCCCATCGCCGTGCCCGGCAGGAAGGGCGACCTGATCGTCACTGAGGATGAGGGCCCCCGCGCCGACTGCACGACAGAATCCCTGGCCAGGCTGCGCCCGGCCTTCAAGAAGGATGGCACCGTCACCGCCGGCAACGCCCCCAGCGTGAACGACGGCGCCGCCGCTGCCCTGGTCACGACCGAGGACTAC